>NZ_NQKX01000003.1 GCF_002252635.1 Synechococcus sp. MW101C3
CCCCCCCGGCCTGGGCGGCCTCCTCGGCTTTGCGGGCCAGCTCCCGCACCTCCGCCCCCCGGGCGGCCAGGTCTGCACCGGCAGCGGCGAGGGCTTCGGCGGACGGCAGGGCCGCAAGATCCAGCCCCTGCACTGATGGCGGCAGCGCCCGCGCCCCGGCCCTGGCCTGGATCGCGGCCCGCAGCTGCTCCTGCAGCCCCTGCTCCACCAGGGCGACGGCGCGGCGGGCCCCCTGTTCCGCCACCAGGCTCGGGCGCAATGCTTCGGCCCGCTCCGCCTGGCTGAGCTTCTGGCGGAACTCCGCCACCGTCTCCTGTTTGGCCTCCAGCGCGCCCAGTTGGGCGCTGGCGGCGGCGCGCCTGTCCCAGCGGTCCGCCTGCGCCGCCAGGGCCGCCAGGGTCGTCTGGGCCGCCAGCAGGCTGGCGGCGGCCTCCCCCAGGGCGGCCTCGGTGCCCTGCACCACCGCGGCGATCCCCGCCACCAGCGCTTCGAGGCCGGCCTGGTCGGCGGGGGGCGGAGGCGCTTCCGCCCCCTCCGGCGGCTCGGGCGCGTGGGGGTCCCAGGCGTCGGCCACCCGGCGCCGCAGCACCTCCTGCTCTCGGGCCTGCTCCAGCGCCAGATTCCGCGCCGTGCGGGCCTGCTCCTCCAGCCACCAGCCGGCCCGCTCGTAGATCACCGTGTCGAAGAGCGTTTTGAGCAGGGCCTCGCGCTCCTCGGCCTTGGCCCGCAGCACCTCGGCGAAGCGCCCCTGGGGCAGCAGGATCACCTGGCGGAACTGGGCGGCATTGAGCCCCACCAGGTGCTCCACCTCGCGGGTGACTTCGGTGGTCTTCGCCGCCACGGCCTGCTCCGGTGCCCCGGCGTCCAGGCGGAACAGGAACGCCTGGGGCGCCTTTTCGGTGGTGCCCTGGCCGCGGGCCTTCGGGGCCGTGTGGGCGGGGACCCGCTCCACCCGGTAGCGGGCGTTGCTGCAGGAGAACTCCAGGCTCACCCGGGGCACGGCGCCGGGGGGGGCGTGGTCGGAGCGCAGCCCCTTGACGCTGCGGTCGCCGGACACCTCGCCATAGAGGGCGAAGCAGAGGGCATCGAGCAGGAAGGTCTTGCCGGCGCCGGTGGTGCCGTGGATCAGGAACAGCCCCTCGGCGGCCAGCTCGTCGAAGTCGATCGCGACCGGATCGGCGTAGGGCCCGAAGGCCTCGATCGAGAGCCGGTGCGGCTTCACCGCTCCCCTCCCCGTTCCGCCGCCGCCAGGGCCGCCCGCAGCAGCTCGGCCTCCGGCTCGCCGGGCGGCTGGCCGTGCTGGTCGGTGAAGAAGGCGGTGGCCAGCTGCAGCGGCGAGCGGGCCTGGCGCACCTGGCGGTGGCGCTCGGCCTCGCCGGCGCGGGCCAGCTCGGGCGGCTCGTGGCGCAGCTCGGCGATGTGGGGAAAGCGGGCCCGCAGCCGGGCCATGGCCTGCAGGGGCAGGCTGTCGTCGGTGAGGATCGCCCGCACCCGCGCCTCGCTGGCGGCGGCGTGGCGGGGGTCGCCGCAGAGCTCGTCGATGGGGCCCCGCAGGGTGCACAGGGGCCGGCCCACCTCCAGGGGCACCACCTGCACGGTGGGGGTGCCGTCGGCGGCCAGCTCCACAATCCGCACCGACTTGACGTGGTGCTCCTCGGAGAAGGAATAGGCCAGGGGGGTGCCTGAGTAGGCGATCCGGGGGCCGTCCAGCTGCTGGGAGGCGTGCAGGTGGCCGAGGGCCACGTAATCGAAGCCCTCGAAGGCCGCCACGCTCACCCGGTCGACGTTGCCGATGGTGAGCTCCCGCTCCGACTCCGAGGTTTCGCCGCCCGCCACGAAGGTGTGGGCCACCAGCACCGAACGGTGGGGCGGCCGTTCGCGGCGGTCGGCGTGGATCCGCTCGATGGCCAGGCGGGTCACCTCCTCGTGGCGCAGGCGCACGGGAGCTCCGGCCAGGGCCGGCCCAACCACCGCCGGCTCCAGGTAGGGCAGGGGATAGATAGCCACCGGCGTGCCGCCGGCCCTGGGCGTCACCAGCACCGGCTCCTGGGCCCGGCCCACGTCGCCCCGCACCGTGATGTTGAAGGCGGAGAGCAAGGGGTCGTACACCGACACCCGCACATGGGAATCGTGGTTGCCGGCGATGGCCACCACGGCGGTGCCACCGGCGCTCAGCCGGGCGAGGGCGTCGTTGAACAGGGCCACCGCCTCGGCAGGAGGAATGGCACGGTCGTAGAGATCGCCAGCGATCAGCACCGCATCGACGGCATGCTCCCGCGCCAGTTCGGCGATCCGCGAGATCGCCGCCGCCTGCTCCTCCAACAGCGAGACCCCGTGAAAGCTGCGGCCCAGATGCCAGTCGGAGGTGTGCAGCAGACGCATCGGGCCAAGGTAAGCAGGGGCGGGCGCGGTGACGAGAAAGTCTGCAGCCGGAACAACCTGGTGGCACTACACACCTAGAAGCAACTCCCCGCTGGTGATCTCCAGCCGTTGAACCTGGCGCTCCCAGCGGGTCTGGCGAAAGCGCAGCACATGACGGCCGTCGCTCAGCCAGCCCTCCTTTGGGTCAGGGGGACACGAGATGATGGCCGACTCATGCCTCTGTGAGTCGGGCCTCGATCAACCGGCAGCATTCCTGCACATCGCTCGCGCTCTCCACCCCCTTGCTGAGCGAAAGGAAGAAGTCCCGCCACAGCACCGGCACCGCCAGCAGGATCAGTGGTCTGCCCGCATTGAGCGCATGGGCGGCTTCTGATGCTGTGCCTGGGCCGCCGCCCCCACAGATCACCACCACATCAGCGCTGAGCACGTTGATCACGTTGCGGGCCTTGCCCATGCCGGTGAACAGGGCCAGATCCAGGTCCGCCGTGCTTTGCCTCTCATCACCCTTCCCTTCATCGGGCAACACCCCCACCACCAGGTGCCCGTCCACCCGCGCCGCGCCGCGGCTGGCCGCCCCCATCACCCCCGCCGGACGGCCACCGGTGAGCAGCACCCAACCCCTAGCGCTGATGCACTCCCCCAGCTCCTCGGCCAGGGCCACAGCCTCAGAAGAGGCGCCCTCTCCGGCGCCCATCACGCCCACCACCGCGCGCCGGCTGCTCATGCCAACTCCGGGCACCAGCCCCGCTGGCGCGTCATGTCATCGGTCCAACCCTGGCAGCGGCGGGTGAGGTGCTCCCCATGGGCCAGCAGACCCTGGTGCAGCTGGCAGGTGAGCAGCGGTATGCAGTTCACCCCGGCGCGATGGCGGAAGAAGTGGCAGGTGAGGCAAACCTTGCGGCTGCGGCTGGCCACCAGCACTTCCTCATCGAGATAGGGCCAGTGCTCGTCGTCGCCATCGTCTGCCGCTGAGCTGGGCACCGGCAGGGTGCCGCGGGAATGGGATGGGAGAGCAGCCACAACGACACCAGCAGAGCGAACACCTGTACTAGCAGAAATCTTCTGGTTCTGGCCAGCTCAGGCGCGACCTCAAGTGGAGCCCCGGTGACAACGACGCGCTGAATGCGGGCTCACAGATCAGGCGTCCAGACCCGCACCCGGTTCCTCGATGCCACCGGCCAGGAACTGCCGGTGCCCTTGGCTCAGCTGGCTCGATCGTCCTCTCATGCTCTGTGTTCTCGCCGGGTACCTGGCGTTGCTGCCGAAGCTCGACCAGTTCCCCACCAAATCTGGAGTGATTCGTAGCTGGCTTTCAGCTCATGGCTGAGCCTGCTCCTCGGACCGGCCGCCGTTCTGGCTGATGCCACCAGATGCACGCGGACGTCTTCTCCGTTGAGGAGACCGCCCGTTCCCCCTCTGCCAAGCCCTGCTCAACACGAATTCAGGCTTGTGAGCCATCCGGGCCAAGCGTCACCGGCAGGTGGCCAGTCTTCACCCAGATGGTGCAGCCCGGCTCACTCCAGGGCTGGTGTGCACTGCCAGCAGGATTGCGCAACCAGCTGCCGGCGGGATAGCTGCCCTGCTCGTCCTGAAACAGACCATCGAGCACCAGGATCTCCTCTCCACCCGGGTGGCCGTGGGGCTGAAAGACCGTGCCGGGCGCCCAGCGCACCAGGGCCACGTGCTCCAAGCCCCAGGCATGCAGCGGCTGCACCTGCAGTCCCGGCACCAAGCCCGGGAACCAGTCGGCGGTGCGGGTGTCGATCACCACGCGCTGCTGATCGTCCGGGTGCATCTGCTGCAGCTTCACCAGGAGCGTGCAGCCCTCCTCACTGAACGGGGCATGGGCGGAGCCGGCCTGGTTGCGCAGGTAGGTGCCGGCGGGGTAATCGCCTTGGTCATCTGAGAAGGTGCCTTCCAGCACCAGGATTTCCTCTCCGCCGCCATGGTGATGTCGATCAAAACGGCTGAGCGGGGCGTAGCGCACGATCGAGGTGGCCCGGGCCACTTCTGCGCCCTCGCGATCGAGCATGCGCCGCTCCACGCCCGCCATCGGCGATGGGCTCCAGGTGAGGGCGCCGGTGTCGATCACCACGCGCTGGCTCAGGTCGGCATGCAGGTCCATGCCCCCGATTGTGCTCAACCGCTGTGTCGGCCCGCCGTACGGCAATGCCTCCATGCCGCTCAACACATGTCGCGTTTGAACGGGGCAAGCTGGAGGCATGAGCCCCTCCAAACAGCCCCTCAGCGCCGACGCGAGCCGCTGGGACCAGCGCTACCAAGAAGGCGCTGACGGCTGGCTGCTGGGGCTGTTCTGGTGCCACCGCCAGCCAGGCGGCCCGCCCTGGGGCAGTGACCCGGAGCTGGTGGATGCGCAGCTGCGGCAGGCCGGCCTGGTGCCAGAGATCTGGGAGCCGGCCACCGGGTCGGTGGACAAGCGCAACGACGAGTGGCTCGGCCTGTGGCGCCAGCCTGTCCCAACCCCTTCACTTGTAGAGATCGAATCATGCTGAGCCAACTGAACGAACGAATGCAGAAGTGGGGCTTCTCCTGGGAGGGGCTGAGGGACAACCGCCACGGCGAGTGGTGGGTGCTGGCCCAGATGATCCTGATCGCCGCCCACTGGCTGCCGCCAACGCCTCCCCCCTCGGGTTTGGGGATTCACTGGCCCCTGGCGCTGCGCCTGATCGGTGGGCTCACCTTCCTGATCGGCCTGGTGATCGGCGCCCAGGGGGCCTTGAACCTCGGGGACAGTCTCAGTCCGCTGCCGGAACCGATGCCAGGGGCGCCCCTGGTCACCGAGGGGGCCTACGGCCGGTGCCGCCATCCCCTCTACCAGTCGCTGCTGCTCTGCTCCCTGGGGGTGACTCTGGCCCTCGGCAGCCTGCTGCACCTGGGACTGCTGCTGGCGCTGGCGACCGTGCTCAGCCTCAAGGCACGACGCGAGGAGCAGCGCCTGTGTTCCATGCACAGCGACTATGCCCACTACATGACCTCCACCCCGGCGATCGTTCCCTTTCTGCCAGGCCTCGACTGGCGGTAGCCCTGGCTCTCATGGATGGGCGTTGCGCAGGGAGCCCTCTTCTTCGCCCGTCATTCAGTTGGATCGGGCTGTCTCTCTTGTCGTTTGGGTAGACTGCACAATACATACTTTACTGTTGTCTGGCATCAGCACGCACGGATCAATCGCTCCGATTCGTAAACCCGTCAGGAAGACTCTTGCCTGCCCACATGTCAATAGGTTGCGTGCTTGGCTCGTGATTGTTCTCTATAGCTAGGGTATAAATGAGACGTTCGCTTAAAGGCTGATGAATTATACTGCGGTCGCTCATTCCATCGCGAAGACGCTCACAGCACGGCTAGCCATGGCCGGCGTGGCGACTCTTGCCTGCGCAGGAACCTTCTCTGCTGCTTTGGCCGCACCTGTCATTCCGAGCATGATCGGCACATGGACAGTGGAAGGGAAAGGAGCCGTGCTCTGCAAAGTCGAAGCATCGAGATGCAAGACCCACCATCATGGTGATTTCAGCGATCTGAATGCAGTTGCTCAAATCACCAGGCAACAGGGTCGGGTTTTCCACGGATTAGTCAAATCCAAGTACGCAACGGAGAAGTTCGTCGGCACTCTTGGGTATGACGATGCCAGCTTATACATGGTTGATGAAGACGGCTTTACGGATGGCAAGATCATCAACCCCAATCTGATTCAGGTTGTTTATCGTCACACCTCCGATCTCGATTCAGTCGTGGACATTGGTACCTGGACGCGCCGCTGAGTGAGCTTGATCCAAGCAGGCACCGCCCCGGCTGCAGTCCATTCACGGGGTCTGCCGCCACCAGCGCCAACCCTCCACGTTGATCAGCAGCCCGAAGACCGTGAGGGCCACCATCAGCACGATCTGATCGAGGCGGGCATCGGGCACCAGGATGTCGGCGATGAGATGGGGGACGTTGGTGACCGAATAGACGACGCTGAACCAGAAGTGGATCCGCCGCCAGGGCCGCCAGCGCGTGGCCGGAGCAACCGTGGTGGCGGCGTAGGCGATCAGCACGGTCGCAATCAGCGGGAGCAGGAAGTAGCCGAGCATCGCCCCGAACAGCAGGGGCAATGCCCCCTCCTGCACATGGCTGTGGATCTCCGGCGACTGGCCGTGGAACAGGGGCATCAGGCCCAGGTCCACGTGAAAGAGCATCGCCAGCAGCCAGGCGATCCAGAGGGTGATCAGCCGCAGGGGCTGGTTGATCGACGGGTTCATCGGCCTCGAGGCTTGTTCTTTCAGTGTGGGCAGCAAGGAAGCAAAGGCCTTGGATCTTGGTGGTTCGTTGCGGATGGATCGATGCGTTGCAGCCAGGGTCGCGCGGCGTGAGAGCTGCGGAATTCGCTGCCCACAATCAGCACCCCGCCAACGTTCGCCAGGCCTACGCGCCTTCTGTCGTCACCACCGGCTCACCGGCCGCCTTCCAGCCTTCGATGCTGGGTGCAAAGCCCTTCACCTGGTGGCGGCCCTCCAGCTGCAGCGCCATCACTCCCATAGCAGAGCGAAATCCACTGGAGCAATAGAGCACCACCTCTCGCTCTGGGGAAATCTCAGCCACGTGGCGGCTGAGATCGTTCAACGGTCTGTTGATGGCTCCGGCAATGTGTCCCGCCCGGTACTCAGCAGGGGTCCTCACGTCAATCAGCGACACGTTGCCGCTGGCAAGCAGGCGCTTCAGGGCTGGAACCGATCGAATCGCGTGAAAATCACCCGGCAGGTTGGAGAGGTACTGCTCCACTGCGGAGTCAATGGCAGCTGCCTCGCCTGCAGCAACCGTGGCATCCGGAGGGGCGATCGCGGTGGCCGCAGCGGCGCCCTGAGGCGCCGAGATCAGCAGGCAGAGGGCAAGGGCGATCCCCAGCAGGAGCGAGCGAAGGCGAGACATATGGGGTTTCGACACATCCTAGGGGGATTGATCGTGCTGGCGGCCAAAGGTTTTCCTTAATCGGCACTCACCTTGCCTCGAAAGGCAATGTAGTTGTAGATGTTGTAGAAGAGCATGATGGGAATCAGCACACCGATGAAGGTGAGCATGAACACCATCGAACTCACCGACGACGACGCCTGAAAGATCGTGACCGATGGCGGAATCACCGCCGGAAATACCATTACCCCCAGACCAGCGAAACTGAGGATGAACAACAGTACGGTATACACGAAGGGCCATGCCTCCTGCTGCATCGCCAGGCTGCGGAACAGTTGAACGATCAGGGCAACACCCAGCAGTGGCAACACCACGAAGAAGGGTAGGAACGCGGGATCAAACAGGCGCTGCCGCAGTGCTTCCGACGCGAACGGCGCCGTGAAGGTGATCAACAGGGCCCCGCCCAGGGTGGTGGCAGCCGCCAGGCGGGCGGTGCGCACGTGCAACCGCTGCAGCTCACCACTGGTTTTGAGAATCAGGTAGGTGGAGCCGATCAGCACGTAGCCCTGGATGAGCGTGAGAGCCACCACCAGGCTGCTGGGGTTCACCCAGATCCAGGCGGAGCCTGTGAAGTGGCCTGCAGCATCGGTGGGGATGCCCGAGAGCACCGTGCCCAGACAGATGCCCTGGGAGCCAGCGGCCAGCACACTGCCAATACCGAACATCAGGTTCCAGGGGCGCTTGTTGGTGGCGTTCTCGCGAAACTCGAAGGCGACGGCCCGAAGGATCAGCCCCAGGATCATCAGGTAGATGGGGCCGTAGAGGGCCTTGAGGATGGTGCCATAGGCCAGGGGAAAGGCTCCGAACAGGGCGCCGCCCATCAGCACCAGCCAGGTTTCGTTGGCATCCCACACATTGCCGAGGCTCGTCATCAGGATCGTGCGCTGGGATTCGCTGGGCGAGGTGAGCGAGAGGATGCCTACCCCCAGATCAAAGCCATCGAGGATCACATAGAGCAGCAGGAACAGGGCCAGGATCACAAACCAGACCGTGGGCATGAACCATTCGAGGAACTCCATGGTCAGGTGCTTGCTGATGGGTCGGAAAGAATTGCGGCGGTGGCAGGACCAGAGGGCGGCTCAAGGGTGAGGTTCGGCCCCTTGGCGATGATCCGGGAGCCGAAATACAACGCGAAGACCAGCAACACCGTGTAAAGCACAGCGAACACACTCAAGCTGGTGAGGACCTCGCCCACCGGCAGCACCGAGGCGGCATCGGCGGTCCGCAGCTGGCCGTAGACCGTCCAGGGCTGGCGGCCCACGCAACGCACCACCCACCCGGATTCAATCGCCAGGTAGCCGGCTGGAGCCGAAAGGATCCAGGCCCAGCTGAACCAGGGCCACTGGGCGAAGCTGGCGGTGCTGAGGCCGCCTCGCCACCAGAGCAGCAGGCTGAGGGCCATCAGGGCTGCAGCAGCCAGGCCGATCGCCACCATCACCCGGAAGGCATAGAAGAGCAGACCCACCATGTGGGGCCGCTGGTCGGCGGGCCAGCTGTTGAGCCCACGCAGCGGTTGGCTGAGCTGCGGCCGCGTCTCCAGGATCCAGCTGAAGGCGCCAGGCACCGACAGGCTCCAGCGGTTGCTGCCGCTGGCCTCATCGGGGGAAGCGAGCACGGTCCAGGCAGGGGAGCTGCCGGCGGGCTGGTCGTCCCAGAGGGCCTCGATCGCGGCCAGCTTGGTGGGCTGATGCTCGGCCACCTGAACGGCGCTTTCGTGGCCGGCCAGGATCTGCAGCGGCGCTACCGCCAGCAGGATCACCAGCGCCAGCTTGAAGGAGAACAGGAAGAACTCCGGTGCCTTCTGGCGCATCAGCGACCAGGCACTGATCGCGGCGACCACAAGCATGGAGGTTTCCACCGTGGCCAGGGCCATATGAATCACGCTCCTCACCATGAAGGGGTTGTTGATGGCGGCGAAGTAGTTCTGCACATGAAAATGGCCCTCGGAGAAAGTGCCACCCGACGGAGTCTGCAGCCAGGAGTTGGCACTGAGAATCCAGAACACTGAGAGGTTCGCGCCGAAGGCCACCATCACGGTGGAGAGGAAGTGAATCACTGGTGGCACCTTCTGCCAGCCGAACAACATGATCCCGAGGAAGCCGGCTTCGAGCATGAAGGCCATCGCCCCCTCGAAGCCCAGCACCGAGCCGAAAAAGTCGCCGGCGAACTCGGAAAGCGGGGCCCAGTTGGTGCCGAACTGGAACTCCATCGGCAGGCCTGAGGCCACACCGATGCCGAAATTGAGCACATAGAGCTTTGCCCAGAAGCGGGCCTGCCGGTAGTACAAGGGATTGCGTGTGCGCAGCCAGATGGCCTCCAGCACCACCAGATAGATCGCCAGGCCGGTGGAGAGCACGGGCCAGAGCATGTGAAAGATCGCGGTCAGAGCGAACTGGAGCCGTGACAGAGTCACGACATCAAGAGTGCCAAGCATGGGTTGGGAACAAAACGAACGGCGAGAAAGCTTGACAAGCCATACGAATGCGCTGTGACGAATGGACTGCAACGAATGGGCAGGAACGGGTGGGGTACCAGCCAGTGACGACCAGCGACGACGAAAGCTGGAAAGCTAAAGAAATAAATCGCAACCGTGGGCGCGTGCGCGAACTGTGGAGCTGTGCAGGGCTAGGGCGATGGAGAGACAGTTCAACCATCCAACCCTAGAGGCTTCAGCAGTGAATGGGAGAGAGTAACCCTTTCACCGATGTTCTGATGCCCACACGATTGCCTCTCCTGGCGAACATTGGCAGCAAGATTGAGATTTGAAGTGGAAGGGTCGGCTCGTCAGTGCAGTGCGAGCCGCCAAGAGCCAATATCAATGATCCTTTACTCCTGCAGGCATTGGCTTGTCGGCTACATCCCGTTAGTCCATAGTCTGTGAGACTGACGTTTGGTGAGCAGGATCCAGTGCAGCCGAAGTCAGCTGGGCCAGGCACAGGGAAATTGATTATGTTTCGGCTGAATACAGTGAGGCCGATTACAATCGAGCTGAATTCAATGAGGCTGAATCGGGTTGTGGATGCTTGGATGAAGTGTCAGATACCGCTGAAGCGTCTGTTCTGGAAGATCAGTGGCTCCTTGGGGATTGCAGGCCTGGCCCTGCTGCTGAGCACGCAGCGGCCCGTCGCTGCTCAGAAGGGCCCGGCAGCGCAGCCCCTGCTGGTGAGTGCCGCCATCAGCCTCACTGATGTTCTCCAGGGGCTTGCACCCTCGTTTTCGCGCAGCAAGCGTGTCCCTCCACCCCAGTTCAACCTCGGGGCCTCAGGCTCGCTGCAACGCCAGATCGAACAAGGAGCCCCTGTCGATGTGTTCCTCTCTGCGGGAACCAGGCAGATGGACGCATTGGAACAAGCCAAGCTGCTCCTGCCTGGAACCCGCCGCAACCTGATCAGCAACCAACTGGTGCTGGTGGTGCCTGCCCAACGCAGGGGGGTGGTGGGATTCACCGACCTGGAGAGTCCCCGCATCCGCCGCATCGCCATCGGGGACGCTGCTGTGCCGGCCGGAGAGTACGCCAGGCAGGCCTTGCGCCATTACAAGCTGCTCACGGCATTGCAGCCCAAGTTGGTTCCGCTCAGCTCGGTACGAGCCGTCGCCGCCGCCGTTGCTAGTGGGAGTGCTGATGCTGGCTTTGTCTACCGCAGCGATACCTATGGCGTCAGCAACCTGCGGATTGCAGCCACGGCATCAGCAGCCAGTCACACCCCGATCCTTTACAGCGGGGCCGTGATCCGCCGCAGTCGACAACCGGCTTTGGCCAGGGCCTATCTGGATGGATTGCAAAGTCCTGCAGCCCGCAGCGCCTTCATCCGCGCCGGCTTCTCCCCCTTGCCTCCAGCACGCTGATCCCTCCTCCCGCAAGCCTCCTGTCACCGCTGCTGCTGTCATTCCGCGCCGCTGCATTCGCGGTGCTGTTGCTCAGCCCGCCTGCGATTGCCGCTGCCTTGTTCCTGCGGGGATGGCGGGGCCAACGACGCGCTGCCGCTGACCTGCTGCTGCTCTCACCTCTGGTGATGCCGCCCACGGTGCTTGGCTTTCTGCTGCTGCAGCTGCTGGGGCCGCTGGGTCCTCTGGGGGAACCGCTGGAGCGGATGGGCATCACGATTGTCTTCAGCTGGACAGCCACTGTGATCAGTGCGGCAGTGGTGGCATTCCCGCTGATGTACCGCAGCACACTTGCCGCTCTGGAACAGCTCGATCCGGCATTGGAAGCGGTGGCGCTCGGGCTTGGCTGCAGCCCGCTGCGGACGTTCTGGAGAGTCACCGTGCCCTTGATTCGTCCAGGCCTGCTTGCGGGTGTGAGCCTGAGCTTTGCACGGGCGCTGGGCGAATTCGGCACAACGATGATGCTGGCAGGCAACATTCCCGGCCGCACGCAGACATTGCCGTTGGCGATTTACAGCGCTGTAGAAGGTGGCGATCTCACGCTGGCCTGGCGGCTTACAGCCGTGGTGCTACTGCTCAACGGCAGCTGCCTGATGCTGGTGGGATGGCTCAACCGCAGCCGCTCAACCACCGCTACCTCGCAACGTCTCACCACTGGCGCTGTCGATGAGGACGGATGGGTACCGATAGAACCGATCGGCCAGCTCCGTCCACGCGTCGTGACACAGATGCAGGTGGCCATCCAGCTGCAACGCGGCTCCTTTCACCTGAGGATGAACTGGAAGAGCCAGGCGGCACGACAGGCCGTGCTGGGATCATCTGGAGCGGGCAAGAGCCTGCTGCTCCGCTGCATCGCCGGGCTTGAGCGGCCTCAGGGTTGCCGCATCCAGCTCGGGCAGCGGCTGCTCTGCGACACCGATCGGGGCGTCTGGGTCGAACCGCATCTCCGGCGGATCGCCATGGTGTTTCAGCAACACGCCCTGTTCCCTCACCTGCGTGTGGCCGACAACGTGGCGTTCGGACTGGATCGACTCCCGCGAGAACAGCGCCGCGAACGGGTGGCCAAGCTGCTGGCCGCCGTCGGTCTGCAGGAGCATGCCTCTCACTTCCCGCATCAGCTTTCCGGCGGGCAATGTCAGCGCGTTGCTGTAGCGCGGGCGCTGGCGGTGCAACCCGATCTGCTGCTTCTGGATGAACCGTTCAGCTCTCAGGACAGCTTTCGTCGCCGCCGGCTGCAGCAGTGGATGGATGATCTACAACGGAGCTCAGGTACGCCCATCCTGATGGTGACGCACGATATCGATGAAGCGTTTCGCCTGAGTGATGAATTGCTGGTGCTGGAGGGCGGACGGCTGGTGGCTCAGGGCGCCACACAGTGTTTGTTTTCCCAGCCTGAACAACTGATCGTGGCCCGGCTCACAGGCTGCAAGAACCTCAGCCCGATCACCTGGGTGTCTGCTCACCAGTGCCTGGCGACCCGCTGGGGACTCCTCGTGGATGGCCAGTCGATGGGGCACAAGCAGCGAAGCGATTGGATTGGCCTGCGAGCCAATCACTTGCGCCTGGCTCCCGCTGGCACAACATCGGCCTCACAAGCACGGATCGTTCGTCCTTGTCGTGTGGTCAAGATCAGTCGGGGTGCCCTCCAGGTCAGTGTGTATGTGCAGATCGCAGAGGGAGCCAATGAGCTACACGTGGAATTACGTGAGTGGGAATGGGCTGAACTTGATGGCCAGAGCGAGGCACTTGAACTCGTGATTGATCGCGCGCGACTGCTCTATCTGAAGGCCTAAACCCTGATGCTTTTCACTTCACTCTCGTTCTATCAAAACCCTGGCAAATCAGCCACCGTCACGGTGTGATCACGGCTGTTTGAATGCCAGCCCCAGCGCGCGCACCAGCGGGGCGAACGGCTTGAGGAAGCGGCTCTCATGCAGGCGGCCCTTGAGCACCCGGTGCCAGTACACCCAGGGAAACACACGGGTTTCCACCAGAAACATGCTCCAGCGCTCCTTGGTGGGATCCACCAGGAAGGAACTGACCGGCTGCAGCTCGTAGTTGAACTCCGCCATCACCACGCTGTGGAAACTGGTGATCAAGGGGCAGGCGGTGTAGCCGTCGTAATGGGCCAGCAGGGGGCGTTGATCGAGCTGAGCCAGCAGGTTCGCCACCAGCACCGGTGCCTGACCCCGGATGGCGGCCAGGCTTTTCGACGTTGGCAGTGAGCTCACATCGCCGAGAGCGAACACATCGGCAAAGCGCTTGTGCTGGCAGGTGTCCTTGTTCACTTCCACCCAGCCGCCAGGACCATCGATCGCCAAGGGGCTGTGGGCCACCACATCCGGCGCCGCCATCGGTGGCACCACATGCAGCAGGTCGAAGCGGATCTCCTCGCGGCGGGGCTCGACCCCTGGCTCACGCACGTCGAACACCGCCACCTGCTCGCTGGGACGCACGAACCGATGCGTTCAGACGCATGCTGCGCCGACCGACGGCACTGGGAGCCGACTGGGAAGCAGCCAGAGAACGAGAAGGGAAGGGGGCTTGCGACCACTCCCAAAACATCTCGCTAGCGTTATAGAGTCATTGCAGGTGTCCCACCATGAAACCCTTCCTTCGGCTGCCGCCTTCTCCCGGCCACACTGCGCCCAGCTCGTCGGCACTGCCAGTCCAGCCCCATGCGCTGGTTCCGCTGCTGCCACTTCTTCTGCTTGCGCTTGTGATGAGTCTGCTGCTGGGCAGCTCACCGGCACTGGCTGCAGACAGCTGGTCGCTCAGCGACGGAGCCGGCCATCGCCTTGCCGCCAAGGTGTTCGAGCAGCCGTTCCCGGAGTATCCCTCGGGCCTGCGCCTCCGCCTCAATGCGGTGGACGGCCAGACCAGGCTGGATCACACCCACCAGCTGGTGTTGACCGACTCCCTCGGCCAGGAATGGAGCCTGCCCAACCGCAGTGAAGAGCTGGTGCAGAGAGGCGAAGCCGCGGTGCCAGCCGGATCGGCCCAGTTCGATCTCGATGCCCTGATGCCCCGTCCGAGTGAAGCGCTGCCGCTCCATCTGACGGTGCCCACTACCGCCGGAGCGTTTGGCTTCGATCTCACGCCGGAGCAGGCGATGACCCTGCACGCCATGGGATCAGTACCCCGTCCCGGTACCGACCCACAGGCATGAATGGCGTGGAGCGCCGGCCGGTGGCATTCAGGCCACCGGCTGGTCTGCCGCCATCCAGCCGGCGAAACCTGGCGCAAACCCCCGCACGCGTGGGTAGCCGTGCAGCTGCAGGGTCATCACCCCGAGCGCCGAGCGATAGCCGGTGGCGCAGTAGAGCACCACGTCGCGATCGCGGGGAATGGCCTCCAAGTGGTGGGCGAGATCCTGGAGCGGCAGGTTGATCGCGGCGGGGATGTGTCCCCGGCGGTAGTCGGCGGGGCTGCACAGATCCACCAGCAGGGCATTCCGACTCGCGATCCGAGCATTCAGGCCCTCGACTGAACCGATGGCCAGCACATCGGCGGGCAGGGAGTCGAGACACCGATCCACGGCCAGCTCCACCGGTACTGAGGCCACCATCGGTGCCGAGACCTCCACCGCATCAGGCTCCGCCACCACGTCGGCAAACGCAGCGCCTGGGCCCAGCAGCAGGCAGACGGCAAGGCTGAGCCCGGTGGTCAACCACGCAAGCCAAGCCAAGGAACGAAGCACTGCCATCAGCTCACGACAGGGGCAAGCGCGGGGGCGGAGCTGAGCAGCTTCTGCACGATGGCGATGCCGCTGATGGCCTGCCAGCCGAACAGGGTGAGCACGAGGCCGTTGGTGGCCACGTGCAGGGTGCGGGCCCAGTCCTTGCCTTTCTGCAGGGAGGGGCCGAGTGAGGCGGTGACGATCACGAGCGCCGCCACAGCAAGGCCGACGAACAGGTGCGGACCGATCAGGAGCTTGCCGTGCTTGAGGAAAGTGACGCCCATGCCACCGAGGGCGCCCAGCAGGGTGACCCCCAGGATCACCGGGCCGAGCCGGGCGTGCCGCGCGCCGTAATGCTCCTGCAGCATGGCCTTGCGGTCTTCCGGGCTGGCCTTGCGGATCAAGCTGGCCTTGAAGCCGAGATAGCCCGAGTAGAGCATCAGACCCAGGAGCCCCCACATCAGCACGGGGTGAACAAAGTTGAGCGCGAAGGGCATCGAACCTGGGCGGTGGAACAGACGGACTCCGCAACTGCGGCGTCCTCTGCACCATGGCCACGATCGGGCGCCGTGAATCGCCAGCGGCCCTGCGGATCACGAAAGGTGAGTGCCGGGCCGGGGCCGGGGGTTGGGCTCAGGGCGCCAGCCGCTCGATCAGCCAGGCGCTGCTGCTCGCGCCACCACCGCTCGCCTCTGCCCCGCCGCCTTCCCCCGCCCGCCGGTAGCGGAAGCGATCGTGCAGACGGTTGGGCCGGCCCTGCCAGAACTCGAATTCGGCCGGCACCACCCGCAGGCCGCCCCAGGCCGGCGGCAACGGCACGTCCCCACCGGCGAAGCGGCGTTGCATCGCCTCCCATTGCGCTTCCAGCAGCGAGCGCGAGCTGATCACGGCGCTCTGCTGCGACACCCACGCCCCCAACCGGCTGCCGAGCGGCCGTGAGAGGAAATAGGCGAGCGATTCGGCCGTGCTGATCCGCTCGGCCAGGCCCAGGATCGCCACTTGCCGCTCCAGCCCGTACCAGGGAAACAGCAGGCTCACCTGCGGGTGAGCGGCGATCTCGGTGGCCTTGCGGCTGTCGTAGTGGGTGAAGAACACGAAGCCGCGCGCGTCGAACGCCTTGAGCAGCACGGTGCGGGCACTGGGACGCACGCCATCGCTGGTGCCCAGCACCATGGCGTTGGGCTCGTCCAGCCCGGCGGCCACCGCCTGATCGAACCAGCGGCGGAACTGCGCCACCGGGTCGTCCGCCAGATCAGCCCGCCGCAGGTCGGCCCGCTGGTAGTGGCGGCGCAGCTGGGCGGGATCGGTGGGAACGGGAGGGTCACTCATGGCGGCGGATCACAGAGGCGGTTCACCCCTTGGCTCTACAGCTTCGAACCACAGATTCGAACCACAGCTTCAAGGCACAGCGGGGCGTCGTCAGGCCACCAGCACCACAGGCTCCGGATCGCGAAGAATCCAATAGAGCGAACCCGACAACAACGCGCTGAACAAGCACCACACCGAGGTGAAGGCGTAGCTGAAAGAAAGGTGCGACAGCAGAAACAGCACTAGCAAAGATCCAGCGAACCCACGCAGCCGCCCCGAGCGGCTGAGCAGCAAGGGAGCGATGATCACCATGCTGTAGAGCGTGCTGCCGAAACCGAGACTGATCCAGCGGTCGGCCAGCAGGGTGGTGGTGTAGTTGAGGGATCCGTTCACCACCACCGGCTCGATCAGAGCGCCATCCAGCAGCAGCGGCAGCCAGAGCCCGGCGCCCACCAGCAGGCCAAGCACCAGAGCGATCTGCAGCAGGCGGTGACGCAGACCGGGCAGCGGCTGCTGGTTCAGACGCAGGGCACACCAGGAAAACCAGGCCAGCCAGAAGGCGTAGGCAAAGAACAGATAGGCGAGCGCGGCGGGACGCACGAGCGCGGCGGCGCCGCCCGGCGCCAGACCAAGCCAGACCACACCCTCCAGGGCCTGTTGCACCGAGAAGAACAGCGGCGAGAACGCCAGGGGCAGCAGATCGCTGCGCTGGGCTTGCCGGCAATAACGAACGGAGGCCACGCCCACGGGCAACAGCACCGCCGCCACCACGAAGCTGGCGCTGCTGGAGAAACACATCGGCGTGAGGCCGTCTCCGGCAGCAACTGGTTGTCGTCAGCCTGGCGCGGCGAGGGGTGGCAGCGTCGCCTGAGGTTGCGGATGACCCTGGCCTGGGCAGATCGCCTGGCTCCGGGAACGGCAGGCCTCACGTCGATGAATGAGGCCGAGATTTTGCATGGCATCGCTCGCCTGCCGGAGGGCCGTCGGCGGGAGGCGCTGCAGCGAAGCTGGGACACACTGCTGCCAGCCCCTTTCCACGAACGGGTGTGGGCATTCGATCGCGAAGCCGCGCATTGGCATGCGGAGGTACTCAGGCAGCGGGAACGCCTGGGCCGGCCGATGACCACGGCTGATGCGGTGATCGCTGCCACCACCCTGGCCCGGAGTGCTCGCCTGGCCACTCGCCATGTGGTCGATTTCGAAGGGATCGGGATCGATCTGATCAACCCCTGGCAGGCACCATGAGCCTGTGGGGTGGATCGCTAGCCAGAACAGGCGGAGCTCTCTCCCCTGGGCCGTGATCTTGCTGGCTTTTGGCGCGCATCGGCTGCCAGCGGTGAATCTTGTGCCAGCGAAAAGCCGCCAGCAGCGGCACTGCTGTACACGGACTCCTCGAATCCTGGAACGGGAGCCACAGCTCCGGGATCCAAAAACCGCCAAGGCTCGCTTGCGTCGCCACACTGGCGAAAACCGCAGATCCATCCCCTGACCCCGCCCGCTTCCCCCCCCTGCCGTGCCCTGCCGGCCGTTCTGGGCCTGGCGCTGCTGGCCCTGTCACCGCAGCTGCCCCGGGCCCTGGCGCAACCCCCGGCAGCCACGATCCCCCTGCCCGAACCCCTGGGCCAGACCCTGCTGCTGCAAAGCGCCGATCGCGCCGACTACGGCCCCCTGGCGGAGCAGTTCCTCACCCAGGCCAACCTGGCCTACTGCGGCGTGGCCAGCATGGTGATGGTGCTCAACAGCCTGGCCATGCCGGCGCCGGCAGCAGCGGGCTACGGCAGCTACCGCTTCTGGACGCAGGACAACGTGTTCGACGCCGCCGCCACCCGGGCAGTGCTGAGCCCCGAGCTGGTGGCCCGCCAGGGCATGACCCTGCAGGAACTGAGTGCGCTGTTGGCCAGCCATGGGCTGCAGGCCCGCGCCATTCACGGCGACCGGCTCAGCCTGGCCCAGTTCCGCCTGCTGGTGCGCAGCAACCTCGCCCGCGCCGACGACCGCCTGCTGGTCAACTACTTCCGCCCGTCCCTCGGCCAGGCCGGCGGCGGCCACATCTCACCACTGGCCGCCTACAACGCCAGCACCGATCGGGTGCTGATCCTGGACGTGGCCCGCTACCGCTACCCGTCGGTGTGGGTGCCCCTCGCCGGTCTCTGGCAGGCGATCCGCACCACCGACAGCAGCTCAGGCCGCAGCCGCGGCGTGGTGGTGGTGCGGCGGGGCTGAGGGGGGCGAGTTCGGTTCGGTAGCTCGTGGCCTTGACCGGCCAGGAAGTGACCTTGATCTGTTGGTAGATCTTGAACAAGGCCATTCCCTGCTGGAAGTGATCGCACTTCAGCAGGAGCTGGAATCCCTGCTCAACTGCCGTGTTGACCTAGCCGAACCCGATCAGCTGCATCCAACGATCGGCATTCAGGTGATCGCAGAAGCCAGGCCGTTGTGAGTAAAGACCTGCCCGATCTCGAACGCATTGCTGAAGCTTCGGAAAGAATCCGCTGCTATACCCAGGTCCGCAACCTGATCGTGATCGGGAAAATGGAAAGACGCCGGGAGCGTCACCCTCAAGGAACACCAAGATCGGGCGGCGGGGGCAGCCTCCACGTTGGTTGAGCCACAAAGGCCCTGATTCCCGCTCAGGAACCTGCCGGCACAAACAGGCGTGGTGCCAGATTGAGCTGGCGGATGCGCCGCACAAAGCCCCGATCATCAAACGACGCCATCGACGCGCAGCTGCGGCAGCTCGCATGGTGGAGGGCATCAGCGAAGTCGAGCCCGTTGCGTACACCGGCCACGGCCTGCTCCAGGGCTGGCCGGTCTTCTGCCGTGAGGCCGGGGTGGGCCAGCAGGTGGTCGAACACCTGCAGCACCTGCTCCACCGGAAAGCCGTAGTACCCACGCAACACCCACTCCAGCTCCAGGGCCACCGTCTTGGCCAGGAACAGCGGTTGGCCGGATTCGATCAGATCCCGGGCGGCCCGGCGCTGGCGTTCCGTGGCTGCATCGGCGGCGTCCTCCGCCACGAAGTAGCGGGTCAGCACATTGGTGTCCACACCAATCACGGGCGCAGCAGGCTGGCGGGGTCGAAGTCCGCCGGCACGGCTGGCCGGCTGGACCTGAGCAATCCGAACCCGCTCTCCGCCAGGGTCTGCTCCGGCTTCCAGGGGCGCAGCTCGATGTGATCCCCCACCAACGCGAAGCTCACGCGGCTGCCCCTGGCCAGCCCGAACTGCTGGCGCAACGCCTTGGGGATGGTCACCTGCCCCTTGCTGGTGATCGAGCTGGTGACGGCATCGGCAGAGTCCATCGAAACGCACTCCCGGGGCTGGGTATTACCTGGTAAGGATAGCTGCGGGCGGCTCGCACGGGCACGCGGCTGGATGAGGTGGTTCCTGCGCATCCTCGTGGTGCGGCTCCATGGCTACATCCACTTGGTACCGATAATCGAAACCGAAGGGCACCTGTTTCGGAAAACGATCATCCCCAGCCGCAAGGCCAACCGCTTCCTAAACATGTCCGCGCCCGCCGGGCCTGCATCATGTCCATCCCCTCCTCACCTGAACGTGATCCTGCAGAGCAGCGGAAACGGTTACTGGCAGAGTGCAAGGGCCGGTTTTTCTGTGTCCAACGTACGAACTCTTATCCCCTTGGACCGCTCACATCACACGCTCTCTGGCGGTGACCTCCAACCCATCGGTGGCCACAACGGCTTCGCCCTCAATCCACATCCTTACCCTCACCCCACCTCCTTCCCCCCACGCAGCCGCCGCAGCGCCAGTGCCAGCGGCATCAGCGACACATTCTCCACAGACAGCTCGTCGCCAGCAGCGAAGGGATGATCGAGATCGGTGATCAGGTAGAGCAGCTTGATCAGCAGGAAGGAGATCACACCGATGAAGAACATCGATTCACTGAACGGTTCGATGTCGGTGAGCACCAGCCCCACGGTGAGCAGGCCTGTGCCGAGATAGGCCATGCCATACACCGACGGCACGAAGGTGGTGTCCCGGATCACCTCGATGCGATGCACATGGCGGCGGATCGTGGCCATCTCGAGCAGCAGGCGGGCCTGCAACGGAGCCGGGTTCCAGGCGCGCAGCTGCTCGATCAGCTGCTGCAGGGCATCGAGCTGATCCAGCAGCACGGCCACACCGCCGCCATCCCGCATCCAGCCCAGCAGAACCACCTCGGAGGCCACCAGCGCCGGAAACAGCGGATTGGGGGCCAGCACCTCAGCACTTCCCACCCCAGCTGGCGCACCCGCAGGAACGCCCACACCCGCCGCAGCTTCGGATCGCGCACCCCATCGAGCTCCGCCGGTCCGGCGGCGGTGTCAGTCACGCCCTCACTCCCCCTTGGGGTCGGCTGAAGGCAGCGCTGAAGGGGGCACCACTTCCAGGTGCGGCGGGTTGGGGGCAGTCTCCGGGCCGATCAGATCGACGGCGGTGCGTTGCACCACCAACCGGAAGCGCAACGGCGCCTGGTTCTTGTTGATGAAGGCCTGCACGCCCGCCACCTGCGCGGAGGTGGGCAGGGAGGGATCCGTGACCCGCACCCGGGCGCGGATCAGCGGCGGATTCTTCTGCCAGTCGATCGAGAGACCCACCAGATCGATGGCCGGATCGCCGCCGAGGGTGATCGTGCTGCTGCGCAGTTGCTGCTCGATCACCTGCTCCACTTCCTTGGCCTTCGTTTCCTGCCGTGATTGGTTCAGCAAGCGAAAGAAACTGCTGCCCAGTGGAATCACGAGCAGCGCCGTGAGCGCCACGCTGGTGAGGCCCAGCCTGCTGTGAAACAGGCGGCTGCGGTACACCCGCTCCAGCGCGCCGAGT
Organism: Synechococcus sp. MW101C3; assembly: GCF_002252635.1. Classification (NCBI taxonomy): domain Bacteria; kingdom Bacillati; phylum Cyanobacteriota; class Cyanophyceae; order Synechococcales; family Synechococcaceae; genus Synechococcus; species Synechococcus sp. MW101C3. Next base: position 21,043 of record NZ_NQKX01000003.1, read on the forward strand.
GCCGCCATCGCCCCCACCATGATGCCCAGCAGGTTGGTGGCGAACAGCAGCAGCGCCCCGTAGGCCTGGGCCCAGAACGACGAGGCCAGCAGGATTCCCACCACACACATCGGCGGCACCAGGGCCACGGCGATCGCCAGGCCGGCCAGCGCCGAGATCGCGTCCTTGCGGAGCTTGGCGAACATCGCCACCGCACCGGCCACCAGCGCCACGCCCAGATCCAGCAGGTTGGGGCTGGTGCGGTTCATCACCTCGCTGCCGAAGCTGGGGAAGGCCACCAGACGGCCCACCACCATCGCCAGCACCACACAGATCACCACGCCCAGCAGCAGGGTGCGCAGCGCGCGCAGAAACATCGGCAGGCGCCCCCGCAGGATCTCGAACGCCATCGCCTGCAGCGGCATGATCCAGGGAGCCACCACCATCGCGCCGATCACCACGCCGGGGCTGTTGGCCAGCAGGCCCAGGGTGGCGATCAAGGTGGCGCCCACCGTCAGCACCACGAACACCAGATTGAAGCTGGCGTCCCGCTCGAACTCCTTGCGCAACAGCACAAGACGGCTGTCTTCCGGCGCGGTGGTCGTGGAGGTCATGCGGGGAGCCCTCGCTCGGGTCGCGCATCATCTTGGGCCGCGATCCAGCGAGGCGCCAACGCGCCCGGCGCCGCCATGGCCAGATGCAGCCAGCCCCTTCTTCATGAACAATCCCTGAGACACCGGGGGCACTGGTCGAGGCAGCCGCTCCGCCCCCGTGGCCACCCGCGCCGTCTATTCGTTCACAGGCTTTCCCGGCGCGCCGGTGCGCCACCTCTACCTTCACCACGACGGCTACCCCACCGGCGCCGCCTGGCGCTTCGCCATGGCGCTGCGGCAGCAGCAGGAGATGGCCGCCTTCCTGGCCGCGTTCCTCAGCACGCAGCCGGGCGCCGAAGCGTTGGCGGCCCCCGAGCAGGCCGCCGATGCCGACTACCGCTACCAGGTGCAGCTGCTCGCTGGCGACGTGGGCGGGGACGCTGCCTGCGATCCAGCCGGCGTAGAGGTGCAGTGCTGGCGGCGGCTGCCGGGCGGCAACAACTGGCAGGCCCGCTGCCGGCCGATGCCCCTGGCCCAGTTCATCCGGCGTTTCCTGCCCGGCGATCCGCTCTGAGCAATGTCCGGCAGCTTCAGCGCTTGCGCTTGAGGTAGCGGCGGATCTGGGAGGGCCAGTCGCCAGGTAAATCCCCCTCCCGCAGGCTCGTGTTCGACATCGACACCACCAGCGGCCAGCCCCCCAGTTGCAGGCTGCCTGCCACATGCACCAGCACCGCCAGGCCGATCACGAGCCAGGCCACCAGATGCAGCGAATACACCAGGTGGTGCAGTTCGCCGTCACGCAGCCAGTCTTCCTGCATCAGCTTGCCGGTGGCCACCGCCAGCACCAGCGCCACCAGCGCCAGCGCGTTGGTGGCCCTCCGCAGCCGCGCCTTGCCGAGCGTGAGCGCGTAGGCGGTGAAGGCCAGGCCCACGGGCAGCAGGAACCAGCCCACCTGGCCATGCAGATCGATCCAGCTGCCTCCCGGAACGAAGGGCAGCCGTCCCCAGCGGCCGTCGTAGCGGCTGTACACGAACAGCCCGCTCAGCCAGCACCCCAGCACCAACACCGCCGTGAGTCCGTGCAGCAGCCTCAGCAGCGAGGGTTGGTAAGGGCGCCCCATGGTGTTCAAGGGTTGTCGGCACAGCGTGCCACAGGCCTGCCGCTGGAGCTCCGCAGCAGCAGGTGAAGCCTGCCGATCAGGCCGGGGCGTTCCTGCAGACGCCGTCCATCAACTCTTCGCCACGGCCGTCTCGCTTCGTCAGGGCGTGTTCCTTGAACCTGAGGCTGCGGCGGTCGATCGTGGTGCGGTGCACCTCATCGTGGCGGTGGTCGAAATGGATCACCGCGGGGGCCACCCGGGCGGGGATCCCGAGGGCACGCTGCTCGGGGCTGGGCACTCCCAGGGCAGCTTCATCGCCGTCGTTGTCATTAAGAGCGAAGGCGTTCGACTCCTTTTCCAAGAACGTGATCGTGTCGTGGCCGGACTCCACCGGAAGGGTCAGGCCATCAGCGAAACGCACCTGATCCTTGCCGTGCCCCACCTCGACCCGAAAGTCCTTCAGGCCCCTGGGATCGTCGCTGTGGCGGCAGACGATCGACAAAGGCGGTGAAGGACCACACCGGGCAACAACGAAGGCCAGCAGGCCGAGGCCCGCGGCGACGGCCAGGACCAGCCCTCTCCGGCCACCGGGCATGCCTGAATCAACGGCAGACATCGCAGTTTTGCCGTGTATCTCTGAGTATGAATCGGCGCCTCCAGGAGCACGGCGGTGCTGGCCAGGGCTGGCCCCGCGAAGCCAAGGTTCAGAGATTCAGGAAAGCCGCGATCCGTGCACCGAGCCCCATGGAGAGAGGCATGGATGGTGGGCAGGCGACGGACCAGATCCTTCACCTGCGGTGGGGGGGTTGGCCGCTGCTGGTGGGGATGTCTGGTGAGGATCCAGCTCATGTCCTGGTTCGCCATTCATGCGCAGCTGCCATTTCCGCTGCAGCGGGCGGCTTTCAGTTCGCACAGGCGTCAGTCAGGGAGTGCAGGGTCTGCACCTGGCCTGGCGAAAGTGCAAAGCTCAGATCACCTGCAGAACTGACGACTGTCATCTCCAAGGGCACGCCATCACTCGGGGTGGGGTTGAGACAACTGGCGTCGTACTGGGACGAAGCCACCGTGGTGGCGCCATCGTTACTCGCCATGAGTTCGCCGCTGCGGTTGGCAAGACTCCAATTCTGACCACGCCCATCACTGAGCATCAGGGGACGGGCATGATCCAGTTTGAGCCCGTCAGACTCCGCCGTCAGTTTCAGGCGCAGACCAGCAGACGAATCAATGTTTGATCGTTCATAGAGCACGGCCCCCAGCCGGTGGCCCGAACCATCCTCAAGGTTCCAGTTGCCCGAGCTATCGGCAGCCATAGCAACCGATGGGCTGCACAGTGTGCCGAGCACAAACAGTGCAAAGGTCATCACCCAGAGGGTGCCATGAGCGGCAAAACGCTGAAGCCATGCGAAAAACGGGAAAGTGAAGGATGTCTTCATGGTGAGAACTGTATGTTTACGCCCTCAACCTAGTCAGATCCGAGGCAAGAAACCGGCGGGAATCCCCTCTCCTGGACAAGCGCAAGCCTTGCTACACAAGGGGCAATTTATACCTTCATTTCTCAACATCTTTCGCATTGTCGATAAATCTCTGGCGGGCTTCCCCGCCAGCTCACTGCCATCCACCGGCACCAGGACGTGGCGGGTGCTGCTCGTGGGGGGCTGAGCGGAGGGCTCCCTCAGATCAGCGCAGCGAGGTGAGGACGATGCGCTTCTGCACCCCATCGGGCAGGTTGCGGGAGACCGGACAGAGCTTCATGCGTTCCTGGATGGAGGCGATCGCCTCCGCATCGGCGAGGCCCCGTTCCTGCTCGGAGGCGGCGGCATCCAGCTGGATCCGGAAGTCGCCCTCCACCCTGGCCACGATCCAGTCGCTGCTGGTGGTGACGACCAAATCAGCCTCCACCTGCTGCAGCGGAATGGCCTTCTCCCTGGCATTGGCCACCAGATAGAAGTGCTGGCAGAGCAGCAACGCCATGAGATACATCCGGAATCCCGGCATGGTGAAGCTGAGCAGCTGGGGTTCCCAGGCGCCGGAGTCGCCCAGGAACTCCACCACCAGGTCATGGGTGGCGCGATCCGGAGCGGGGTGGCTGCTGCGCAGCCTGAACTGGAAGGTGCGTTCACTCATGGTGCGATTGACACGGCTGAGGATGAGGAGACCGGAGCGGCTGACCGGTGCGCAGCCTGCAGGCTCTGGCGGCTGGAAGCCATGGGAGCAGCGGGCAGGTGGTCGTGGCGACGCCAGGCCTCGGCTCCGGTGAGCAGGGCCGATCCGATCAGAAGGGCCGAGAACCCCTGGCGCAGCCGCACCTCCGGCAGGTGAGGCGCGAGCCGCTGGCCCACCACCGTCCCCAGAAAACCACCAGCCACCAGTGGAAACAGAAGCGGCAGGTGAGCGGAGGGCCAATGCCCCAGGGCGGCAAGGGCGACCAGGGAATTGGTGGAGATCAGCAACAGGCTCGTGCCGCTCGCCAGCGGCATCGACAGACCCGCCAGCAGAACAAGAGCCGGGACGATCGCAAAACCACCGCCCACCCCGGCGACGCCGGTGAGCAGGCCCACCAACACGCCCTGGCTGGCCAGCAGCACGGGGGAACCCGCTGCGCGTCTGTCATTGGGACGACGCTCTCTGGCACTGCGGCGATTGAGCAGCCAGGAGGCCAGCAACGCCGCTGCCGTGAAGATTCCCAGCTGCAGCGGCTCCGGGATCAGACCAGCCTTCACCAGCAGGCCGCCGATCCAGCTGCCGGCGAGGGCCGGCACCCCCAGCACCAGGGCGGGTTGGATCGCGATCTGGCGGCGGCGGATGTAAGGGCCCACATTGCCAAGGGCCAGCAAGGTGACGACAAGCAACGAGAGCGGAACCGCGGCCTTGGTGGGCAGGGCCGCACCGCTCACCAGCAGGGGCAACAGCAGAATGGAGCCGCCGGCCCCGAGCACGGCGAGCAGAAAGCCGATCAGGGCGCCACCCACCACCAGCAGCGCCACGGTCGAGGCGTTCATGTCCCCCGCGATCCCGTCGCCACCTGGTTCCAGGGCATCACAGCCAGCAGCCGCGCCATGCCGCAGAAGCCGCTCAGGCCCGCGAAGGTGAGGCCAGCCCCCACGAATCCGCTCAGCCAGATCCAGCCGGGAGCCACTGTCTGGCTCAGGATCACCCCCAGCAACACCAGGCTTCCTGCCACGATCTGCACCTGGCGCATCAATGGCAGTGGTGCTCCTTTGAGCTTGCGCACGGAGAAACCAGCCGCCTGCCAGGCGGGGATGCCACCGAGCAGGTCAGCCACCGGATGGGGGTGACCCTTTTGCAGAAGCTGGGTCAAGGCCTTGGTGCTGCGGTTACCGCTCTGGCAGACCAGCACAAGCGCTCCGCTCGGCAGGTCGGCCCGGGTGAGGCGCGAGAGGGGAACGTTGAGGCTGCCGCTGATGTGACCGGAGGCGTACTCCATCGGTTCGCGCACATCGATCACGGTGACGCCTTGAGCCGCCAGCTGGTCGGCCAGGTCATGGGCGCTGATGCGGTGGAGTTGTGCAGCTGCAGGGGTGGAAGCCATCGGTGGAGAAGCAGAGAACGGGGCAATGCCGAAGCGGAGTCGGTGATCGAAGCGGGGTCGGTGATCAGAGCGATCAGGGGCGCACCCCTCAGACAGGGATGGCGCCATCCAGCGGGAAGCCCTCGGCCGCCCAACGGCTCAGGCCGCCGTGCAGGTTGGCCACCTGAGCGTGACCAGCCTTCAGCAGTTGCTGGGTGGCAAGGGCGGAACGACTGCCGGAATGGCAGACCACCACCAGCGGTCGACCGGTGGGGATCTCGCTGGAGCGGCCTTCAAGCTCCGGCAGGGGGATCAGCAGGCTGCCGGCCACCCGGCCGTCGGGGCCGTTGAATTCCTCCGCAGAGCGCACATCGAGCACGGTGAGATCGCTCTGATGGGCAACCACCCAGGCCGGTGTGAGTTCAGGCAGGCCGGCGTAGCTGCGGGTCAGGGGCGCCCAGGCGGGAACGGCCGCCAGCTCGCGTGGCTTGCCGGAGCGCATGTTGCCGGGCAGGGCTTCGGCGATCTTGTGGGGATGGGGAAGCTTCATCGCCTCCATGTGGCCGACGAAATCCCGCTCGGTGGCATTGCCACCAAGCCTTGCGTTGAAGACCTTCTCCTCGGCAACGGAGGTCACGCTGCGGCCGGTGTAGTCGTGGCCGGGGTAGAGCAGACAGGCCTCGGGCAGAGAAAGGATCTGCCCCGTGATCGAGGTCCAGAGGGTGTGGGCGTTGCCCTGCTGGAAGTCGCAGCGGCCGCAGCCGCGGACCAGCACGGCATCGCCGGTGAAGGCCTTCGCCTGGTCATCGAGCACGTAGGTGAGGCAACCGTCGGTGTGGCCGGGGGTGGCGCGCACCTCCACGGAGCGCTCGCCGAAGGGAACCCGATCACCGTGCCGCAGTGGCAGGCTCACGTACTCGGCACCGACAGCAGCGGCAAGGCCAATGGCACTGCCGGTGGCGGCGTGCATCAGCCAGCTGCCCGTCACGTGGTCGGCATGGGCATGGGTGTCCAGGCAGGCCACCACATCGATGTCCAGTTCACGGATCAGGGCAAGATCGCGGTCGTGCTGCTCGAAGACCGCATCGATCAGCAGGCCCTGGCGGCTGCGCACATCGGCCAGCAGGTAGGTGAAGGTGCCGGTGTCGCCGTCGAAGAGCTGGCGGAAGAGCAGGCTGCCGCCACCGGCGGCGGCGGCGAGGGAAAGAACAGACGCGGGAGCGACGGCCATGGGTGGTCCATCAGCAATTGCTATGACTTTAACAGCATAAGGTGTATGCAAACAATGCTCGTTAAGCCGCAAGCCGTCATTTGCTCCAGCTTCGGTGCATAATGCTGCAAGCGACATATCTGATTGCCATGGCTGCGCCCGTTGCCGGATCCCTGCCGAGCCCCCAGCTCGTCGAAGAACTCAGTGGTTTCTTCCGTCTGCTGAGCGAACCGGCACGCCTGCAACTGCTCTGCCAGCTCAAACAGCAAGGAGCCATGGATGTGGCCTCCCTGGTGGAGGCCACGGGTTTCAGCCAGTCCCACATCAGCCGCCAGCTGGGGCAGCTGCAACGGGCTGGTCTGGTGCGTTGCGAGCGGGATGGGGTGCGGCTGATTTACGCCGTTGCCGATCCCTTGGTGGATGAACTCTGCAATCTGGTGCAGGGGCGTCTGAGACAACGGTTTGAGGAGCAGCTCCGGCAGCTGCAGCCGGTCTGATGGACACCATCCGTTTCGCGCGTCCGCAATCGTCCTGAACGGAACCCTCAGGCCTTTTTCATCGCCAGGCCCAGCGCCCGCAGTGGCAGGAGCAGATGGGACATGGGGAGCTCCGGCGGTGGGGGTTAACGCGGCTGGGTGGGGGTCAAAGTCCCACTAACCGATCGCTGGAGCGGTGAGCGCCACGGGGGTGCTGGAACTGGTGGCCAGATCCAGCGGGAAGTTGTGGACGTTGCGCTCGTGCATGGCCTCAATGCCCAGCCCACCGCGGTTGAGCACATCGGCCCAGGTGTTGATCACCCGGCCCTGGTGGTCGATCACGGAGTGGTTGAAGTTGAGGCCGTTGAGGTTGAACGAGAAGCTCGCCACCGCCAGTGCCGCGAACCAGATGCCGATCACCGGCCAGGCGGCCAGGAAGAAGTGCAGGCTGCGGCTGTTGTTGAAGGAGGCGTACTGGAAGATCAGACGACCGAAGTAGCCGTGGGCAGCCACGATGTTGTAGGTCTCCTCCTCCTGCCCGAATCTGTAGCCACGGTTCTGGCTTTCGACCTCGGTGGTTTCACGCACCAGGGAACTGGTGACCAGAGAGCCGTGCATGGCGGAGAACAGCGCCCCACCGAACACACCCACCACACCGAGCATGTGGAAAGGGTGCATCAGCACGTTGTGCTCAGCCTGAAGCACCAGCATGAAATTGAAGGTGCCGGAAATTCCGAGCGGCATGCCGTCGGAGAAGGAGCCCTGGCCGATCGAATACACCAGCAGCACGGCGGTGGCGGCGGCCACGGGCGCTGAATACGCCACGGCGATCCAAGGGCGCATGCCGAGCCGGTAGCTCAGCTCCCATTCACGCCCCATCCAGCAGAAGATGCCGATCAGGAAGTGAAAGATGATCAGTTGGTAGGGGCCACCGTTGTAGAGCCACTCATCAAGGCTGGAGGCAGCCCAGATCGGGTAGAAGTGCAGGCCGATGGCATTGGAACTGGGCACCACCGCGGCGGTGATGATGTTGTTGCCATAGAGCAGGCCGCCGGAAACGGGCTCACGGATGCCGTCGATATCGACGGGTGGGGAGCCCACGAAGGCGATCACGAAGCAGACGGTGGCCGCCAGCAGGGTGGGGATCATCAGCACGCCGAACCAGCCCACATAAAGGCGGTTCTCGGTGCTGGTGACCCAGTCCTTGAAGGACCCCCAGGAGAGACCCGGGAGGCGGCGTAGGGATGTAGTGACCATGGTGCCGAAACACGAAGGACGGGGGAGAAGCGACCGCTCGCCACAGGGACGACGGTTCACCGCCAACGGCGCTCAGAGAAGGAACCGGCTGTGCAGACGCACAAGCAGGCATCACGTGAGTGTAGTTATGCGGTTTTGCGCTTAAACCCACATGCATACTAACGCTGATATCCGTGCCCGCGCGTGCCTCCCCCTTTCAGCGCCTATTGGCAGACCGACATAGGGTCAAGAGGCCCGCAACCTCTCCAAACCATGGCCTTTTCATCAGGGTGGGAGCCCAGGCTTCGCGCCGTTGGAGCCGCCGCTGTCGTGCCAGCGAGACTGCTGGCTCGTCTGCTGGGCGCGGCGCTGGCAGTGGTGATGTTCACAGCCGGCCTGTCGCTGCTGCCAGGGGCTGGCATGGCGGAGGGACAGGCCATGGCGGGGGGCTCCCCCCAGCGCTGGACGCTCAGTGATGCGGCCGGCCAACGCTGGGGCCTGGTGTTGTTCGAGCAACCCGATCACATCTATCCCGCAGGCCCGCGCTTACGCCTGAATGCCCTGACGCCCGGTCTCCAGATCGATCACCTACGCCCCTTGCAGGTCGACGACGGAGCGGGTCATCAATGGCAACTGCCCAACCTCAGCGAGGAGCTGGTGGCGGCAGAAGAGACGGCACTACCGCAGGGAGCCGCCCAGTTTGATGCGGCTGGCCTGATGCCTGCCCCCAGCGACTTACGGCCCCTACGCCTGCTGGTGCCGGTTGCCAATGGGGGCGCCGATGTTGCGCTCATGCTCGGAGCGGATCCCACCAAGCAACTGGCCCGTCGAGCTGCTGACCTTTGACAGCCCACCAGCGACCTTTGAACCGGCATGGCAAGGGCGGGATTCACACCACACCCCATATCACACCATGGGATTATGATGGTGTGAACACATCAATACGGAGGAGCGGGCCATTCAGGCAGTTTTTGAAATAGTCAGATTCTGATCAGATCTTGCCCGCAAGCCAGCCAACATCTGGGACCACCACACCCAACGACTTTGATGCAGGACCTGGTTTCTCCCTCCCGATTGTCTCGGTTGTGGAGTGGCTATTGGCGTGGCTCTCCATCCGCATCAAGATGAAGAGGGCATGAATCCCTGGAATATTCTCTCAGTTCGTAGCGATCACACGTATTCGTTGTGCATCACCCCCCTACCCCATGTTTAGGTCTGCCATGACTTCCATAACTCCCAACTCCAAGTCCATAGGCAATGCTTCCCAGACCACGAGCGAGCGTGTTCGGATCATGCAACGTCAGCCACGCCGCATCTCCATCACCATCAGCCATCAGGTGTATCAAACCCTCCTGAACCGCTCGGAAGAGGAGGGTCGTTCCATGTCCAATCTCTGCGCCTTCCTGCTGGAGGAAGTGCTCCACCAGCAAGCGCCCGCTCCTGCACACAGCCAGGCCTATGCTCAGCCCCCAAGCACCAGCGAAAGAAGCCAACCGCAGCACAGCCACTCGATGCCTGTGGGAGTGTCTGCAACGAACGGTGCTTATGTCTGAGCCGCCCAATCGCGGCGGTGGCAGTAACCCCCAGGCACCTCTCAGGCCATCGCCTGCGTCTGCTGATGGGGAAGATCAAGGCAATAGCCCATGCCATAGATCGTTTTGAGAAAACGGGGGCGGTGCGGCTCCGGTTCGATCTTGGTTCTGAGGTGACGAATGTGGGTGCGAATGCACTCAATGTCGTCACCGCTGGGGTGGCCCCACACCTCCTTGAGAATCACCCCCCACGACACCGCCTGGCCATGGCGTTGCAGCAGACAGTGCAGCAGTTCGAATTCCAGCCTGGTGAGGCGTATCGGCTGGTCAAACCACTGCACCTCCAGCTGCTCAGGGCAAAGCGTGAGAGGTCCGAAAGAAAGGATTTCCGGTGTGACCAAGGCCAGCGGCGGTTCCAGCTGGTGGCGCAGCAGCGCCCGGATGCGGACGAACACCTCCTCCACCTGGAACGGCTTGGTCACGTAGTCGTCGGCGCCACAGTTGAAGGCCTTGATCTTGTCTTCCTTGCTGGCCAGTGCCGTGAGCACCATCACGGGCAAGCGGGCGGTGCGCTGATCACGGCGGAGGCGCTGCAATACCGAGAGGCCGTCCAGCTTGGGCAGCAGCAGGTCGAGCACGATCAGATGGGGCTGGTGCTCCATGGCCATGGCCTGGCCGTGGTAGCCGTCACCGGCGTGCAAAATGCGCCAGCCCACCTGCTCCAGCAGCGGGGTGAGCACCTCGACCACCTCCGGCTCATGGTCGATGAGTTGGATCAGGGGTTGCACGCGCAACAGAAGGTACTGCAGGAGGAACTGAGTCAATGCTGCAGACCTTCATCATCAAGTGAGTGGAATGTCTTGATAAAGAAATACTGAAGCTCCTGATTTGCTTATGATTTCAATCAACACTCTTTCGGTTTCTCAGCATCCGCCCTGCCTCGGCCCCAGTCACTGACTTGGATTTGCCCCCGGTCCTGGCCTCAGTCACCCTTTTGCACCGTGTCGCGCCGTGCTGCCGACCGTGGGTGCGTCCTCCCCGCTGCGCTCAGTTCGGCATCGTTACAAATTCCTCAGAAACGGTGGGGTGCAACGCCATGGTGCGATCGAAATCCGCCTTGGTGGCTCCCATGCCGATGGCGATCGCCGCCATCTGAATGATCTCGGCGGCGTGCTCGCCCACCATGTGGCAGCCCACCACCTTGCCGGTGGCCACCTCCACCACCAGCTTCAGCAGGCAGCGGGGGCCGCTCTTGGGCAGGGCCTGCGCCATCGAGCGGAAGCGGGCCCGATGAATGCGGATGCCATCGGCGCCGAAACGCTCGATCGCCGCTTCTTCGCTGAGACCCACGGTGGAAAGCTCCGGCTGGCTGAACACGGCGCTGGCCACCAGCTCGTGATCCACCTGGCGCGGCTTGCCGCCAAAGACGCTGTCAGCGAAGGCGCGGCCCTCATCCACCGCCACCGGCGTGAGGTTGATGCGATCGGTCACGTCGCCCACCGCATAGATGTGGGGCACGTTGGTGCGTTGATCGGCATCCACCGGGATGCGGCCCGCCTCGCTGGCCACACCGGCAGCTGCCAGATGCAGCGGCTCCAGCCGGGGCCGGCGGCCGGTGGCCAGCAGCACACCGCCGCAGGCCAGCTGCTCGCCGTCCTGGGTGGTCACCTGCAGATCACCGGGGGTGCCGCTGATGGCGGCAGGGCTGTGGCTGAAGCGGATCTCGATGCCGGCCTCCTCCATCCCCTCGCGCACGGCGCCGGCCAGCTCGAGGTCAAAGCCCCGCAGCAGGTGATCGCCACGCACCAGCTGAGTGACGGCCACGCCCAGGCCATTGAGGATGCAGGCGAACTCACAGGCGATGAAGCCCGCACCCACGATCACCACCCGCTGGGGCAGTTCCTCCAGCAGGAACATGTCGTCGCTCACCCAGGCCAGCTCGGCGCCCGGCAGCACCGGCCGCTGGGGCACACCACCAGCGGCGATCAGCACCCGCTCCGCCCGCAGGCGGCGGCTGGCGGTGGTGGCGGCTGCCTCACCGGTGATGTCTTCACTGGCCACCACGTCCACGTGATGGGAATCAGCGAAGCGGCCCCAGCCGCGCACCAGCTCCACACCGGCCTTCTCGAGAAAGCTGATGTGCAACGCATTGAGCCGGTCGACCTCGGCGCGCACATTGGCCAGCAGCCGTGCCGGCTCGCAGTGGGCGGCCTCCACCGTCCAGCCGAACGCCTCGGCGTCGTGAAGGATGTGGCGGTAGGCCGAGCCATACACCAACAACTTCTTGGGCACACAACCGCGGATCACGCAGGTGCCGCCCACCCGATCGCCTTCAAGCACCGCCACCCGGGCGCCGTAGGAGGCAGCGCGCTTGGCCGCTGCCAGGCCGCCGGAGCCGGCGCCGATCACAACCAGATCGAAGCCGTCTTCAGCGGGTTGGGGGGAAGCAGTCACGGCTGATCGGAGCACGATGGCTTCAATCATGCAGGGCGGGGCGTGCCCCCGTGCCGGCCTGGCACTCAGCTCGGCAGCTCATCGAGCTGGCAGGTCTGCAGGTCGCAGCCGCTCAGGTCGGCGCCGCGCAGGTCGGCCTGCCGGAGATCGGCGCCATACAGGCAGGCCCCCACAAGGCGGGCCCCCTGCAGCCGCACCCCGGAGAGGCGGGCAAAGCTGAGGTCAGCGTCGGTGAAATCGGCACCGCTCAGGTCGGTGGGCTGATCCTGCCCAGGGCGGAAATCCGCCTCCACCAGCCGCGCCTGACGCCACACGCTGCCGGCCGCCGCAATGCCCCGCAGGCAGCTGCGATGCAGAGCAGCGCCATTGAATTCCGCACCCTGCATGCGGGCGCCGGAGAGATCGGCCTCCTGCCAGGAACTGCCGTGGGCCCTGAGCTGGCGCATGTCAGCGCCCCACAGCAATGCCTGCTGGAAACAGGCTCCTTCCAGCTGGCTGCCGCGCAGATCGGCGTGGCCGAGCCGGATGGCCCGAAACTGGCCGCCCCGCAGGTCGCAACCCGCGAGCACAAGCTCCACCGCATCGGCTTCAGGCAAGGCCAGACCTGGAAACGCCCGTTCACCGGCCGCCAAGGAGAGGCGCAGGTCGTTGATGGTGGCGGGCAGCCGGGTAGGCATTCAGAGGCTGGTGGAGAGGGCGTCGAGTTGCTGGCGGCGGGCTGCGAGCAGGAGGTCCTGGCAGGCGGCGATCAGCTGGAACACGTTGGGATCAATCACTTCGTAGAACACCAGGCTGCCTTCCGGCCGCCGCCGAACCACACCGGCAATCATGAGCAGCTTGAGGTGCTTTGACACCAGTGCCTGGCTGAGGCCGGTCTTTTCAACCACCGCCGTGACGTTCAGGGGGCCGTGGCGCAAACACTGGAGCACGAGCAAACGACTGGGCTCAGAAAAGACCTTGAAGTGTTCTGCCAGAGCTTCCATCATGCCTTCACGCCCTTCCACCGCCTTCGTGTCCAGACGCTCACGTACTTGGTGAGCCTACAGCTCGCAGGGTCAACTCCTCTTGCCGGGCTGCCTAGCGGCAAGGCAGTGGGTTTGCGCCGTGGAAACTAAGCACACCAGAGAACGGCACAAGAGTTGAGTTCAGTTGAGGCACCACGAAAGCCTCTACCTATCCGCAATCGCTGCTCGTCGAGCGAGCAACCATCATCAGCACCATCTTCACGCGAAGGTGTACTGAGCCAATCCTATTGCGTGGGCTGGGATGCGCGAGCTGGCCTCGCGCTTGATGCTCGGTGCCGCCGTCTTCACCTTCAGCTGAACCTGAACGTTGCCGCGATCAATGCCGCTGATCATGCCGCTGAAAATGCCTGAGCAGGATGGAGTGATCACTAACCTCGACTTAGATCACAAGAGTCTGCATGATCCATGTGAAGCGATAGAAATCATCCTCACACCGAACAACCGATGCCCAGCGCGACATCGCCCACACCGTTGACTGGTGCGAACCAGTGGCAAAACCAACAGGAAAGTCAGGAAACAAATCCGCTGACCCTCCTGCAGACTTCAGGAACACCTGCCTGGCCAGACGGCAAAACCTAACGACCATCCGCACCCTCTCCACGGCCATGTCAGGGATCACTGAGGCGCACACAACCGCCACCGCCCCCAAACCGGCGTCTGCGATCAGCGAACTTGCAGTGCTCCCCCCAGCTGCTAACAGCATGTGGCCTGCACAGAGCAGAGGTTCTGAGGATCGTTTTGAGCGGCCCGTTGCACGATGACTGCGTCAGCTGATGAGCGACGAGAGGTTGTTTTTGGAAAGCAGCAATTCATCTTCCAGGCACTGTCGTAAGTGCTGGGTCATCTGCTGCATCAGGACCCTAAACGACTGTTGCTGTTCGGCATAGGTTGCGCTGTAGACGATGCCGATAACGTCCTCTTCAATCGGGGCTTGATCAAGCATGCAATAGACATAGGGCTTGGGCAGAGTATTCACCTGAAGTTGGTTCACCACCCTGGCCACGGTGTAGTCGTGCTGGCGAGGTTTACGGATCGTTGCCGGGAGGATGCGGTAACCATTGGTTTCCAGGCGACGCACCAGACGCGGATGATGAAGTGTTGGCTCCAACGCCAAGCGTTCAGAATCATTGATGCCGAGTGTTGCCGCCGTATGGCGTGGGGCCAACCGCCAGAGCGGTGTACGCACCAATGCCTCCGCCAGCATCTGCTGGCCACGAAAGTGCACAATCTTGCGACCCCGCTCCAGATCCAGCTCGTAGATGGAGCCAACGAACGCATCACAAACCCGCTCACTAAGCAGTTGCAGGCTTCGGGAGATGTCCGCATGGGTGCGCGCCCAGCGCTCCATCATGAAGCCATTGCCACCAAATCGAATGAAGGGATCAGCCTCCACCCGGCACACACCCTCGGCTGTGCGCATCTTCTGAGCTGCCATCCGCAGGGTATCGAGCAGATCATAAAGATGGCGGCCCTCCGCCTTGGCGAGCAATTCTTCCAGACAACGATGGGCCCGGTTCAAGGTGGCCTGGGAGTATCTGCTATCCGCAGCGGCCCGGTTGCAACTTCCCGCGTAGGAGCACAGCTCGTAGAGAGGAAGCCACCGCATCACCATCCTGGTGTCTAGCCGTTCATTCATGCGGGCAGGCACGGAAGCAGAAGAATCTGCCACCACTCAACAGCCTGATGGAGCCATTAGCGTAATTCTTGCTCAGAAGTTGACCAGCTTTTGGCGAGTATGCAGAAAATAGTTAAGCCGCATTACTTGTTAATGCCAATAGTCCGGTACTTGAGGGCCACTCCTGGCGTGATTGGCAGCTCCCAGGCCCGAAGGGCTGGGATTGTCCGGAACGGCCACGTCTTGCTGGGTGAACCGGCTATCCACATTCTTCATGAAGTCAGATGATGAAATCCACTCCTCTTGCAGTGGGCAGTCCTTGGGTCATTGCATTTCCAATTCTCCATCCATGGCGTCTTGGTGGCGCTTCCCCAGGAAGGGGCAGACACTGTGACAAATGATCCATGAAATTGTGCTGTTTGTTGCGCGAGTCGGCTTGGCTTTGGTTATCCATTCACCATGAACCCTGCGGGGGGACATGGGCCCGTGTGAACCGGTGCGCGTCAGGACCCTGAGGTGCTCTGCCTGGTCGGCACAGCCAGAGAGTGACGGCCCTTCTGAACCTGACCCAGCCGGCCTGATCGGTCCCAGTGCGGTTCGGCAGACCTGCCCTGCCCTCTACCGTGAATGGACGCACTCCACCACGTCCCTTGCCGGACCCTTCCACCATTCCCCTGAGCTGGCCGGAGCTGGAAGCGCTGGCACCTGACCCCCCCGACAGGGTGGAGGGTCCGTGCAATGCCCAATCGCGGCTGCGATTGTTCGGGCAGCCGGAGAGTGCCGTGCGCGTCACCCTGTACAGGGACCATCACGCCTGGTGCCCCTACTGCCAGAAAGTGTGGCTGTGGCTGGAGGAGAAACGGATCCCCTACAGGGTCCGCAAGGTCACGATGTTCTGCTACGGCGAGAAGGAGGCCTGGTACGGGAACCTGGTTCCCTCCGGCATGCTGCCTGCCGTCGAGCTGGATGGCCGCCTC
The DNA here is from genome assembly GCF_002252635.1 of Synechococcus sp. MW101C3. Classification (NCBI taxonomy): domain Bacteria; kingdom Bacillati; phylum Cyanobacteriota; class Cyanophyceae; order Synechococcales; family Synechococcaceae; genus Synechococcus; species Synechococcus sp. MW101C3. The sequence continues at coordinate 36,769 of NZ_NQKX01000003.1, forward strand.
CATACCGAGAGCGACGACATCCTCGCGGCGTTGGAGCAGGCCTTCGGGCCTCTCGGCGATGGGCTGCTGAATGCGCGCGTGCTGCCCTTGCGCCAGCTGGAGCGGGAGCTGTTCCGGGCCTGGTGCCTCTGGCTCTGCCGGCCCGGCCTCACCCCCCGCGCCGAACAGCTCGCCGCTGAAGCCTTCGATCGGGTGGCCGAACGGGTCGATGGCGCCCTCGCCACCACTGCCGGCCCCTATTTCCTTGAGCGCTTCGGCACCGCCGATGTGGTGTTCACTCCCTACATCGAGCGCATGAGCGCCAGCCTCTACTACTACAAGGCCTATGCCATCCGGCAGCGGCACGGCGCCATCGCCCGCTGGTTCGAGGCCATGGAAACCCGGGAGACCTACCGGGGCACCCAGAGCGACTTCCACACCCACGCCCACGACCTGCCACCCCAGATGGGGGGGTGCCACCCCAGCGGCACGCCCGCCCAGCAGGCAGCGGCCGAGCGGGTCGACCATGGACCCTGGCCGCTCGGTGCGCCCGATCCGGAAACCTCTGTCCCCGAGCCCGCCGCTGCGGCAGCTGAAGCGCTGCAGCGGATGCTGCGGCACCGTCACACCCTGGCCAGCGTGAATCCCGCCCCGCCCGAAGCCTTCGATCTGGCGCTGCGCTGCGCGCTCACAGCCCTGGCGCGCGACACGCCCTGCCCGCTGCCTGCCGGGATCGATCCCGGTGCTGTGATGGGTCTGCGCTATCTGCGCGACCGCATCAGCGTGCCGCGGGACATGTCGCTCCATGCAGCCCGGCGCCTGCGTCAGGCACTCACCGCCACCGCCGACAGCGCCATCGTGGCGATGGCGGCAGGCACGGCCGCTGCCATTCCCGCTGCGCCGGCACTCCCGTTGCGCCACCGCCGCGACCAGAATCCCGCCGCCTTCCATCGCGAAGCGACGCTCACCAGCGACAGCCGCAGCGTGGCAGGGCGGAACCGGCCATGACCATCAGCCTGGAGCTGCTCGCACAGCTGCCTCTGGCGTTCACACTGCCGGACATCAGCACCGAGCAGCTGCAGGGGCTGCTGAGCCGCTGGGGCTACCTGGTGGTGTTTGCCGGCATGCTGCTGGAGAACGCCGGTCTGCCGCTGCCCGGTGAAACCCTCACCCTGCTGGGGGGCTACGCCGCCGGCAGCGGCCAGCTGCAGGTGGGGGGTGTGATCGGCGCCGCCCTGGTGGGTGCGGTGATCGGCGACAACCTGGGCTATCTGGTGGGGCGGTGGGCCGGCTGGACGCTGGTGCTGCGGGTAGGCCGCCTGCTGGGCCAGCGGCCCGAGCAGATGGAAGTGCTGCGGCGCCGATTCCTCCGCCATGCGGATGCCTCGGTGCTGCTCGGGCGCTTCGTTGCCGTGCTGCGGGTGATCGCCGGTCCCCTGGCCGGCGCGGTGGGCATGCCCTATGGCCGTTTCCTGCTGTTCAACTTCGCCGGTGCCGCCCTCTGGTCCACCACGATGGTGTCCCTGGCCTGGCTGGGCGGGCGCTGGATTCCCCTGGATCGCATGCTCTCGAGTGTGGTGGGCTTCGGCCTCGGCGCCCTGCTGCTGATCGTGCTGATCCTGCTGCTGCCCCGCCTGCTGAGCCGCCTGGAATCGCCCCTGCTGGAATCTGCCGCGCCGCAAGCCGCAGTGCCCCCCAGCAATGCCGGCCCCAGCGACCCTGCCACCCCCTGAGGCGCTCCGCGCTCCGCCCATGCTCCACCCCACCCGCAGGCGCCTTGGCGTCCTCCCACGCACCTGGCGATTCAGCGACATGCAACGCCGCCTCGCACCGGCAACGGGAGCGCTGGTGAGCGTGGCGCTGCTGCTGGCTGCCGCGCTGCCCCCGGCCACGCTTGAGCGCCAGGCAGCAGCGGTGGAAATCCGCGGCTCCACCTACTTCGTGAAAGCCCCGTTTCAGCTCAGCCTGATCACCTACAGCTCGAACGTCTCCCAACCCTGGCCGGAGTACTACCTCACGATTCCGATGCCGGAGCAGGCCGGTGCGGCGCTGGGAGCGCTGGAGGTTCAGCAGATCGGTGGTGCCGACTGGCAATTCGACTTCGACGCCAGCCGCACCCGCGCCTTCATCGGCAAGCCGCGCCGCGAAGGCAGGTCCGTGCCGGTGGAGGCAAGCTTCGATGAGGCGCGGCGTCAGTTTCTGATCCGCTTCCCCCAGCCGCCCATGCCCGGCGAAACCGTGACCGTGTCGCTACGGCCCGTGCGCAACCCGGTCGTGGCCGACACCTACCTCTACACGGTGCGGGCGTTTCCGGTGGGGCCGCAGCCGGTGGCCAGCCCCGTGGGGGTGGGCCGGGTGCGCATCTACACCCCCGACTGGTATTGATCCGGCTGCGGCAGCAGGTCTTCGCTGCTCTGGTGCAGCTCGAAATCCTCGAAGCTGAAGCCCGGCGCCACGCAGCAGTGCACCAGGGTCCAGGCGCCGCTGCTGCGGGCCGCCTGCCACCAGCCGGCCGGGATCAGCTGAAACGGCGCCTGCTGCGGACGGTCCGGGTGGCGCGGGCCGAGTTCGAGCTGCTCTGGCGGCGCGATGGCGGGATCCTCTGCCCCACGCCAGAGCAGCAGCGGCGAACCGGCCAGGTGATGCCAGCTCTCCTCGGCGCCGTTCACCCGGTGCCAGCGGCTGGTCACCCCCGCCGGCAGCAGGAAATGAATGACGGTGAAGGCGGCGCGCGCGGCGCCGTCCTCGCGGTGCACCTGCAACGGCGAGCGATGGATCTCCCGGTAGAAGCCGCCCTCCGGGTGGGGCAGCAGGTTGAGCTCGGCGATCAGCTCGTTCATCACGGCGGCAGGGGGGCAGGAGACGGGGCGGTTTCGCCCACCCGATCGAGGTCGGCCAGGCCGAGCACCGCCTCGGGATGGAGATACCACTTGAATTCCAGCCAGTTGCCGGCCGGATCAATCAGGAAGAAGCTGCGGTGCTCCAGCATCTCGCCGGCAAAGCGGGTCTTGGCAGAGACCCCGAAGCGCAGCTGCTGCTGCCGTGCCCGCTGCTCAAGGGCCTCATAGTGGCTGGCGTCGGCAACAATCAAGCCGAAGTGGCGCGGGTAAATGCCCCGCTGCGGCGGATCAGACCCCTCAGCACCCTCGGCCGGCACGAGATGGGCCACCAGCTGATGGCCACCGAGGCCCAGCACCAGGGCCGTGGCGCTGCGGCGGCCGCGCCGGCAGCCAAGGCCCTCCACATACCACCGTTCGGTGGCGTCGAGGTCGAACGCCGGAAACGAGAGATGGAACAGCGCCTGCGCGGTCATGAGGGGAAAGCGCCGGCGCGGTCATCACAGAGTGGGACACACACGCTCGGACCAGCCTGAAGGCTTGCGTTCAGAGCCGGCGGCGGAAGCCTTCGCTGAAGCCCGCGTTGGAGGAACGCTCGTCGTCGCTGGAGCGGCGCAGTTGCCAGACATTTCGACCGATGCGCTCGGCCACCACACCGGCACGCCGTACCCGGGGAGCGCCGGGGCGGGCGCCCAGCAACAGGCCCACCTCATGGGTGGAGAGGGGAGCGCCGGTGCTGATCGCCAGCGCGATCGCTTCAAGCCGCCCCTTCATCGACTGGAGCTGCACCGGGCTTTCCAGATCGAAGCCATCGGCCTGGGCCACCGGCAGGCCGATCGCCGCGCCGCCCATGCCGCGCATCAGACCCAGACCCACCACCGCCAGCGCCTGCTCCGGCTTGACGCCCTGATCGATCGCGCCGGCGATCCAGCTGGCGAACGACCCATCCCCGCCGCCGTTCGGGTCGCGCGGGATCGGCGTGGTGGATCCGGTGGTGGCAGCGGCGGAGCTGGTGCGCTTGGTGGTCATGACCGGAAAGAGACACACGTGGCCGGAAATTACCGGTTCAACTGCGTTTCAACCAGTGGGGGGCGCCACTGAACCAGTCGCCGATGTCATCGTGATCGGGATGAAATGGGGCTGCAGGATCGGGATCGGCAAGATCCAGATCGCTCAGCAGGCGATCCAGGCCATCGTCTGCGTCGTGCAGACGCCGCCGCTCGGTTCGGCGCACCCAGCTGGCCACGGCGCCATCGCGGCTGGCGAACTTCTGGAGATAGATGCGTTCCTGCAGGGTCACCGGTTGGGCCGCTTCGATGCGGCGCAGGATGGCTTGCAGCTTCAAGCGGGTGGTGGGGGTGAGCATGGCGAGCGATGCAGCGGCAGGCCCCTGTGTTAGCGGCGCTGGCGGACGCTGCTGTAGCCCTTCCCACCGAGCCCCGCGCAGCCAGGACTGGTGGGGGCCGAACGGTAGGATCCGCACCAGTTGAACGCCCCACGTCCAGGGGAATCGGCCTGCGGTGCACAGGCGCGGCGGAGGCGAATCCAGCCGATTGCATCCCGTCCGCCGATCGATCCCACTGCCAGCGAACGTGTCCTTCAGCCCCGGCGACTCCAGAGCGCAGCCCGCCCGCCGGTCCAGCCTCACGCGTCTCACCGGCAGCCATAGCCCCTCGATTCAGCTGGGCGCGGAGATCGAGCTGAGGGCCTACGTGTTCCTCGATTCGCTGCAGCCCCAGCTGGCGGCCTACATGGGCACGGTGTCGCAGGGGTTCCTGCCGATCCCCGGCGATGCCTGCCTCTGGCTGGAGGTGGCACCGGGCATGGCGGTGCACCGCCTCACCGACATCGCCTTGAAGGCCAGCACCGTGCGGCTCGGCCAGAAGGTGGTGGAGCGGGCCTTCGGCTCGCTGGCGCTCTATCACCGCGATCAGAGCAGCGTGTTGCTCTCCGGCCAGGCGGTGGTGGATGCCATGGGCACCACGGTGGAGCGGCGCGGGCGTTGCGAGGTCACCTGGTCGGAGATCATCCGCGCCATCACCCCCGACCATGCGGTGCTGATCAACCGCCAGAACCGCCGCGGCTCGATGATCCAGTCGGGCATGAGCATGTTCATCCTGGAAACCGAGCCCGCCGGCTACGTGCTGATCGCCGCCAACGAGGCAGAGAAGTCGTCGAACATCACCGTGGTGGATGTGAAAGCCGTGGGCGCCTACGGCCGCCTCACCCTTGCGGGCCGCGAAGGCGATGTGGATGAAGCCTATGCCGCAGCCATGCGCGCGATCGAGGTGATCAACCGCTAGACGCCACCCTGGCCGAAGGGTGTGGCGCTGGTGATCCGCTGCGGACAGGCTCCGCAGCCGGCAGGGCTCAGACGCCCAGCAACCGGCGCAGCTCCGGGGCCAGCTGGCGGGCGGCCTTGGCGCGGCTGCCGAGCTTCTCGAGCTGATGGGTGCTCATCTCGGCCAGCGTGCAGCCGGCCTCGCGCACATGCAGCAGCGTGTTGTAGCCATAGCCAGGGGCCTGCACCGGGCGGGTAAGGATCTCGCCGCGGCAGATGCCCTCGGCTTCCAGCACGGTGCGGCCGCTGGGATCCGCCAGCGCCAGCGCCGACACGATTGCGGCGCTGCGGTAGGGGGTGTCACCAAGCTCCTGCAACAGCCGGCTGACGCGCTCGGCATCGCTGGGGGCGTAGCGGGCCGAGTAGATGCCCGGCGCGCCGCCCAGGGCATCGACACACAGCCCGGAGTCATCGGCCAGGGTCCAGCGGCCGGTGAGGGCGGCCACGGTTTCCGCCTTGAGCCGGGCGTTCTCGGCGAAGGTGGCGCCCGTTTCCTCCACCTCGAGCCCGTCGGGCTGAGGGAGCACCTGCAGACGAGCCGCCTCCAGCATCGCCGCAAGCTCGCGGATCTTGTGCCGGTTGCTGCTGGCGATCACCAGCAGCGGCCCCCCATCACCAACGGCGCGGATCACCGGCTGGCGGGAGCCGGAGCACGCTTCTGACGCGGCAGCGGGCCGTCGCGGTCGGAGCGGAAGATCAGCTCCAGGCCTGCGGCATGCAGCGGCAGCAGATCAATCAGGGATTGCAGGGTCTGGCGGGTGAGCGGTGCGCCCTTGGTCATGGCTTCGCCGCTCATCAGCACCACATCCAGTTCGGGGCCATCCGACTGAGGCTGCACATCGGCGAACAGCTGCACCGCCAGCCCCTGGGGCGGCACGCGCAGCAGGCCACTCAGGTGGACGGGCCCCTGCTGATCGATTTCGGTGCCCAGCTGAACGAGCGCAGGCAGCAGAACGGGAATCAGATCCTGTTCCGCCGCCGGCCCGCGGGGCTTGAGAACCATGATCAATCGAGCCATGGGGGTCAGCGAATCCCCGCATCTTCGCTCAGCGTTCGCCCAAGCTGGCGCGGGCGCGGGCGAGCGGGGAGGCCAACCAGAGGGCTGTGGCTCAGCCCGGAGTGGCAGCGGCATGCGGCGGCTGCGCAGGCCGACGCCTTCAGCGGTGCTCGATCAACTCCGCTGTGGAGTAACGGATCTTCGCCAGGCTGGCGTACTTATCATCGGCAGAGCGGTAGCCGGCGGCGCAGACCACTGCGCTGCGGTAGGGGGAGGCTTCAAGCCCAAGCAGCCGGTCGTAGTCGGGGGGAGAAAAGCCCTCGATCGGGCAGGTGTCGATGCCGAGCAGCGCGGCCGCCGTCATGAAGGTCCCAAGGGCGATGTACAGCTGGTTGGTGGACCACTGATCGATCAGGGCGCTGCGGGGACCATCGAGCAGGTCTTTCTGCATCATCGAGCGATAGAAGGCCAGCTGCTCGATCGGCTGCTCGCGGATCGTGCTGGTGGCCTCGATCAGGCGATCGAGATCGGCACCGTCGATCGTGCGCTTGGCCAGGAACACCACCAGATGGGAAGCGTCGGTGATCTGCGACTGGTTCCAGGAGAAGGGACGCAGCTCACTGCGCAGGGCAGGATCCTCGATCACCAGGAACTTCCACGGCTGCAGGCCGTAAGAGGAGGGGCTGAGCACCAGCGACTGCTCAAGGTTGCTCCAGAGCTCAGCGGGAATGGTGCGCGCGGCATCGAACATCTTGGTGGCGTAGCGCCACTGCAGAGCCTCCAGCACGGTGAGGGGGTCGGTGGCGGGAGTGGGACGCATGCAAGGTGGTGCCGGGTTGAGGCGATTCTGGCCACAGGTGGTGGGTTTGGCCGGCCGTGATCGATAGGCTGAGCCAATGGAAAGGCCGCCTGGCTCTGATCGGGAGGCGCTAGGGCAGAAGCGCCAGTGGGAACTCAACCGCGCCAATTTCGAAGGCCACTGGCAAGGGCCCACCCGCTGGTATCTCCGTCAGCCCAGCGGTTTTGATTTCCAGCGGCCTTCGCTGGACATTCCCCAGAGCACCTATGCCATTGCGTTCAGCGATGCCGACCACGGCACCTGGCACGGCACCGGCCTGCGCTTCGCCCCTGGCAACGAGCGGATCCTGCCGCTGAGCCGCAGCACCTACAACAGCAGTGGCAGCTGCTGGCAATTCCCCGGGGCGGGAGGCCAGTCGAGCCTGACGATGACCGGTGACGTGGCCCGCTGCGGCCACGAGATCAACCTGTTCAGCGGCCGCTCCCGCTCGATGCTGATCGCTCTGTTTGAGCCGATGAGTGACGGCTCCGTCCAGCTTGAATCGGTTGGCGCCACAGCGTTCCGGTGCCAGCGGGGCTCGATCGATCCGCCGCGGGGGCCGCTGGCTTCCGCTGACGAGCTGCTGGAACGGGTGTGCGGCTGGCCGGGTGAGCGGCACGTGCTTGAACCGGGGGTCTGGCCGGAGGAGCCCTCCGCTGCCGCGCCGATCACTGGCTTTGAGCCGGCTGCGTTCGCCCTCCATTGCCACACCGCCGCCTTCGACGACAACCTGGTGTGCTCGCTGCCCGATCGCCTGCCCGCCGGACCCTTTCAGCTCCAGTTCGGCTGCCTGCTGCGGGCCGATCACTTTGCGCAGGTCTGCCTCAGTTTTGACGCCGCCCATCACCTGAGCCGCTGGGAATTGAGCCGGCACCAGCCACCGTGAGCGCCATGACCCACGTGGCGAACCCTGCAGCGCTGATGGGCGGAGGAGGTGGCGAAAACCGACCCTTCACGCCGCTTATCCGAAATGACTATGACTTAATCTGACCGCGACGACGCCCCCAGGCGTTGCAGCGATCTGTACGTTCCGCATTCCCTTTCATGGCTGTCATCGACCGTGTTCCCAGCGTGATCTTCAAGACACGCGTGCGCGACGAATCCGTGGAGGGCCCCAACCCCTTCCGCTGGCAGGATCTGAGCACCGACGACCTGTTCAAGGGCAAGAAAGTGGTGGTGTTCTCCCTGCCCGGGGCCTTCACCCCCACCTGCTCCTCCAACCACCTGCCCCGCTATGAGGAGCTCTCCGCCGAGTTCCAGGCCCTGGGTGTGGATCAGATCGTGTGCGTCTCAGTGAACGACGCCTTCGTGATGTACCAGTGGGGCAAGCAAGTGGGCGCCGACAAGGTGTTCCTGCTGCCTGACGGCAACGGCGAATTCACCCGCAAGATGGGGATGCTGGTGGAGAAGAGCAATCTGGGCTTCGGTCTGCGCTCCTGGCGCTATTCGATGCTCGTCAATGACGGCACGATCGAGAAGCTGTTCGTGGAGCCCGGCTACGAAGACAACTGCGCCAGCGATCCGTTTGAAGTGTCGGATGCCGACACCATGCTTGCCTACCTGAAGGGCACCCAGTCGCCCGGCGTGTCAGCACCGGTGCGTGCCTTCGTGGGCTGATCGCCTCAGCTGAGCTTCCGGGCTCACCTGTTCTGCTTGCCCAGCGGTTTGCCGCTGGGCTTTTTTCTTGGCTGAAGGATGTCCGAGGGAAACGATTGCGGCCCGTGGAATTCTTGAAAGCCGGGCTGAATCCTTATGAGGCTGGCGGCACCCATCAGCTCCTTGCAACGCCAATCAGCTCCGTGCAACACCATGGCGCTGATGGCCGCAGCCTCTCGCTTTTGACGCACCATTGCATCCTTGACAGCACCATGTCGATCGTGGCGGCACCTGTCAGCTGATCGACTCCGGCTCGGCAACGCTCTCTTTGCGGGCGCCACCGATCAGCTGCTCCACGAACAGCTTCAGCAGCAGTGATACCAGGCCGGCACCGGCCAGCACCAGGGCCGCGCCATAGGCCAGTTCGGTGTTGTACTGCTTGTAGGCATCTTCGACGAACAGCGGCAGCGTCTGGGTCTGGCCGGCGATATTGCCGCTCACCACGGCCACCGCGCCGAATTCTCCCAGGGCGCGGGCTGTGGTGAGGATCAGCCCGTACACCACCGCCCAGCGCACCGAAGGCAAGGTCACCTTCCAGAACACCTGCCAGTTGGAGGCGCCGAGGGTGCGCGCCGCCTCTTCCTGGTCCCAGCCTTCCTCCTCCAGCAGCGGAATCACCTCCCGCGCCATGAACGGAAAGGTGACGATGATCGTGGCCAGGGCCATGCCGGGCCAGGAAAAGATGATCTTCCATCCCAGGCTGCTGACCACACCACCGAGCAGTCCGTTGGTGGGGCTGTAGAGCAGCACCAGCATCAGGCCCACCACCACCGGTGAGATCGAGAAGGGAAGGTCGATCACACTGAGCAGCAGGGCTTTGCCGCGGAACTGGCGCCGGGCGATGGCCGTGGCCGCCGCCAGGCCGAACACCGTGTTGGCCGGCACGGCGATGGCGGTGCAGCGCAGCGTCAGCATCACTGCCGAGCGCAGTTCCTCGGATTGCACGTTGTCGATGAAGGGTGCCAGCCCCTTGGCGAAGGCGCCGGCCACCACCTCCAGAGCTGGCAGCAGGATGATCACGCCCACATAAAGCATGGCGATCACGGGAATCAGGCTGGCAGCCTGAAACTTGGGCACAGGCAGGCGCAAACCACGCAACGGTGAAGGCATCGGAATCTCAGGGGTAACGATTCAAGGGCTGATTGGATGGAACGGGCTGAACGCAGCCAACGAACTGCTCACAGCCACCGCACTGCTCAGGCGCCGGTGGCTGGGTTGGCTTCCCAGTGGCGTCCCCACACCTGCAGGCCGTTGATCATCAGCAGGCTCACCAGCGAGAAGCCGAGCATCACCATGCCAATCACGGTGGCGGCTTCGAAGTCATATTCCTCGAGCTTCTGGATGATCAAGGTGGGGGTGATCAGATCCTTGAACGGCACGTTGGAGGAGATCATCACCACCGAGCCGTATTCCCCCACGGCGCGGCTGTAGCCCTGGGCCACACCGGCCAGGATCGCGGGCATCAGCTGCGGCAGCACCACCTTGGTGAGGGTTTGTCTGGGGCTGGCCCCCAGGCACCAGGCGGCTTCCTCCTGGTCGCGTTCCAGGGCCTCGAGCACCGGCTCCACGCTGCGCACCACGAAGGGCAGGGAGATGAACACCATCGCGATCGCCACGCCCAGCCAGGTGAACGACACCTTCAGCCCGAACAGAGCGAACAGGGGACCGCCGATCCAGCCGTTGGTGCTGTAAATCGCCGCCAGGGCCAGACCCGCCACGGCGGTGGGCAGGGCGAAGGGGAGGTCGATCAGGGCATCGAGCAGGCGCCGGCCGGGGAAGCTGCAGCGCACCAGGGCCCAGGCGATCACCAGCCCGAACACCCCGTTGAGCAGGGCGGCCAGCAGCGACAGGCCGAAGCTGACCCGGTAGGTGGCCAGTGCTTCGGGGGTCGTGGCAAGCCGCCAGAACTGATCCGGGCTCACGGAGGCGGCCTTGAGGGCCAGGGCTCCGAGCGGCAGGAACAGCACGAAGGCCATGTAGAGCCAGGTGATCCGCCACGACCAGCTCAATTGCAGCCAGCTGGGCAGCTCCAGTCGTCGGGCTCGGACCAGCAGGACAGGAGTCATGGCGGAAGACGGCAGCGGTTGGCGGGACCGTATCACCGTTTGCCGATTAGTTCAACGGTACGTCGGTGGGAAATAGGACTATTGCTGTAGCGTGCGGCGGTCGTTCACCGCCTCCCTCTGTCATGGGCATCCGCGTTGCCGGTGTGAGCAAACAGTTCGGTTCTTTCCGCGCCGTCGACGATGTCAGCCTTGACGTGGAAACGGGTTCGCTGGTGGCTCTGCTGGGGCCGTCCGGTTCAGGCAAAAGCACCCTGCTGCGCCTGATCGCCGGCCTTGAGGAGGCTGACGACGGCCGCATCTGGATCACCGGCGAAGAGGCCACCAGCCGCTCGGTGCAGGATCGGCAGGTGGGCTTCGTGTTCCAGCACTTCGCCCTGTTCAAGCACCGCAGCGTGCGTCAGAACGTGGGCTTCGGGCTGGAGCTGCGTGGCTGGAGCCCTGCCACGATTCGACGCCGCGTCGATGAACTGCTGGAGCTGGTGCAACTGCAGGGGTTCGGCAACCGCTACCCCTCCCAGCTCTCCGGCGGCCAGCGTCAGCGGGTGGCCCTGGCCCGTGCGCTGGCGGTACAGCCCCGTGTGCTGCTTCTGGATGAACCGTTCAGCGCTCTCGACGCCAAGGTGCGCAAGGAACTGCGCGCCTGGCTGCGCAACCTGCACGACGAGATGCACGTGACCACGGTGATCGTGACCCACGACCAGGAAGAAGCCATGGAGGTGGCGGATCGCATCGTGGTGATGAACAACGGCAGGGTCGAGCAGATCGGCTCCCCCGCGGAGATCTACGACCAGCCGGCCAGCCCCTTCGTGATGAGTTTCGTGGGTGCGGTGAACGTGCTGCCGGCCCACGTTCCACTGGCCCCCAGTGGTGCCGCTGTTGCAGGCGGTGCCGCCGAGGCGACCGCTGCTGCCGTTGCCGGCGAGCAGCAGCAGAAAGGCAATCTGTTCATCCGCCCCCATGATCTGGAGCTGCACCGCACCGCCCAGAGCGGCAGCGTGCCGGCGGTGCTGCGCCGGCTCACTCACATGGGCCGTGACATCCAGGCCGAACTGGTGCTCGGCAGTGGCGAGGTGGTGATGGCCCAGCTGCCACGCGAACGCATCGACTACCACGACCTCAAGGCCGGCGATGCCCTGCACATCACCAGCCGGGAAGCGCGCACCTTCGTGTCCGACTTCGTGATCTGAGCCTCAGCTCCGGGCGGGCGCGGTGGCAGCGCACCTGGCCGGGCCTGATGGAGCAGCAGGCGGGCCAGGCCCTGCTCCTGAACCAGCAGTGCGTCCAGCACGTCCTGGCGATCGCGGCTGTCGAGTTCGCCGTCGCGGCCCCAATGGAGGCACCAGGGAGGGGTGACGGCGCTCATGGCTGGCGGGGGATCAGCAGATCGTTGTCACCCACGGCGACGAGGCGGCCTTCGGCGCGAAAGCGGCTGAGCAGTTTGGTAACGGTGACGCGTGTGAGGCCGCAGAGTTCGGCCAGACCGCGGTGGGTGAGGTTGAGCTCACTCAACGACAGGCGGCAGCCATGGCGGTTGATCTGCCCATGGGACCGGGCGATCCAGGTGAGCAGCGTCAGCAGGCGGCGATCGCCGGCGCGGATCCGCTGGATGGTGAGCAGTTCGGCCAGCATCTGGCGTTCTCTGCGCAGGTGCTGCTGCTGAAGCCCGGGCTCAAAGGTGATGTGCTCCACCACCACGGTGGTGAGGCACTGCAGTTCAAGGGGCTGGATCACGGGATCCTCAGAGGTGATCACCTCGCCAGGCCCCCAGAGGCCGAGGGCAAGGCATTCGCCTTCGAGATCCCAGGCCACTGAACGCACGTAGCCCTCATGCAGGCGCCAGCTCATCGCTTCGGGGAGCACGTCCTGAGGGTGGAGCGTCAGCTGCAAGGGGCTGTGGTGCAGGGAAGGTGTCACGGTGTCGGCGGGCGATGGGGTGGCGGTTCGGGCACGGCGAAAGCGAGCAAGAGGGCATTCGCGACGAACAGGCCATGGGGGGCAAGCAACTGTCGGAGACTATGACTTATTCCCGATCGAGGTACCGGTATTTTGAGGCACACCACCTCAGGCGCACTCGCCATAACTTGCACAAGTTCCCGATCGACGAACCGTGGTTGACTCTTCGACGCCGGCCCCTTTGCGGCGCCGCCAGTTGCTGCTCACCGGACTGGCCCTCCTGCCCCTGACGGCCGGCGCCGCCGTCCACCTGCATGGCTCCATCGCCCATGCCCAGCAACCGCCCAAACCGATCACGCTCACGGTGGTGTCGTATGCGGTGACCAAGAACGCCTATGACCAGATCTTCCGGCTGTTCGCCGCCGACTGGAAACAGAAGACCGGTCAGATCGTGACCTTCCGCGGCAGCTATGGCGGCTCCGGCAGCCAGGCCCGTGCCGTGATCGATGGGCTGGAGGCCGATGTGGTGAGCCTGGCCCTGGCCGCTGACACGCTGGCGATCGAACGGGCCGGCCTGATCAGGCCGGGCTGGCAGAACCAACTGCCCAACAATGCGGCACCGATCCACTCCACGGTGGTGGCCTTCGTGCGCAAGGGGAACCCCAAACGGATCAACAGCTGGGCTGATCTCGCACGCCCTGATGTGAATCTGGTGGCTGCCAATCCCAAAACATCAGGGGGCGCCCGCTGGAACTTCGTGGCCCTCTGGGGAGCCGTCACCCAGTCGCCGGGCGGCAGCGAGACCAAGGCCAGAAGCTTCATCCGGGATGTCTATAAGAACGCCGAAGTTCTGCCAAAAGATGCCCGCGAAGCCACCGACTTCTTCCTCAAGCGCAACCAGGGAGATGTGCTGCTCAACTGGGAAACCGAAGCGATCCTGGCCAGGCGCAAAGGGGAGTGGAAGGAACCCTGGAAAACCTTCTCGCCCAATGTGCTGACGGCCCAGCCCGTGGCCGTCGTGGACAGGGTGGTGGACCGGCGCGGCAGCCGCAGGGTGGCGGAAGCCTTCACCCGGTTTCTCTATACCGCCCCAGCTCAGAGAGTGTTCGTGGAGAACGGCTTTCGGCCCGCCACCGCCGCCGGCAAGGCCCTGGCCCGGGGCCGATTCCCCGCCTTCAAGGCCTTCACGATCGACACCTTCGGCGGCTGGCCTGCGGTGACCAGCAAGTTCTTTGCCAATGGCGCCATCTGGGATCAGATCTTCCGCGCCACCCGCTGAGCAGCGGCGCCAGTCCCAGTTTCAACTCCAGCCCCAGCCCACGCGGCCTGGGGCCGATGGCTTGAACACAGTTTCCGATCGGATTGCCGTGGTATCTTTAAGGCGAGTTTCCGACCGGAATACGTGGTTAAGTCTTCCCTGCGCCTGCTCGCCCTTTCCGCGGCAGGTTCCCTGCTGCTGCTGACCAGCTGCGGCGGCTCGACGCCAGCCCCGGGCGACGCGGCCGGCAGCGGCGGCGAACGGCAGGAGCTGTTGCTGGTCAGCTACGCCGTCACCAAAGGCGCCTACGACCGCCTGCTGCCGAAGTTCATCGCGTCCTGGAAAGCGAAAACAGGCCAGGAGCTCGCGATCAAAACCAGCTACGGCGGTTCCGGCACCCAGACCCGGGCGGTGATCGATGGCCTCGATGCCGATGTGGTCACCCTGGCCCTGGCCGCGGACGTGCACAAACTCGAGGAGTCCGGGTTTGTGGATCCCGGCTGGGAAAAGGAATTCCCCAACGCGAGCATCATCACCAACTCCGCCGTGGCCTTCCTGGTGCGGCCCGGCAACCCCAAGCGCATCGCCAGCTGGGCCGATCTGACCAAGCCCGGCATCACGGTGGTAACGGCCAACCCGAAAACCTCCGGGGGTGCCCGCTGGAATTTCCTGGGCCTGTGGGGCTCGGTGACCCAGTCCGGCGGCAGCCAGCAAAAGGCCGAGACGTTTGTCTCCGGCGTCTACAAGAACGTCGATAACCTGCCCAAGGATGCCCGCGAAGCCTCCGACGTGTTCCTCAAGCGCGACCAGGGGGATGTGCTGTTGAATTACGAAAACGAAGCGATCCTGGCCACCCGCAGCGGTGTGCTCAAGGATCCCTTCGTGGTGCCGGAGCTCAACATCCGCATCGAAGGTCCTGTGGCCGTGGTCGACAAGGTGGTGGAGCGCAAGGGCACGCGCAAGGCCGCCGAAGCCCTGGCCGCCTATCTGTTCAGCGAAGAGGCCCAGGCCGTTTTTGCCGAGGAGGGATTCCGCCCCACCAACCCCACGGTCTGGGCGCGCGTGAAGGGTCGCTTTGCCCCAGTGAAGACCTTCTTCACGGTGGCCGACTTCGGCGGCTGGCCCAAGGTGAACAAAGAGTTCTTCGGCGACGGCGGGCTCTGGGACCGTCTATTCGCCAACACCCGCTGAGCCGACCATGTGTGAGCTGCTGGCCCTCAACGCGAATACCCCCACCGACATGGGCTTCTCCTTCCGGGGGCTGAGCCGCCGCGGGGGGGCCACCGGCGAGCATGCCGACGGCTGGGGGCTGGCCAGCTTCACCCCCGATGGCCATGGCCTCACCGTGCTGCGGGAGGACGCCCCCGCCGCCTTCTCCGCCCTGGCGGATCAGCTGGCGGAGCGCTCCCCCAAGGCACTGGTGAGCATCGCCCACATCCGCAAGGCCACCCGCGGTGTGGTGGCCCTCGACAACTGCCATCCCTTTGCGCGGTCCTGGCAGGGCCAGCGCTGGGTGTTCGCCCACAACGGGGATCTTCAGGGGGAGATTCCGCTGGGAGATCAGCACCGCCCCTGCGGCAGCACCGACAGTGAAGCAGCCTTCTGCTGGATCCTGCAGCAGCTCGATGCGGCCCAGCCCGATCCGGAGAATCCCGCCGCCCTCTTCGAGTTGTTGCACCACGGCGCCGCCGAGCTGGCACAGAGGGGCACCTTCAATGTGCTGATCAGCAATGGCCGCTGGCTGTTCGCCAGCGCCACCACCCGGCTGCACTGGCTCACCCGCCGGGCGCCGTTTGGCAGGGCCACCCTGGCCGATCTGCCCCTGCAGGTGGATTTTTCCTGCGTGACAACCGCCAAGGATGTGGTGACAATCCTCAGCACCGAGCCGCTCACCACCGATGAACAGTGGCAGCCCTTCGCGCGCGGGGAATCGATGCTGCTGATCGACGGGGAAATCCGGCGCCGCCTGCAGCCCGGCAGGAAGGAATTGCAGAGCCTTCAGGTGTGAGCGTGGCGCCCAAGGTTTGTGCGTGAGCTCACAGCTCAGGCTGCTGATGCAAGCCCACCAGTCAGCAGCGAGCGCTCAGATGAAAAACATCGGCTGGGGCTGGAGCCGTTTGTTTCGCTCCACCAGCAGATCGGCCAGGGTGGTGCTGGAGAGCAACGAAGCGCGCGCCTCATCCAGCTTCTGATCCAATGCCTTGAGCACCTGAAATTCCGGGTCGTCGCGGTCGCCCTGGCGCTCGTTACTGGATTCACCTTCCAGGCAGATCTCCACCGCGGCGATGGTGATGTCCCCGGGCGGCCGGGCCAGCTGGAAACCACCGCGTGGTCCCCGGATGCTGGTGAGAAAGCCATCCTTGCGCAGGGCCGTAAGCATCTGCTCGAGATAGCGCACCGGAATGCCATGCCGGCGACAGATGTCACCGGTCTGCCGCAGTTCACCGGTGCCATGGGCATCGGCCAGATCGATCAGGGCGATCAGGCCGTATTCCGTTTTCGCGCTGAACGCCATGGCCCTTGTCACCGACGTTCCACTGTGCCAGGCAAAAGACACTTCACCGGTAGGAAAGCCTGCCCAGGCCTGAGCACGAGCAGGCAGCCGGGCTCAGAAGCAGAACGGCAGGAACTGGGTGCGGCAGGCGACGTAACCGTCGACGAGCGGACCGAGGCCGATTTGGTGGGCGATGCCGGCGCCGGTGAGGGCCTCGGTGAGGATGCCGATCACGATGCCGAGCATCGCGGCGCGGCCGTTGAAGCGCTCGGCGCGCTGGAGCTGCTCCATGTGCAGCTGCTGCTCATCCCGCTCAGGGGCGTAACGGGCGTTGATGGGGGTGTTGGTCATGGCTGGAGGGGCGGGGGATCGGGTGAGCGGGAGAAAAAGGAACGTGAGCCGGGGAGCCGCAGGTCTGGCGAGGAAGAAAAGGTCAGCCCGAAACCGGCCGTCAGTTGGAAGCCGGAGCGGGCTGGAGCAGGGCGCCCACCAACCAGGTGCCAAACAGAACGAGAGCGATGGTGGCGGTCATTGGCTTTTCGAGGCGAGATCGCTGGGGCGGGTCAGCATGAAGGTCACCATGCCGGTGAGCACCACCACGAGGGCGAAGACAGCGGCGATCGAAGCGGTGTAATCGGTGTCCATGACGATCAGGAGAGGCCGAGCTGGGAAAGGATGCCCTGACCGGTGAGCAGCTCGGTGCCGAGCCCGATCACGAAGCCGAGCATGGCCAGGCGGCCATTCCAGGTTTCGGCGAAGGCGACAAAACCGAAGCGGGAGGATTCAGCCATGGGGTGTTGCGGAATGTTTCATTGACTGTAACAGATTGTGACGGGGTTGGGCGGCCAGCCCGTTTCCGTCGGCTGGCCACCGAACCGATCACGCCGATCCGATCGAACCGGCAGGTCCAACCGTTCCTCGGCAGCGCTCTGCCATGGGGATCGGCACGGCCCAGCCCCTCAACCCAATCCGCAGCCCAATTCCCGCAGCCAGCTCACTCAGAAGAGAGAGTCCGCCGTTAGCCGTTCCAGATAGCTAACGGCCCAGTCCTCAGCTGCCACCCCAGCAGGAACCAGGCGGAGGAAGGCCTCACTGCCCATCAATTCCTTGAGCGCTTCGCCCAGCCGTTCATTCGAGCGGCTGTGGGGCAGGCGCTGGTTGAGGGTGTGATGGATCTGCTGCAGATACCAGACAGTGCCATCGAGACCGGCGTTGAAGCGGGTCCAGCTGTCGGACTTGCGGCGGGCATCCAGCACCATGTCCTGGGCGTTGTGGGCCTTGTCGGCGGCGGTCACCAGCAGGGAATCCGGCGACACGGTCTGCAGGTGCTCCACATAGCGTGTCTTGCGCAGGATCCAGGGCTCCTTTTCTCCGCCCGCCACCACAGCCCCGCTGGTGTCCGTGCAATCCGCCACCATGCGGCCGACCCGCTCGCCAAACGGCGCGGCGATCTGGTGCTGGCTGACGCCCGCATCTTCGATGGCGTCGTGCAGCAGCGCCGCAATGGCCTGATCTTCATCGCCGCCGTCTTCCCAGACCAGGGAGCTGACGGCGATCAGGTGGGAGATGTAGGGCACGTTCGGCTTGCCCTTGCGGCGCTGGGGGCGGTGCAGTTCATCGGCCCAGGTCAGGGCCTGGCTGTAGCGGCTCGTGATCACCATGGGCTGCGCGGGGTCACTCAAAGCGTTGGGGGCGTCCGCTATTGAGCTGCTGCATCTGCCAGGTCACGAAGGTGCCCACCGGGCTCCAGAGCAGATATGGCACCAGCAGCAGAGCCGCCAGCCCTGACATCTGCAACACCACCACGGTGAGCGCCAGACCCCACACCCAGCCGGCGAATCCCACAGCGGTGCCGTTGGCGAGGCGGCGCGTGCGGCAGATCAGCCAGGTGTAGCTCTGAACCCAGACCAGAAGCCCGAAGTAGCCCGCCATCAGCCCCCAGCTCCGGCTGGCATCCCAGGCCAGCAGCGCCGAGGCATAGAAGCAGGCGTAGATCGCCACCCAGATCGCCGGAATCAGGCGCTCAAAGGTGAGCCAGGCGGGACGGCGCAGGCGGATGAACCAGGCGAACTGGTCCCGTCCGGGGTTGAGCAGCACCCCCACCGCCACCATCACCAGCAGGATCAGCAGGGCAGCGACCATGGCGCTCGAAACAGTCCCCTCCAGCCTGGCGCGCCCTTCGCCGCGTGGGCCCCACCGCGACCGCCCAAGCTGGACCCGGAGTCTGTGGATGCTGCCGTGGCTGATGCGCCCTATCTGATCTGTCTGGCCCTGCTCGAGCAGGGAGGTCAGCGGGCCATGCCGCTCAATGGCCTCTCACAGAAGGAGGCGATCGCCCCAGGCTCAGGCCCGGGCGAGCCGGGCAAGACCCTGGCCCTGGAGCTGCTGGTCCGCTTGTGGCAGCGCAGCGACGCACAGCCGATGAGCCGTTGCGGCGGCGACGCCAGCCTGCTGCTGCTGCAGCTCCCTCTGGCGGTGATGCAGGAGCAGCTGCCAGCACTCAAGGCCCGCTGGATCCGCGATGGCGACACCGCGGTGCTGCTCGATCAGCTGCGCCAACGGGGCGAAGGACTTTGGCGGCTGAGCCTGGCCCGCTACGAACCGCTCACCTTCACGGCACTGTGAAGGCTCAGAAGGAAGGGATGACGTTGGATGCAGGGGCTCACAGTGCTGGGCCTTGCTGTGCTGGGCCTTGTTGTGCTCGGCCGTGGTGTGCTCTCTGTGGCGGCCGCAGGATGGGTTCCATGCAGGCCCGAGGGAGTGTTCCGCTCTCAGCTGTATTCGCCAGGCACGTCGTTCTTGCGTACCGTCACCTTGTCGAATTTCTGGCCGGACGCCCGCAGCAGCTCGTCCCCTGAGAACTCAAAACCCAGCTTGATGGCGATCTGAGCCACGTCGTCGGCTGTGGAAGCCGCCAGCACCTGCTGCTTCAACGCCGCGTCGTTCTGCATGCGGAGGAGAAAGGCCTTGAGCTGTTCGCGCGACATGGGGCCCAGGCCAACCTGCCAGCATTGTCCCTGACGGCATGTGACGGCATCTGACGGCGAGGTCAGGTGCAGGCGGAAGCAGGGCTCGGTGCATGGCGCATCGGGCGCAGATCCTGGAGGGGCGCTGGCCATGGTGATCCCTAGTGCTCACAGGCGAAAGGTGTGAACGAAGGCAGGCAAACGCAAACCGAAGACAAGGCCTACCTAGCAATCGTTGAGAGGATGGTCTGGAAGCTGTGACATTGGGGCTTGATAGGGGCGGGCTGGGCTGGATGTCACTGAATGTCTGATGTCAGCTGCCGGTGATGGCTCAGCAGGTGATGACTCAGCAGGTGATGCCTTCTCAGTCGTTGCGTTGCTCGCTGTTGCACGTCTTGGCTGAGTACTCACTTGCTCGATACAACCTGGTCGTGTTCTGTTTGGCCGGGCGGCACACAATTCCTCAGCCACCCCTACAGTCGATCAGCGACTTGATCCATACGCCACGCCATGGCAGACAGATCGGGAAAACCCATCCTCCTGTTGATCAATCTTCACTCCAAGCAGGGGCTTGAACGGTTCGGTGAGGTGGTGGCGGCCTTCAACTCTCTGGGCGTGAGATACATCATCGGCCAGGTGATGCGGTCAGAAGATTTTTCGCACTGCATCCGTTGGCACCAGGACGAGGTGTCTGCTGTGGTCATCGGCGGTGGCGACGGCACCTTGAACCTGGCGATCGATGCGCTGCTGGAGACAAACCTTCCCCTGGGCCTTCTACCCCTGGGCACGGCCAACGACCTGGCCCGCACCCTGAGTCTGCCTCTGACGCTGGCCGAGGCCTGCAGCGTGGTAGCCAACGGACATCGCCAGACCATCGACCTTGGCCGGGTGAACGGCAAGTATTTCTTCAACGTGGCCAGTTGCGGGTTGAGCATCAAGATCACAGATGCGCTCTCCAAAGACCTCAAGAAGCGCTGGGGAATCCTTGCCTATGGGATCGCGGCGGCGAAGGCGTTGCTGACGCTGCGACGTTTCGATGCCGAGATCCATATCGATGGGGAACAGATCCTCCGTCGCCGTACCCTGCAGATCGCCGTAGGCAACGGAGTGTTCTACGGCGGTGGGCTCACCGTGGTGAAGGATGCCGCCATCGACGACCAGCGGCTGGATCTCTACAGCCTGGAAATCCCCCATTGGTGGCAACTCTTCTTCGTGCTGCCGGCGTTGAAGTCTGGACGTGGCAACTCCCGTTTCGGCATCCACCGCTGGCAGGGCAGAACCTTCGAGGTGCACACGCGATTGCGGAAGCGCGTCAACACTGACGGAGAGGTCACCACCAAAACCCCTGCCGTGTTTGAGCTGTGCCCCGCCGTGCTCGAAGTGTTTGTGCCGGCGCCCACCTCGACGGCGGACGACTGACGCCAGCCGCTTACAGCTTCCGCCCCCAGCTGATCAGCATCAGCACGCCCGCGTAGGCCTCGCCGTCGCGGTAGTGCTCAAGCCAGTCCAGCGCCTCAGGTTGCTCAGCGGCGAGCTTGCGGGCATTGTCCTCAATGCCGAAGAGCAGATCCGATTCCGCGAATCCGTGGGTGGGCAGCCAGATCTCCTCGCGTTGCAGCTCGCCAATACCGGCAGCGCTCAGCAGGTCGGGCAGGGCGCGGCCGATCCAGGGATTCTGGAACGAACGGATCCAGTCGTGCTGGATGCGCTCACTCACCCCGCTGTGGGGACCACCCAGCAGGAACGTGCCCCAATCGGGTTCAGCGCACAGCACCACCCCGCCCCGGCGGGTGACGCGGGCCATCTCCTTCACCACCAGTTCCGGCTGCGCGATGTGTTGCAGTGCCCGGTCGATGCGCACCGCATCAAAGCTGCCGGAGACAAATGGCAGGGCCTTGGCATCCGCCAGCTGGAAGCTGGCCGCTGTGGCGCTGTGGCGCGTCTGGGCGGCAGCCAGCAGCGTGCGGCTGCAGTCGGCGCCAACGGCACGCGCGCCGGCAGCCACCATCTGGACCACATCGTCGCCGAGGCCGCAGGCCACATCCAGCGCGGTACATCCGGGCACGAGCTGCAGCGCGGCGAGGGCGCGGGCCTTGTAGGCACGGCCGGCCGGCAACTGGTGCAGGCAATCGAGGCAGCGGACGCACGCCTCCGGTGCAGTGGCATCCACATCCCGGAAGCCAATGGGCAACGGCACGGAGGGGGTGTCGGTCATGGCCGTCCCTCGGTGGGATCCAGCTGCTCACCCAGCCATGCCACCGGTAGCAGCAGCAGCATCAGCAGCGCGGACTGGCACCGCGGCTCGAAGTGGTGCGGAACAGCTTCCAACGTCAAATGAAGACCTCCTGCTGGGGGTAGCCCACCCGGGAAGGAGGCCTGCTGCCATAGAGGGACTGAAGCAGCAGCATGATCCCCAATCGACCCACAAACATGCCCACCATCAGCACCAACTGGCCCCAACGATTGAGATTGGCAGTAACACCGACATCCAGTCCAACGGTGCAAAAGGCGGACATGCAGGTGAACAGCTTTTCAAGGAAATTGAAAGACTGAGCTGTTGGTTCTCCAGCCGTTGTTGGCCCGAGCCCAAGAAGCAGGGTCATCAGGATCACGAACAGGCCGGAAGCCAGTGCGACGCCAACGCATTTGAACACAATCGACGCGGGGATCTCGTGCCGCCCAATGACCACATCCTTGCGGCCCTCAAGCATCGAACGGGTGGTGCCCATGAGCAGAACGAAGGTGGTGGTTTTGATGCCCCCACCCGTGCCGCCTGGGCTGGCGCCGATGAACATCAACACGATCATCAGCAGCAAGCCTGCATCCGAAAGTGTTTCCATCGACAGCGGCACGGTGTTGAAGCCTGCGGTGCGTGTGGTGATCGATTGAAAGATGGTGACCTGAAGCTTCTCCCACAGGCCGAGGGTCATCACCACACCATCAGGAGCGAATTGTTCTGTGAACAGCAGGCCCAGTGCCCCGATGGCGATCAGCAGCAGGGTGCTGCGCAGCACCAGCCGGGTATGGAGGGAGAGATGGCGGATGCGCCTGAGGCGGGAGCGGTTCTCCCACAGATCATTGGTGACCCGCCAACCGATACCGCCGACGACGATCAGGCTGCCGATCACACCATTGACCACCGGATTTCCCTTGTAGCCCACCAGGTTGTCGGCCCACAGCCCAAAACCTGCGTTGTTGTAGGCACTGATGCAGTGAAACATTGAGGCCCAGAAGCGTTCACCAACGTTGGTGATATCGGTGAAGCCAAAGAAGAACAGGATCAGCGTGCCCACTCCCATCACACAGCCGGCGGTGATCAGGATCCGGTGAAAGGTGGGGCCGATTCCGCCCACCCCGAATTCATCCAGCATGCGTCCCTTGTCGAGGCGATGGCGCAGGCCGGAGCGGCCCTGCACAAACCCTTGCAAGAAGGTGGTGATCGCCATCAGGCCAAGCCCGCCGGTGATGATCAACCCTGCCAGGGTCATCTGGCCGAAGAGCGTGAGATCCTTGCCCACATCGATGATCGACAGACCCGTCACCGTGATCGCCGAGGTCACGGTGAACAGAGCCTGCCAAAGGCCTACGTCATCGCTGGAGCAGAGCGGCGAGGCCAGCAGCACTGTGCCCAACGCAATCACCAAGCCGCCGGTCACCACCGTGAACTGTGGCACCGTGAGACGGTGCCGCCAGGCGAGCAGGCGTCCCCATAGCTGATGAACCGAATGCACCATCACCGGCTCAGGGGAATTCAAGCGACGATCAACGTACTGGAGAGATCACCGCCGCAGGGATCATCACCCCTCACATTGGATTCTCAGCCGCCTTGCGCACGAAAGCCAGGCGTCGCTCCAGCAGCAGCAGGCCCAGCACTGTGGTGAGCGTCACCATGATCACCAGAGCAGAAAACTGAGACCCGTTGATCACGCCAGCGCTGAGCGCCGTGGTGGCGAACACCAGTCCGGGCAAACCCCTGGGGATCAGGCCGAACACCACCAGCCAGCGGTCCACGCCAGCAGCGCGGTCGGCCGGCCTGACCCCCAGGCCGCAGAGCAGCTTGCTGAGCACAGCCATCACCACAAGGGCCGCCGCCAGGCTCCAGGCCTGGGGGTCCAGCAGGGTGTCCGCTGAGATCCGCATCCCTACGCTGATGAAGAAAAGGGGCAAGAACACATCCGAGAGCACCGAGAGGGTGCGGGAGACGTCCGCCTCGGGCGGGCTAAGGCGACCTAGCAGGATTCCACCCCAGAGGGCGCCCAGCAGGGAGGTGAGACCACTGGCTTCCCCCAGCCACGACGAGGCGATCAGCACGATCAGGATCGCCAGGGGTGTGGTGGGCCGCTCGGGCCGGTGACGCGCCCACAGCCCGACGGCCAGGGAGATCAGGGCCGCCAAGGCGAGACCAAGAAGCGGTCCAGGTCCTGCCAGGCCCGCTCCTCCCATCGGCAAGCCCGCACTGGCCATCGCCACTGAAAGGAGCGCGATCGCCGGCAGGTCGTCGAGCACCGAGACGCCCACCAGGAGTCGCCCTGAGGGGGTCTGGAGAGCATTCCCCAGGGCCAGCACCCGCAGGGTCACCCCCGTTCCGGTGGCGCTGAGCACCGCCAGGCAGAGCAGGGTTGCGGGCGTGGCCATGCCGAACAGCTGGCTCAGGGGCCAGTAGGCCAGCAGGGGGGCCAGGAAGCTGATCGCCACCGTGCGCAGGATGCTGCCGCGACGCGAGGCCAGCAGATCGCCCCGCACCTCCAGCCCCACCTGGAAGAAGAGGGTCAACACCCCCAGCTCGGTGATGCCGCTGAGTGGCTTGATGGCCTCAAACGGCAACACCGTGTTGCCGAGGATGAACCCCACAAGCAGCTCCAGCACGATGGCGGGCACAGCCCAGGCCACCAGCCGGCCCGCTGACACACGCGCGATCAACACGCCCGTGAGCAGCACCAGCAGGGTTGTGAGCAAGGTTGGCATCGGCAGAACGGGCAGAAAGGCGTTTAGTGTCTTCGGCTGATCCCCTCATGTCTCCCTTGAGCCGCACTAATTCGCCTGCGTGGCACAGCCTCACCGTGGAGGACTGTCTCCAGCAGCTGGAGGCCACGGCTGAGGGTTTGAGTACCGCCCAGACGGCAGAACGACTTGCCAGGCTTGGGGCGAACAAGCTGGAGCTGGCACCGGGGCGCAGCAACCTGCGCATTCTCTGGGATCAGCTCAGCAACGTGATGCTGATCATGCTGCTGGCTGTTGCCGCGGTGTCGGCCGCCATTGCGTTCTCGGCCCAGCGCTTTCCGAAGGACGCGATCGCCATTGTGCTGATCGTGGGGCTGAACGCCCTGCTGGGGTACCTGCAGGAAAGCCGCGCCCAGACCGCGCTGCTGGCGCTGCGCGAGATGGCCCAGCCGTTGGTCACGGTTCGCCGCGATGGCCATTGGGAACGGCTCCCAAGCGAGCAACTGGTGCCTGGCGACCTGATCCGCCTGGAAGCGGGCGACCGCGTGCCTGCCGATGCCCGGCTGGTGGAGGTGGCCGAGCTGGGCCTGCGCGAGGCGGCCCTCACCGGTGAGGCCGAAGCGGTGTTCAAAAAGGCGGATTTGGTGATGGAGGCCGCCACGCCGGTGTTGGAACGCCAGAACTGCCTGTTCCAGGGCACGGAGGTGGTGCGGGGTCGGGGCACGGCGGTGGTCACGGCCACCGGCATGGGCACGGAGTTGGGCCAGATCGCTGAATTGATCAACTCCGCCGGGGGCGAAACCACCCCGCTGCAGGAACGGCTCGATGGCCTGGCCAATGTGCTGGTGGGTTCCGCGCTGGCGCTGGTGGCGCTGGTGGTGCTGGGTGGCTGGTTGCTGGGGCAACCGCTGCTGGGGCTGCTGGAGGTGGCGCTGAGCATGGCCGTGGCAATCGTGCCGGAAGGGCTGCCCGCCGTGATCACGGTCACCCTGGCGATCGGCACCCAGCGCATGGTGCAGCGGGCCGCCCTCATCCGCCGCTTGCCTGCCGTGGAAGCGCTGGGATCGGTCACGGTGATCTGCACCGACAAGACCGGCACCCTCACCTTGAACCGCCAGGTGGTGGAGGAGCTGCGCTGCGGCAGCCAATCGATTGCGGTCAGCGGCAGGGGCTACGACCCTCACGGTTCCTTCACTGCGGCCGAGCTCGTGCCGCCTGAGGGAGCCGTGCCCGGCATCACCGATGGCGCCCGAGACCTTCTCCTGGCAGCCGGGGTGCTCTGCAGCGACGCAGAACTCAAGAAAGACGAAGACGGTGGCTGGGACGTGCTCGGCGATCCCACCGAGGGAGCGCTGGTGGTGGCGGCCGGCAAGGCCAGCCTCGATGGCTTTGCGCTGCGTAGCCAGTACAAACGCAAGGCGGAGATTCCCTTCAGTTCGGAACGCCAGCTGATGGCCGTGTGGGTGGACGACGCCACAGGCACCCTGCAACAGCCCCTGGGAAACGTGGGCAAGGGGTCCAGCACGTTGTTGATCACCAAAGGGGCGCCGGAAGTGATTCTTGGCTCCTGCGACCGCTGGATCGGTGGGGTTGGGGTCGCAGTGTTGAGCGAGCCGCAGCGGCAGTGGTGGGTGGATCAGGCGCGTGATCTGGCGGCTTCAGGCCTGCGGGTGCTGGCCTTCGCCTGCGCTCCCCATCACACCAGCCCGGAGCAGTCGCTGGATCACCAAGTGTTGCTGGGGTTGATGGCCCAGCTCGATCCAGCCCGCCCGGAAGTGGCCGAGGCGGTGGCCCGCTGCCGGGAAGCCGGCATCCGGCCGGTGATGATCACGGGAGACCACCCGCTCACCGCCCGGGCGATCGGGCAAGGCATCGGCCTCGTGGATGCGAACGCCGAGGTGGTGCTGGGCCGGGAGCTTGAGCAGTGCAACGATTCCAGGCTCCAGGAGGTGGTGAGCCGCTGCAGTGTCTATGCCCGTGTTCCTCCCGAGCAGAAGCTGAGGATCGTGAAGGCACTGCAGGCCAATGGCCAGGTGGTGGCCATGACCGGTGACGGGGTCAACGACGCTCCCGCCCTCAAGCAGGCCCACATCGGCGTGGCAATGGGCATCACCGGCACGGAGGTGAGCAAGGAAGCCTCCGACATGGTGCTGCTCGACGACAACTTCGCCACCATCGTGAATGCGGTGGAAGAGGGAAGGCTCGTGTACGCCAACATCCGCCGCTTCGTGAAATACATCCTCGGCAGCAACGTCGGCGAGTTGATCACGATTGCCTCCGCCCCGCTGCTGGGCATGGTGGGCGTACCTCTCTCGCCGCTGCAGATCCTCTGGATGAACCTGGTGACCGATGGCGTTCCTGCCCTGGCACTGGCCCTGGAGCCGGGCGAGGAAGGGCTGATGCAACGGCCACCGGCCGAACCTGGTGAGTCGATCTTTGCCCGCGGCATCGGCAGCTACATCCTGCGGATCGGCGTGGTGTTTGCTGTGATCACCATCGTGCTGATGGTTTACGCCGCTGGGTCGGGATCTCCGTGGAAGACGATGGTGTTCACCACCCTCTGCCTGGCCCAGATGGGCCATGCCCTGGCCGCCCGCAGC
Organism: Synechococcus sp. MW101C3; assembly: GCF_002252635.1. NCBI lineage: Bacteria > Bacillati > Cyanobacteriota > Cyanophyceae > Synechococcales > Synechococcaceae > Synechococcus > Synechococcus sp. MW101C3. The sequence goes on from NZ_NQKX01000003.1 coordinate 63,635, forward strand.
GATCTGCCGCTGGTGCAGATCAACCCATTTTCCAATCCCTGGCTGATCTGGGCCGTGCTGCTCACCACCGCCCTGCAGATGGCCCTGCTGTATGTGCCGTTCCTGTCGAAGTTCTTCGAAACCACTCCGCTCAGCCTGCAGGATCTGGCCATCTGCGTTGGCTTCAGCCTGATCTTCTTCTCCTATCTGGAGATTGAGAAGCTGTGGCGGCTCTGGCGCCGCCGTGCCCATGCCAATGCCTGAGTTGCAGGCCATGGTGCAACCTGCCGCCAGTGGGTTGCACCGCTGGGCTGAATCCTTTCTGGCACTGATCGCAGACACAGCCGAAACCAACCCGCTGCAGGGGTATGTGCTCATCGCTCTTGTCTTGCTGCTGGAGAACGTGATCCCGCCGATCCCCTCCGAGCTGGTGATGCCACTCAGCGGGTTTTTGATTCAGCAGGGCAAGCTTGAGTTCGTTCCCGTTGTGGTTGCCGCCTTGATCGGCACGTTGCTCGGGGCCTGCTTCTGGTACGGGATCGGTCGCCTGGTGAACGAGCAGAGGCTGGAACATCTGATTGGCCGGCACGGCCGCTGGTTCGGGCTCAGGGCAGCGGATCTGGCCGCCAGCCGCCGCTGGTTTTCCATCCATGGGTCAGCGGTGGTTTTCTGGGGCCGGATGATCCCTGGAATCCGGCCCTTTGTCTCCATACCGGCCGGCATTGAACTGATGCCACAGGGTTCGTTTCTGTTCTGGACCAGTGCGGGCAGCCTGGTCTGGATCCTGGTTCTGGTGACGTCAGGAATGGTGCTGGGAGCGAACTACCGCCAGATCCTGCTATGGATCGCACCCATGGGCAGCTTCGTGGTCCAGCTACTGCTCGTGCTGATGGCCTCCATGGGGGTGTGGGCGCTGGCCCGACTGCTGCGAAAAAACTCCAGGTGATCACTCATCAGCGCGTGATCATTCACAGATCATCGATCGCAAACCACTGATCACGGGTCACCGATCACAGGCCAACGAGCAAAGAGCACAGACAACCGATCACGAAGCTGCCAACGGAACTCTTAAAGGGAATGCTGGCTGATTCAGGGAGAGCAGCCAGCAGGCGGATAGACGGAGTTGGCGCGCTGTTGTATAGCAGGGGGACTTGGCAAGGCTCAGCCTGTCGCTGCGAACAGTGCAGGAAGGCAAAGGGGCTTTCCTCAAGAAGCGAGTGATCACGCAGTGAGTGGCGTGAGTGTTCCGGGGGGCCACAGCCTGAATCACTCTCCCCTTGAGCGCTCCTTGACGGGTTCCAATTCCAGATCGCTGGAGACGCTGGGTTCAAGCCTGGCGGTGATCACCACCAGCGCCATCAGGAAGAGCAACAAAAAGCTGGCGGCTAACCAACTGCCCAGCGTCTGCCGTTGCTGGACCTGAGCCACACGGTGGCCACAGTCCGCACAGATCAACAATCCCTTCGCGTGGTTCGCTTTGGTGATCATGCGGCAACCGCAGCGTTCACAGGCCACGTTGACAGGTCAATCGCTGATTCAGTTTGGCAGCCCAATGGCAGCCATCGCAGCAGCAACCATCACCACACAGCCCAGGGGCGCCGCAGCACCAGAGCCGAGGGAATGGCCACGCTTAGCCGTCAAGATCACCCGATGGATCACTGCCGGGAGGGGGCTTCACCGGTGGCGTCACGAGCACCTTGTCCACGCGGTTGCCGTCCATGTCCACCACTTCAAAGCGGTAGCCCAGCCAGAGGAAGTGATCCGAGGATCTGGGAATCCTCTCCAGGGCATGAATCACAAATCCTGCGAGGGTGTGATATGTGGGCTGCTCATCGGAGCTGAGCAATTCCGTGCCGATGCGGTCATCAAAGGCGTTGATATCCAGGCTGCCATCCACCAGCCAGGAGCCATCCTCTCGCGTCACAAAGGAAGGATCTTCGTTATCGTCGAGGTCGGGCAGATCGCCCACGATGCCTTCCATCAGATCGTTGAGGGTCACCAGCCCTTCCACGCCGCCATATTCATCGGTAACCAGGGCGATATGGATGCCCGCGCGCTTGAACTGCTCCAGCACACTCAGAGCACGGCTCGATTCGGCGATGTAGAGCGGTGGCTGGCACAAGGCCTCGAGATCCAGCGGCTCACGCCCCAGCTGGGCGTTGAGCAAACTGCGCACGCGCACAATGCCGGCGCAGTCGTCAAGGCTGCCACGGCCCACCGGAAAGCGGGAGTGGTTCGAATCCTGTACGTCAGCGAGAATCTCCTCCTCCGTTGCTTCCAGATCAAGCCACTGGATGTCAGTGCGTGGGGTCATCATCGTCTTGATGGTGCGATCACCCAACCGCAACACCCGCTGCACCATGTCGTGCTCCGTGGGCTCGAACACACCGGAATCTGCCCCCTGGCGAATCAATGCCTTGATCTCCTCCTCGGTGATGTCGGGCTCGGTGCTGGCGGACACATGCAGAGCCCTGAGCAGGCCATCGGTGGAGGCACCAAGCAGATGCACGGCGGGCGCGCTCAACCGCGAAAGGGTTCGCATGGCCGGCGCGATGGTGCAGGCGATCCTCTCCGGATGGGTGAGGGCGATGCGCTTGGGCAGCAGCTCGCCGATCACCAGAGAGAGGTAGGTGATCAAAGCCACCACCAGCGTGACGCTCAGCCCTTCGCTGTAGGGCCGCAGAGCCGGAAGCTGATCAACGAAGGGTTTGAGCTTCTGCGCCACCGTGGCGCCAGCCACAGCACCACTGAGCACGCCGATCAGGGTGATGCCGATCTGCACCGTGGAAAGAAAATCGTTCGGCGTTTCCGCCAGCCGCAGGGCGATACGCGCCGGCCTGCTCCCCTTATCGGCCAGTTGCTGCAGCCGCACCTTGCGCGCCGAAACAATCGCGATCTCAGAGCCAGAAAAGATCCCGTTGGCCACGATCAGCAACAGGATGAACAGAATCTCCAGCGCCAAGCAGGGGGGAAAAGCTCACGATGGATCGATTCTACAGATAGGTGCATGGCTTTGCCCGGATGGCCATGGCTTCCTGGCGCATCCAGTATGACCAGAATCACGCATCATCAACGCGATCAGAGAAACTGAAGGTTGCAGCAGAAGAGCAGGTTCGATCATTCCACAGGGATGCCGCACCTGAACAACCCAGCTGATCTGCGCAGCTTCTACCACCAATCGGATGCATGTCTCGTGCTGGAACCCGACATCCAGGCGAACTCGATGACAGCCACCCGATGATGATCAACAGTGCCCATGATCAACAGTGCCGAGGACCGAGTAAAGCGAGAGACAGCAACAGCACGTTGAAGTTACCAGGCCATCGGCACCACCTTGGAAGCAACCGCAGACCGACAGCTAAAGCACATTTCCCGTAGCAAGTTTCCCCCTGGCAAACTTCACACAGCCCATGCTGTAGATCGCAGTGCTCCCATCAGGGCAATGCTCACAGCAAAGCGCTCGCTTCAGGTCATCGGCAGCCACACGCTTGCCCAGTCCCTCAAGGCGCCTTCGCCATTCCTTCCAATGCTGTGGTGATGGTGCCCACCAACTCGTCGTCCAGTTCGGTGGCCGTGAGTTCATCGGCCACCAGATCCTGGATCAGGGGGTAGAAGCGCACATCAAACCACTTGCGGAACACCGGGTAGGTGCGCTCAGCCGGCCAGGCCCCGATGTCGCGGTGCCAGTAATCCAGCTCCGCTTCAAAGATCGCCTCGTACACCTCCGCGAGGATTTCCTCAGCCTCCTCCTGTGTGTCGTAATCGGGGATCAGGTACAAGCAGGGCTCCCGGGCTCCCGCCGCATCCACCTCCAGCTCCAGCCTCCGGGCCCAATCCAGCAATTGCTCACTGGGGTAGACCCCCACCGCGCAGCGGTTCACCACAGCCATGGCCACCTGGCGGAATTGCCTCAGGCTAGGCACAGCGCGCTAGGCGGGCACGGTCACGGGTGTGCTGCAGCCAACCTGTGGCTCATGCCACGGGTGTCGTGGGGGCTGAGCTCAGCGCACCATCCGGTCCACAGGTGACTGGCAGATGGCCGGTCTTCACCCAGATCGTGCAGCCAGTCTCACTCCAGGGCCTGTGCACACTGCCTGGGGGGTGGCGTAACCAGCTACCAGCCGGGTATGTGCCGTGCTCGTCCTGGAACACCCCCTCCAGCACGAAGATCTCCTCGCCGCCGCCATGGCGATGGGGGGAAAGTGGCTGCCTGGTGCATAACGCACCAAGGAGGTGGCCCGCGCCACTTCCTCACCCTGCCGGTCGAGCAGGCGCCGCTCCACCCCCGGCATCGGCGAGGGAATCCAGGGGAGGGCGTGGGTGTCGAGCACCACGGGCCGGCTCAGATCAGCATGGAGATCCATAGCCTGATTCTGCTGGATCCCGGCAGACGCCTGGCTGCCAACCCCCTCTCCGCAACCCCCGTGCGCCACCAAGCCCACCCCGGCCAGCGCCTAACTCCCCACGCGGATGCCGCGCAGGTTGTCCGTCAGGCCCAGCAGATTGAGCAGCCAGATGACGACAGCAATGACAACAACAATGTTGAGAATGTTCTTGATCTTGCTATCCATCGGAATGTAGTTGTTAACCAGCCACAACAACACCCCCACAACGATGAGTGTAACGAGAAGCGAAATCAGCGTCATTGGATAGCTTTCCAGAGTACGAGCGTCATGAACAGAGCCGATAGGGAGCTTGCATTGCAAGAACCGGAGGCGGCTCTCCTGGCAGCTCCATCACCATGCCCAGTCCATCTCTAGCCATACCTTTGCCCGTTCAGGCAACGAAGCCGGTGAAGAAGCGAGAAGCCAGGAGATCAACTCCAAGAGGATGCTGCAGATAGGAGGCAAACAGGAGGCAGATGTGCAGCAGGCCACAATCAGGCGAGCAAGCCACGCTTGCAAAGATGAAAGCAAGGCACAGCACCATTCCTTGATTCATGAACAGAAGCCAGGACTCATCAGAGTGACCCGAGGCTGCATGCTCCACCCACGGGCTTCACACTCCCCATCCCTCACAAGGGACAGAAAAATCCGATCACACCATGAATCCAGTTCGCCGCACGGATCTGAACACAGCATCAGTCTCACAACAGCAGCAGTCTGATAACGGCAGAGGCTGATCAACCTAGTGGATGCATTCGCAGCGGGTTCCAAGAACAACACAGAAGCACTGATGGCATGGCCGCCGATCACTCACTGTTCAGAACCTGCCTCAGCCGGGGTCTGTCATCGCTGCCCACCTCTACCCCCGATCATGCTGACGTGACGGCTCCTTGTCGCCTGCAGCGCTCGCTGCAGCTTGAAGTGTCTGCCAGATCGTCGGGGCCTGCGAAGCCTCCCGCAGCACCTCACGGCACCACAGAAAGCGCCCCTCAGCGCCAGTACACCCCAGCGGCCGGCGCCCCGAACCCAACGCTGAGGTGACCCCCGGCACCGGAAGCAGGCCCACCCAGCCCACCTCAGAGTGGCGCTGGTGTAAGCGATCATCTCCAGTCTCACCATCAGTGGCAGTTTCTGGCCTCTGGCCTTGAGTTCAAGCTCCAGCACGCTGGTGGCGAGCCTCCCCCATTCCTCCTGATCGAAGGTCACGACCCACACGGTTCGCCGGGGCGGCGCAGCGGCCCAGTGCATGGCCAGCTCGATCAGGGCCGCCAGCCCAGAGGCGGTCACGTCGACGCCGATCGAGTGCAGGGGCCCGTCGTAGTGGGACGCCACCAGCAGCGGGTCGAGCTGCGGGCGCTGGCCGGGGAGAATAGCAACCGTGAGCGTCTCGCCAACGTCAGTTTCGACGACGAGGTGACAGTGGTGGCTGATCAGTGCTGAGGTGGTGGATCTGCTCAACGACCTCAAAACCAACGGTGCCGGTAATCACCAACTCCCCAACCTGCGCGCCGGGGAGGAGCTCAACGTGGGCCTGCAGCTCAATCTGCCCGGCTGGTTCCCAACCAGGAGATCCTCAGCATGCGGCTGGCCTGGGAGGCGCCCGGCAGCGGCGAGCGCCAGAGCCTGGTCGAGCACCTGCACCTGCCGTGAGTGGGAAGCGAGGAACTCGATCGAGGCGATCACGGCACCGCAACCCTCAGTCTGAGTAATCTGCGCGCAAGCCAGGTGAAGATGCCCGCCTCATACGAAATCAACAACGAACTGGAGATGGTTCACGAAGAGCTGTCACTGATGTTGAACGATCCCAAGCTCAGCCGCAAGCGCCTAAGCCGAGAGTGGCTGTGCTCCAGCACCAACGTCGATGGGGAGGACGATGACCAATCCTGATGTGGTGGCGATCGGAGATGTGCATGGCTGCGCCTCCCTGCTCGAGCAGGAACTCACCCCACACCTGGACTCCGGCGTGGAGCTGATCTTCCTGGGGGATCTGATCGATCGAGCGCCTGAACCGGACGGCGATCGCAAGGTGCTGGAGCGGGTCTGGCAGCTGCAGGACAACCCGGCGGCCTACGGCCTGGCGGGTGTGACCGTGCTGCGGGGCAACCATGAGCAGATGCTGCTCGAGTCATTAGCGGAATCGAAAGCAGGGCCGGCTTACGATCGATGGCGTTACAACGGCGGCGAACCCGCGCTCCTGCCACTGGCGAGCGAACACCGGGAGTGGTTCGAACAGTTGCCGGTCACGGCGATTCGCGGCGGCTATCTGTTTGTGCATGCCGGCGTGCGGCCAGGGGTGCCGCTGGAGCGCCAGGCCTTCGAAGATCTGATCTGGATCCGCAAGCCCTTTCTCTCCAAGCCCCATGGGCTTCCATACACCGTGGTGCACGGCCACACATTCCGCAACGATTTCCAGATCACCCACCTGCCGCACCGCATCGGGATTGATACGGGGGCCTATCTGAGTGGCAGATTGACGGCGCTAAGGATTGAGCCCGCCACTAAGCTGGGCAGCCCCATGGATCAACCCGGGCGAAGGGGGAGCAGGCATCAATAAAGACGTGGATCAGATCTGCACTGAAACCACTGATCTCACACCAGAGAGAGGGCGCCAAACAGCTGCCGCCAAGTCAACAACGCGTCCAACAGCCAACAGCTGATCGGTAAGGAAAGCCGGCCGCAGTTCAGTTCTCGTTGCCGCCGCCTACTTCGGCGTTGCCCTGCTCGGAGGAGCTGTTGTCAGGCTGGGGTGTGGGCTCCATCTTCACCCCAAGGTCACGGCAGGTTTGCAGGGGATCAACGCCGGGTGCCAACCCGAGTGCCTTGCGCAGCGCGTCGAGTTGTCCGACGGATTGCAGGTCGATTGAGCTGGCGACCTGCTCGCAGGCCAGCTTCTGGAGAGCCTGACCATCTGGACGACCGCAGCCTGCAAGCAAGGTGAAAGTCACACAGAGACTGACGGGGAGAAGCCTGGTCATAGACAGCTGTGGGGCGTTGCAAAGGTAGTACCACCAGGGGCCTGATGGCGGGATGGAAGCCTGACATCAGCCAACGACATCCTCCCGGACTGGAGTGGGTGCCTTCGAGTGGTCAGTGCCGGCCCCTCATATCGTTAACCCCGGACAGGAGGAAGTGGGGTCGTCGATTCCCAATCGCAGGAATCACGTCAACAGACTTGCAGCGTCGGCTGCCATAAACGGACAGACGGACAAGGCTCTGGTCATCCAGCAAGCACAGAAGATTCAACAGTCGGCCAGCCAGGCTCTGGCCGCAGTGAAAAGCAATCTCTCAGACGTGCTGCGGGAGATTGGAACACAGCAGCATTCGTGCCTTGATCTGTCCTCTGACCTTGGGCGCTCTCGACAGCGCGAAAGGTGGCGCTGCAGCCATAGTCAAACCGGTTGCATTGCTCTCCTCTGGGATTGAAGTGCCAACCATCAAGGCTCAGCCGCCTGTAGACCAGACAGCGGATCCAGAGCAGATGGCGCCAGGGGAGCAGCGGCTCACGGATCAGCGCCTGAAAATCTGCTGCTCGAAGGCTGCCAGCGGGACAGGGTGCCACTGGGTTGTGCGGCCATGGGATGCGAACAGACAGACGCGACGTAGAAAGACGCTTGATCAATGTCAGGGGTTAGCGTCGCGGCCTGGCGTCGGATGGTCCGCCGGGCCTCCCTTGCTGCCGGCAGAGCCTTGCCTCTGAAGAAAACCAAGTGAGCTCATCGATCAGGCAAAAACTGTTGGCAGGAACTGCACATAGCGCAAGTGAAAGCCCTGCGGGGTAGGACAAATTGGGATTCGATTCAGCCAACCTGAACAGTCCGTCTCCCTCCTGAGCTCGTGGTCTGGTAGGTGTAGCCGTGTGAACTCAGCGAGCTCTTCGCTGATACGCAAAACGTGGTGTTTCAAGCCCAGGTGGCCGCAAGCGATGCGGCCCTGCCGTATCCGGCGGTGCAGGCTGCTGGGGTGAGGCCAAGGAGTTGAGCAGTGGGGTTGCTGGAAAGGAATCCACAGGTGGAGGCAGAAATCCACGGACTTTGGTATCAACTGTGCGCTGAACCTGGCGAACGGTTCTGGTGGGTTTCGTCATCGATGGACTGTCTGGTAGCTTTGGCTACACGCGTTGAGTCCGGATATCAAGATAGAGGGAAGCACGCACCAAGCCAATACCCTAATGGCCTGTGTACTGTTGTCTAGATGTACAAAGGAAAAGCAAAAGGTGAGATCACAGAAGATGCTTAGAGGTAGTCGCTAAGTCTAAGCACTGCCGGTTAGTCATAAGCCAAAAGAAACAGTGCTCCCTGGCCGACTCACAACTGGGGAGATGCAGTAAACAAACAAAGCCTCGCAAACCCGCAAGCGAGCCTAGTGGATACACTCATCGATGGGATCAAACAAAAGGCTGAGCAACCGCCTGATGTCAGTAGAAGCGACAGTGACTTGGAAAACGATGATGACAAGAATAACAATAGAAAAGAATCGGAAGTTGTTCCATAAGGCCAGCCTGGCTTAGGGAACCAAAGAATCGACACTGACCAAACACGACAAGAGATGATCAGAGGTCAATGGAGACAGACTCACGGCTCAAGAACAGTGCGTCAATAAGAGATTGACTGCTGACACATAGATCATAGTCGACTGAAGAAAAAGCAGTCAGAAAGAACAGAGGTGATGCGAAGCTATAGAAACAAAAAGGCTTCTTAGGTGGTTGGGTACGGAAAGAAGGGACACAAAGACTTGGGTTACGACTCGGAAAATCAAAAGACTACAGGGAAAGCAACATTCGAAGTTCAATGCGAAAGGTGCTGAAGACTGAAGACTACGACAAAGAAGATAGAACCGCTATTCAGGTAGCCTATGAGCCTGAGGATAAAGACAAAAGGAGAGTCGCCACAATAGAGCGAAAGGAAGGGGAGGGGGGGTAGACAGAAAGCCTAATCAATCATGCTTGGAGAATGGGTCATTTCTGCATAGGAAAGGCAAAGAAGAGGAGTACCATCCTCCGAAGTAATAAGTCCTTCATAATAGGCTTTGCTAGTAACAGCGTTGACCTCCACAATGCGTCCGGTAGCTAAATACTGCTTGCCGTGGACTGGAGCAGCATAAACATCGACAACTAGGCGATTAGGCAGAGCACTAGTTTGGTAGAGATCACGGAGGATGATGAGACCCATCTGAAGAAGTCCATCAAGCAGAGATGGATCAAGAAAACCTTCGGCAGCGGAATCTACGCCTAGTAGCCCACAGGTACCATGAGACTGCAAAGTGGAGACAATCACCTCAGTATCTTGGAAGATCAAGGAGGTACCACTAATGACAGTCATCACACCATCATGGAACAGATACCTATCATAGGCATCACTCTGACTGACACTGAGAGGAGGTTGGCCATCATTGCTGGACCTGGATAGAGAGGATAAAAGCTTGCTACTAATGTCTGGATGAGGTACTTGTTCTACTTGAGTTCGGTAAGAATAGCGCTTTGAACGATGATCCCTTAAGCTGCAGGTGAAAGGTTGATTATCTGCGACATTGGCTTCAAAGAGAAGCTGGCGAGGAGTAAAGTCACTGAAGACGATTCCTGAGAGAACGTCAGTGGTGACACGCAAGGCAGAACGACCTAAAGAGAGAGCACTCGACCCAAGGTGGCGCTGATAAGCTTCAAGGGCAAATGTACAGGAAGACGCAGCTGGCAGAACAGGTTGCCCGAACTTTCGATGGGAGGAAATATAAGGAAGACTGTGAGGATCAAGATAGAACTTATAAGTCTCCTTGAGCTGTCCATGCTCTGTAGATGACGTGGTCGAAACAGAATGCTGTCCCAAGAATGGGTAAGACTCAGAAAGACGCTGTATGTCAAAGTTGGATTGGGTAAACCTAGTAGAGTCATACAGGCCTGATGTAACCTCAAGGGGAAGCTCAGATTGATTGGTTAAGATTGATACAACACTTTGTGCGCCAACGTCAAGAGGAATGGGAATGATGCCGCGTTCGGCAAAAGCATCATTAACTTCTTGAGTCGCCATGCCCGATGAAGCCCATGGTCCCCAATTGAATGAAGTAACCTTGAGCCCAGGGCGAAGGAGAGCAGAGAGCCAGCTACCTGCGTTTAGAAGTTCATTGGCAGCAGAATAGTCAGCTTGACCATAGTTGCCAGTCTTGCCAGCAATCGATGCATAGTTCACTACGTTAGCGACTGGATGCTCTTCTAACACTTGAAAGACAAGCTTCAGCGAATTCATCTTTGTTGACAGGACACGGTTAAAACTATCAAGCTTCTTCTTGCTAACCAATGAGTCTTCAATAATACCGGCTACATTAATGATAGTATCGACTCGTAAGCGCTTGGTGTTAAGTTCAGAAATAACCGACGCATGAGAATTGGGGTCAAGCAGGTCTACTTTGAAATAGATAACTGATGCATAGAGATTGGACAGTCTGTCAAGGTTTGCAATAGCTTCAACAGAAGAAGAAATCCTCCTCACTTCCTTTTCAATGGAGGCTGGAGTAAAGGTCTCACCTGAGTCTCTATGCATCTTGATCAGTTCAGACCTGATCTGAGGCACGGTACTACCGGGAGAATACCATTGGGGAAGATTTATATCAGATCTGCCAGTTACTACAAGGGATGCATTCCTTGATCCAAGCTGCTCTAAGACAGGAACTGCGATACCACGAGCACCTCCAATCGCCAAGATGCAAGAAGGATAAGATACGGGGAGTAAAGCACCTTCCGAAGTGGCGCTGGAAGGTTGGCAAGGAATCATCGTATGAACATGCAGCCCTTCTTCGTTGATTGAGTACTCCTTCTCAGGTTCATCAAGTGACAGGATGAAGTCGAGATAGGATTGGGTGCTATCAGAGGGGAGGACTGAATCGGAGATATCGACTACGGTTGTTTTGACGGATGGAAATTCGGACGTAATTGACTTAAGCATTCCGGACAGAGCCGAAACATAGGTCAGGAAGAAAGTTGGGAAGCCAGATGGAGCGTTGCTCGCAGATCGCCTGCCAAAGTCACCTTGGCCATGATGGAGCAATACCAGGCGATAATCATTGCCAGGAATTAGGAAGGAAGAGAGAAGATTCCGGATATTGTCAAATGCTGTCCACAAAGAAGACACAGCATTGGATGGCTCAAAGTCAACAAGACTGGTCAGCCTCTGTCCAAAGTCATCAAGGTGCAATATGATAGTAAAGTCAGTAGAAGAGTCCACATTCGTGGCACTTTCGGGAATCTTCTGATCGCCTCCGATGGAAACAGGAAGAGTCTGATCTGGAGATGTAACTGAATAATTGAATGCTGAAACGTGTCTTGAGTTGGCGAATAGATTTGAATAGAAGTCACGCTTTGAGTCAGGAACTAAGACAATGAACTGTCGGTCAGCCCTCTCAAGACAGTGTCCAGACCTAGAGCAAGCTAGTCGGAAGGAAGTGCTTTCAAAATGGGAAAGACGAAGCTGTGAGGGTTCGTCCTTCCCGCCAACTACTTTCCCGGCTGGGTAGCCTCTGCTTCGGCAACAGTGTTAATGCTTCCGTCCAGGATTTCTGCAATGTGGCCAGCCACCTCACGGAGTGTTCTCAGATCTCTGGTCCCGGTTTGAATGCTCTGAAGAGCCTCAGGAGATACGTTTGGCAAGGTAGCCAACAGACCTCCCATCACCTCAATTCTCTTGATGGAGTCGATGCCAAGATCAGACTCTAGATCCTGATCAGGATCAAGCAACTCAACTGGGTAGCCGCTCTTCTCTGATAGCAGGGAGGTTAGTTGAAGCAAAATGGAGGATGCATCAGTGGCGCCTGGTACCTGCTTGGGCTCAGTGGTGGTCGCTCCATGGCCATTCGAAGGCGGTACCGGTGGGGTATCGACCTGCAAACCATTGAGTGGGGCTTGTACAGCTTTGGTGGGGGTAGCTGCATGAGCGTGGCCAATATCTCCGTTGCCAATAAGAGGTGAAACGGTGGCAAGCGCCTGAACTGGCTGCTGAAGAATCGTGGAAGAAGAGGGTTGAGAGATGCTTTGAACAGGGGGTGCAAATGCTGATGTGATGGTTTCGGGAGGAGCTGCCAATCCAACCACTTGCTGCTGTGTATAAATCGTCTCTGTACTATCCAACGAAGCTACACCGTGGGAAGAATTAGCAAGGAATGCAGAAAAGACTTGGGTCTGGGAATTGATCATCATACGCAGAGTTTCGTGATAAGTCCGAAACGCTTCTAAGCGAAGATTGCTGATCTGGCTCGACTGGTTGGGTTGGGTCATTGGGGTTAACTGCGGTTGAGAAGGAGACGGTTGGATAGATGTTAGCAGGACTGGCTCTGCTAAATCTGCATGCAATATGGCTTCATCGCTGCGACTGATGTTCCCTGACAGAGCTTGATGAACCTTGTGCTGGATATTCTGTTGTATCTTATGCTGGGATTTCCAAGCATGGGCACCATTAATAAAATAGCTAAATCCTGGCTTCGTGGCAGCATTTCCAGAAGCTTGGCTTGTCGGTGGTACAGCAGGAACCTGTAGCATTTCGCTTAGTTTGAACCAATTAAGGGTGACCCCGTGGCTTGCTATCCGCATAATGGAGGCCAGAAAGTCCTCCGTTCCACGAGGTCCATCAAGGGAGACGGCGATAGAATCTGAAGAGCCGAGTGATGATCGTACAAGCTTCGATAGGACTTTCTTAGGCCCAACTTCAATGAAGAAGGTTGATCCAAGGGCTTCAGCCTGCCTAACAGACTGTACGAAGTCGACTCCTGAAACCATATGGGAGGCGAGCAAGTGGCTGATAGTCTGCTCAGAAACAGTACCAGATTGTGGTGACGTGCTCAGAATTGAATGATTAGAACTTGAGTTCCCTGCAGAAAAGTTGAATGAGTTGAGAGCTGTCTTAAAGGATTCATTGCAATCCTGCATAAACATTGAATGGAACGGATACAATGTCTGCATTCTCTGTGTAGATATGCCTTCCTGTAGGCACGCCTGTTCGATGATGTCCAAATCAGCCAACTGACCTGACAAAACAACTTGTGTTGGTGAATTGATATTTGCCAGTGTCAATGATGCCTTGGCTGCCTTAAGAAGTAAATCGTTAGCCTGTTGAGGAGAGCAGAAGAGTATCAACATGCCATATCCGGAATCAACAAATCCGTTGATGGCCTTCCCACGACTTTGCAGAAGGGTTACTAAGTCGCTCGCACTTAGCCAGCCTGTCGCGTACAGACTGACAAAGTCACCAAGGCTATGGCCAAGGCCAAGGGACCAAGGTACCTCGAGGAATGAAAGAATCTCTAGATAAGCAACCTCGGTGATCGCAAGCAGGGACTGCTTGATATCAGCAGTAAGACCCGTGCCGGGCTCAGAGTTGCCGAAAAGGTACTTCGCAAGAACGTCGTGTCTTGAACGGGGTTCTGGAAATAGGGTCAGCAGTAGCTCGTGGGTTTGGAGAGACGATGCAGACAGGCATGTTGCCCCCATTCCGGGGTAATCAGATCCTTGCCCAGGGAAAAGTAGCGCAGTCTGCTCAGCAGTTTTATAGTCAATCTGCAACCCTGCTGATGAAGATTGAAGTACAAGCCAGTCGCGCATCGTGCTGGTGTAGTCAAGCCGTCCTTCAAGGACGGATAGAGCATCTTCAAGCTTGTCACCAATATCAGCACGAGACTGATCAACAAGAAGAATAAGGAAGTCACCAGTAGCATCACGTGGGTGAGCAGATACATCCTGGCTTTTAATTGTGTCAGCCACCAGATGATTGACTGATGTGGTGTAGCCATTAAGAGCGCATTCGTGTTCAATCAGACGTGCGTGCTTCAAAGCCGTTCGGATACATTCCGAAAGGGTTCCACGCTCAGGAGTGAAGTACAGCAGTCTAAAACTGGTCGCGAGTCTGGGTGTTAGGTCCGTGCAAGGTCTGTCCGCCAAACGCTTGGGAATATACTCTTGCAGAACAACATGGAAGTTAGTACCACCAAATCCGAATGCGCTGACACCAGCAGTCCGAGGGCCAAGGCAATCTGACTGCAGCCAGGGAAAGGTGCCGGCTGGAAGGTAGACAGTATTAGAAGAACTGACTTCATCAATAGGCTCTTCCTTTCTACTGTGCAGTGGAATAGACTGATGCTTCAGGGCTAGCGTAGCCTTCAGAAGTCCAGCCAAACCAGCCGTACTCTTCGTATGACCAATCAGTGTTTTCACTGATCCAACCGCACAATGGGTGGTTGGATTGTTCTGGGTTTCCAGGAATGTGGTCAAAGCCCGGATTTCAGATCGGTCACCAACAGGTGTGCCAGTTCCATGAGCCTCATAATACCCAAGCATGGCTGGATTCACGCCAGCATCTGTATAGGCTCGAGCAAACGCCTGAACCTGCCCGTGATGTGACGGTGCCGTCATGGTTCGGCCTCGACCATCACTCGAGCTACCAATTCCTTTGATCACAGCCAGGATTGAATCTCCAGAGGCTTCAGCATCTTCAAGCCGTTTGAGGACAAGGATGCCTGCACCTTCGCCAAGCACAATTCCGTCAGCACTTTTGGTAAACGACTTGGCTTCACCAGTAGGAGAAAGCGCTTGAGTTTCTGAAAAGCAGAAAAACGCAAAAGGTGACTGTAGTGTATCGATAGCGCCAACAACAGCCATATTGGCGTCACCCTGTCTAAGCTTATGAACAGCAAGGTCCAAAGCGGCAAGTGAGGATGCGCAGGCTGCATCAATGGTGCAGTTGGTCCCACCGAGATTGAATCTGTTGGCAACTCTTCCAGCAGATACATTAGGAAGAATTCCAGCAAAACTATCACTCGTCCAGGTTGGTAACATATCCTCGACATTGTGCTGACGGCTCAAGAGAGGAGCCAACTCAGCTTGCATGACATAAGCTTGACCAAGTTCTCCTAAACCGCCGCTGAAGCCAAGAACAACGCATGTAGATTCACGATCATACAGGCAGTCCTCTGGATAGCCTGCATTCTGAAGTGCCTCTTTGACACATACAAGGGCTAAGAGCTGGGCTGGGTCAATTGAAGAGAGAGACTGTGGAGGAAGTCCAAACTCAATCGGATTAAATTGGACAGCATCAAGAAAAGCACCCCACTTGGAATGGATTTTATGAGTCTCTTTCGGATCAGCTGAATAGAAGTCAGTGATAGACCAGCGGTCCTCAGGGATCTCTTTGATCTGGTTCCGGGCTTGTAGAACTAAGTTCCAGAATTGTTCAGGGTCATTGGCACCTGGTAGCTTGCAAGACATCCCAATGATTGCAATGTCGTGGTGTCCTCTGTATTCACTGACAACACCAGCTGGCTGCGCCCTCTCAGAGATATCTTGCTGAGCTCGTCTGGCAGGAGTCTCCAGACCATTACGAATAGCTTCATGTAGCTGATGAATCGTTGTCTGATCATTGATCAGGCATACGGCTTCTCCCAACATGTACATTCCCAGTTGAAGTTGGTCATCTTCGGTAACGGCAACCAACCCCCCCTCTCCTCGTTGAAGCCCCTTGGACGCCAATCTCAGACGTCCGAGAATGAGTTGATCTAACTTGCTGGATATTTCACGAACAGGGACCTGAGCTTTGACGAGTTCATCTCGCATAGAATTGAACTCGCGGGAAAATGCCGTGTCGGCACATCTACTTTGATGACCGGGAGAGGTCTCAAGAAAGACAGTGTTGGAGCATTGGAGTGAAACCTCTTGGTATGTACGGGTAATGGCCCGATCTTCAACGATTTCTCGCGTAGCAAGATAGGCCGAACCAACGAGTAAGCCACATGTCGCGCCTGTCTTGATTAGATCCTCAACCATGTAGGCAGCAAAAGCAGCCGAAGCCTCATCATGGATACCTCCAGCTAGAACCAGACATACATCTCGGCTCACAGCTTTGCTTTGGCCTAGAACAACTCTGATTGACCTCTCCCACAGATTCAGAGAACTGAGTGGACCGATATGTCCTCCGCATTCGCGTCCTTCAAGGATGAAGTCTCTCCAACCTTCCTTGATAAATAGGTCAAGCAGTTCTGGAGTTGGTGCATGAATAAACACCCTTAGGTGCTCGGATGCAATTTCCTTAGCTTGAGCAGGAGTTCCACCGGCAAGTATACAGAAGCTTGCCTTTGAACGCTTCAGAACTGAGATCTGTGACTTTAAATGGGTTGCGTCAATGAACCCAAGTAAGCCAACACCCCAAGGAAGGTCCGGTATCAGGTCTGCCGTCTGTATAAGGATCTTCTCAAGTGCTTCTGCAGTAAGCATCGCCGCAGCGATGGTAGGCAAGGCACCTCCTCGCGCAACGCTTGCCGCAAACTCAGCCGTGTCACTAACCCGTGACATTGGGCCTTGAATGATTGGATACTTAACACCAAACTGCGTTGCAATTGAGTTGGGATGGGTTGTAGCCGAGGTAGAATTAACCTTGATAGAACGGTATGCTGAAATGAGTCTGCCGAGAGTTCGATACTGTTGCGAGAAGTCCTTGGCAAGGTCAATACCCTCACCGACAGGAAAGATCCAGTCGGAACTCCATGTGGCTAGTTCATTAAGCTGAGGGACTTCAATTGTGCTGCCGAAGAGGTAGCCAGGAGAATCTTTACCTGGAAGACAAATGCACCTCACATCGAAGGATGGATCTGTGCCTGAACGTAGAACGATGGATTGCCTTCCGTTGACTCGGTTGAGAAGCTGTCTGTTGCGAGGTGGAAGATACGAATCCTGAAGAAGCAGAGTTTGCTCATCTAGTAATATAGAAAATATCCCCTGACTATTCAGGGCAGAAAAAGAAAGAAGGCCAATGGGGCCTGATACGATGATCCTACAGTTGTCAAGTGAACTGATAGCCTTTTGGAATAGAATATACTGCGAGTCGCTCCCGCATAGACCACCGGATTCATAGCCTTCAATCAGAACAAGTCTGTTTTCAGCCTCACCCCAAGGTGACGCCGAAAACTGCTCGACTTCCAAGATGGAACCGAGTCTTGCGACGGGTTGCAAGCTCTTTAGCGAATCAAGCTGGTCATGAGTGACTTTGCTCCAAGGAATGATGACACGCGGCGATTGAGCGGCGTTCGATTGTTGGCCTTCTACTAGCGAAAGTATGGACTGTGCAACGGAAAAGTCTCTGCAAGATACGAATGAAATGCGGGGTATCAGCAGTGAAAGCCCTTGATTCCAAAGCTCTTCTATATGATCTTCAAATCCAAAGGTTTCCAAACAGAGTGATGCACCTGCAGACAATACACGCTCCGATGACCTAACCCAGTCTCCAAAGGGGCGAACCGTCACCAAAACCTGATTGGTGGTATTCATTACCTTGAGCACACCTGATCACATTTTAACCCATAAGTCAAAATGTGCGACGTTTTTCGATCGGGTAGGCCACCATGCGGAGTTGCACACATAGGCCCGCCGAGTCAAGGGTGGAGGCCCCTTTGTGCTTCGCCGGTGAAGTTGAGATAATGTATCACAGGGCACTAAGGCAATAGTGATGACATGATAAAGAGTATTAGTGGTAGGCAGTAAGTCATCGAAAGAGAAGAGGTTGTGCCACGGTTATGCAGAAAAAGCAGGTTAGGTGGGTGTTCTTGATGCAGTCGTTCGAACACAACCTAATACGTGCCGAGAATTACGTACAATCCTGTGATGACCATGACGTCAATCATTTTAATCCGCAAAAGACCAGGAATGTAGTGGGATCCATTTCGGCGGAAAGTATGTATACTGAAAGTTAATACGGGAACAATTTTCAACCCATAGAGGGAAGGCCGTTGAAAAGATTTATGGGTGTATGAAACATCCTGACTGTGTCAACCATTATGAATAGGAGTGGAGCTGGATTCAGGTTCTTTAGGGACGGGATAGAGAGGTTTGAATCCTAGTGGGGGTAGACATTGCGTGGAGTTCGCTCTACAGGTGGCGAAGCTGAATAGTGGCTTCAATTCAATCAACAGTACCTAACTACAGAAGAACCGTTTCTTGTCCTCGCGGGCACACCAATAGAGGGTGCTTAAACTCTCGCCATTGCGGTCTGGAAAGATGTAGGCATAGCAAACACAAATGCCATACTGGCTTATGCTGGGCGATTCAGACTGCTGGCAGCGATCTCTATTGTATGGATTAAACGGAAACAAGCAGAGGCGATGATCGATGCATTGCCTCTATGTTGCAGAGCGATCTTCAGCACATCCAGAGAGAACTCCACATCAGAGCCTCTGAAAAGCATCCTGATGGTGGTTGCCTGGTGTGCCTTCTTGTATCGCCAAAAGGCTAGGTATACCCTAAGGTGGACCGCAAAGACTACTAATTCCGCGCTTCCGGTGACTTACGCGCCATCACATGAGACGCGCGTGAGACTCACCGGATGACACCCAATTGGCAAGGCGGCGTTGGCCAGATAATCCATCATCCGGAAAGTTCGACTGTAGGCATGCTCTGGCTCATTCGTATCGATCTTGGCCATGGAACCACAGCGTTGCGTTGCACCCAGGTGTCGGCGAGAGCAACTCGTGGATCAACTCTTGAAGGTCGTCTCACTCTGGTGGGTGACGCTGAGCCGCATATGATCTTGAATTATGGCTTCCGTAGTTCGTTGTCATCACGGCGACGTTGGTCAGTTCTGTGAGCGTTTGCACTCAGTCTGGAGCTGGCCGTAGCCGTCAGGCAGATGAGAAGCAGTGATGTTCGTCAAATTCATTGCAAAGTCGGTAGTGCTGCTATCCTTGGGCTCTGTCTGATTCGGCCCCAAGCACAGATCACTGGCGCCCACCAACAGATGCTTAATCCACTAACTCATATGGATGGCATGTACAGAAGGTCAGTATTTCGGTCGTCGGGAAAGAGGGTTGGCTTGACAACAGGCAATTCAAATAGTCGGCTCAGTGTTGAAGTGGTGGTGAGTTGACAGGAAAAGCGTGGTCTATGAGCAAATCATCAATCATACTCTGTTCAATTCTTGAATACTCGCACGCTTGGCGTGGAAGATTGTATTGGGTTTGACTGAAGGCTAGTGTTCAGCCATCATTCTCCTAATGGGTAGAATGGCAGTAGATTCCTTGGAGCAGATGATCCGCCTGGACAGAAAACCTGTGGCGCGTTCCGTGGATTCCATGTTAAGCTCAAGCAGCGTTTTCCAGACAATGCTACAAGAAGTTATAAAGGTCATTGGTGATTATTCAGAGAACAACGACATCTTCTATGATGATCCTCTCTCCGCAGATACTCAGCTTATAGCCGATCTTGGGCTAACTTCCGTCGACTTTGTATCGATCTTTCAGAAGTGTCAGTCACTTAGTCCGGACAGGTTATCATTCATTGAATTAGTCATGCCCGTAGAAGGGCAATATGTTTCAGACTTGAGCATCGGAGAACTTAGCGAGTATATAATTAAGCAGTCTGCTTCGATTGGCCCAACAAGTACCAAAAGCTACGCTGGTAGTCAAGGTCAGCAACCGAAGGATGTTGAAGACAGCAAATACAAACGCTCCCCATTCAGCTCCATACAATTTGAGGAATTCAAGTCCTTAATCCAGACGCCAACATTTTCAGCCGACAATACCATCGACACGAGCTACAAACTTGTGTTTATTCTATCTTCTCCACGATCAGGGTCGACTCTGCTGCAAAGGATGCTAGATCAGCATCCAGAAATCGAATCTCCAGAAGAATTACATCTGCTCCATTATGATACATACGCACAGCGCCAGAGAGCTCTAAGCCATGCAGAGACGAAGCATTTGCTGGGAGGAACTGTCCGCCTTCGTGCCAAGGTCAATGGAATCAGCTTGGAAGATTCAGCTCGTCTTGAGGGCGAACTAGTTGAGGGTGAAACGCCTGTTATCAGTTTTTTCAAGGAAATAGAAGACAATTTTTCAAAAGAATACCTTGTAGACAAGACCCCTTCTTATGCATACAGCAGACATACGTTAGAACGTATTACAGCACAGTTTCCTGATGCTAAGTTCATCTATCTTGTTCGTCACCCATCGGCAGTGGTGAAGTCACTTGTTGACTCACAGCTCCAGGAAATCATTCCATTTGCACGCCGCTACACCGGCGATACATCAGCGATTCCAGAGATGATTTGGGCTCTGTGCCATGAAAATATTCAATCAGTCTTGAAGGACATTGACAATAGTCGCATCCATTACCTCAACTATGAAGACCTTGTCACGAGTCCTGATAAGTCTATGGACGAATTGCTTTCATTTTTAGGCCTACCATTCTACGCCAGCTGTGCTAATCCTTATAGCGCAGAACAGAGTATGCAGATTGAAACAAATGAATTCGCAGGTGACCTCAAGTTTTTCCTGGAAAACAGAATCGTAGATAATCGTGCGGATATCTGGAGGTCGTTTCCAGCTCTACATTCGTTGTCAGAGATTAGTGTAGGTCTCATGGGTAATATCCCAGGCTATGAGGTGCAACAGTGACAGTAGCCTTACACAATCGGATAAATCCATTTCCTGTATGCGCCAATGGCTTTGGGGATCAATACAATGCCTATGCGTATTCGGCGGCGGTCTTCAAGGGTTCAATGTACATTGGCACAGGACGTGCCAATCTTGTCTTTCTTCGTTTTGGGATGCCAAATGTCCACATAGATATGTGGCCGGTTCCAATTGAATACAAGAATTACGAGCAAGCATTTGAGAACGATGTTTCTGCAGCAGAGATTTGGCGTTTTAGCCCGAATTCATCGAGCCCGAAACGTGTCCATCAAGCTGATTGGTATCAACTTGAAAATGGAGTCTCATTCAGACGCCACTACGGTTATCGTAGCATGTGTACCTATAGAGATGGATCTAGAGATATAGCTCTGTATGTCGCATCCACATCCCGGTCGAGAGGGGATGGTCCTGATCTCATGGTGAGCTACGACGGAGAAAGCTTTTCAAGACTACCAAAGCCAAGCATCATTTCAGAGTTTTCTTCAAACGAGATCACGCTCACATCGATTAGATCACTGCTTCAGTATGAAGAGCTCTTGGTCACAACCATTACAGGGGCATCCAACGGTAATGTGAACGGGGCTGGGATCACTACGATCTTCGCTACAGATGACCCAACTTCTGGACAATGGCATTCAATCAACGGCAAGGGTCTAGGTACCTTTCCAGAAGTTGTTGTGGTATACGAACTCTGCATCCATCAGGGATTACTCTATGCTGGAACAGGAGGAATCAATGGTTTTCAACTATGGAGGGGCAGGCGTTCAGGTAAATATGAATTCACTTGGGAGTTAGTGGTTAAGGATGGCGGTGGAAGAGGCGCGTTGAATCAGGGGATTATCTCATTATGCAGTCATCGCGACTACTTATACATTGGAACTGGGATTCAGAATGGTGGACACGATCGAACCAACAATGTCGGGCCAGCCGCAGCAGAAGTATTGCGACTTGCTCCCAACGATGAGCTAGAGCTAGTTTGTGCCAACCCACGTGATGGCTTGTTGCCACTCAGCGGAAGAGGGCCAGGCTTCGGCAACTATTTTAACGCCTACATCTGGAAGATTGTGAGCATAGATGATCGACTTCTTCTGGGAACAATGGATTGGTCGGTATTTGGTCTATGGGCAATAAGGGAAGAACGCAAGACTAGATTTGGCAGACTTCTTGATTGGGAATCTATGCAGGTGTTTCTTTCGTCATACGGAGGGGCAGAGCTTTGGTCTTCTGAAGATGGAGTGGACTGGAACTGCATATCTCACAATGGGTTCAACAATATCTACAACTTTGGAATCAGGAACATCGTAAAATGGAATGGACAAACATATGTATGCACTGCAAATCCATTTGGGCCAAAGGTTCTAACACGAACATCGGATACAGATCCAGGTCAATACGAGCATAATCCAAAGGGTGGCTGTCAGATCATTGCACTATAGATCTGTAGAGTTACTGGCAGTGGGGTGAATATCTGGAATGGAATCATTGGCAATGTGAGGCCACGTCAATCAGCAAGTGGCCTGCAATACTGAAGCAGAAGTGGACGTAGTCGGTTCTAATAAATGACGCTAGAAGTTACTTCGACTGGGAATTCGGTGTGCTAGCGAAACCGCCGAGTTTCTTCGCTGCAATAGGTCCACTTGGAAGCAGCTTCTCAAAGTTTGAAAACAACTTCATCGCCGCCGACGTAAGAGACAACTGCCTCTCGGCTTCTTTAATGGAGATTTCATTTAGGTGGTCAATATCTTCATCAGATATTTGATGGAACTTGTTGGGCAAGAGATTGAGTTGCCGAACCATTTCAATGTGGAATGATTGGTCCTCAGCCCCTTCGTGCGTCTCCATGCAGAGTAGTCAGACTTCAACTGTGATCCTACTGCACTTTCCAGCTCACACGGCAAACTGGCCGAATGCACTTCAACAAACGGCTCCATTAATCAGAAGCTAACAGAAAGTGGGGCTTAGATTGACAATTCAGCCGAATAGAAATGGGGGTACTGTGCAGAGGGAGCTAGTTGCATGGCTCAATGAGAAGCTCAGAGTTGGAGCCTATTAGTCGATGCCATCACAAGGTGGTATATGCGGTCAGATAACTGGACATGTGCTTGCACAGGTTCATACGAATAGACAACCACTTGTTTTGGGATAAGAAGATTGGCAATAGTACCAGCCTTTCTGGTTGGGCTTAGCAGCATGACCGGTGAGAGTCTGCATGGCACCTCCACCTCCTCACTTCGGAAGTCTGGGGTCTGAACTGGACATGAGCGATAGCAGAGTGAGCGCATCTTGAGCATTCATTGACATCGATACATCTGCCGGCAATGTACGCGTGTGTGTAGACTGAGGCGGGTTGAAGCTAGGATCACGATTCGGGTGCAGCCCAGTTCAGCCATCGGAATGATCACGTAGACACCTCGGATTCTGCCCATGAAGCCGCCTAGGCAGGGGTAGGGTAGCTTGGATATCATCTGTGACTTGATCTGGCCCCAATGACATCCCTACAGGCGAAGTAACTGCATGAGATTAAGACCTTGGAAATGCTTGGTCCGCATTAAAGAACTACTCTTGGCTAGCCCTGGTTCGAGTTCAGATATAAAACGCCTTTCTGACGTGTCAGTTCGGTCACATAGCGACATATGCTATGCTCCGATGCTAAGCGCAGTTCATGATGCAAGGGTAACGCTTGATGCGTATCAACTTGTATCAAGCCCTGCCAAGGGCACGGTTATATTTCTGCATGGGGGAGGCCTTAGAAAAGGATCAAAGCGCCATATTGCGGGAAAGGATCTATTCTTCAATAGCTTGGGCTTTAACTTCCTTTCCTGCAACTACCCCTTAGTTGCACAATGTACCGACTCTGTCATTGATGAGCAGTTGCTTGCTCTGAAGTCGTTGGACCAATGGGTGAAGACTGAGCTACAGCTCCTATGTCCGGTCAATGACAATGCACCTATTGTCTACTTTGGGCATTCAGCTGGCTCCTATCTGATTGCACTAGGCCTATCCAAGGGGCTCTTTCTCAATCAACACTCATCCTTTATTCTTATAGACTCTGCAGCTTATGACTTGTCAAAGCGCTATAGTGCTGCGAGGCCAAATGTAAAGCAGGAGATCGAACGCTTAGTTGGCTATCGAACGACCGACAGAAATGACCTTGAAAGTCTGATCAGAACCTATTCGCCCGTGGATAACATGACGAGTATGCCGGTTGACTTGACAAGAATCAATGGTGGATGGGCGTATTTGGCCACGACGATGAAGCGTTTTAGCCGTGAGAGTTCACTCGTTCTGGCCTCCCTGCTTAGGCAAAAGCTGAAGATGGAAGCTACGGTAAAGTCATACCCATTTGGACATACAGATATATCACGAGAAATTGCAGATCCCAACAGCCAGATTGGGAGGGATCTCACCATTCTATTGAGCAAAGCACTTGATGCTGATGCACCATCAGCAGTTGATAAGGTTCACTGACAATGTGTCATGGTGATGGAAAAGGCTCAACCTGTCTTCACACATGGGCTACGTTAAGAAATCCCTCTATATGAGTTACAGCAACAGCACATCTCAACCTTCCTGGAGGTGGTGATGGGCCAACGTCCAGCAACGTTGACGCCGCTCCATCTCGGCCACTTTATCCACCATGGGGCTTGATGGAGCAGAGGTTCCGTCGTTAAAGCGAGCGCGTCTCGCCGCAGGCTCTGCGTAGCAACAGGCTGAGGTCAGGAGGGTGATGAGCTAGCGCATCCCCAGAACGTGTCCCAGATCCCCGCAGAACTGGGCCTTCACGTGAACAGCTTCGACAACGTGGAGGAAGGCCTGGCGCCTGCAAGGAGAGGTGGCCATGGCAGCCCAGAAGGTGCTTGAGGGCTGCACAACCACTGACCAACTCACGGTGGTGCTGGAAACCGCTGGGGTGCACCCGCAAAGCTTCTGGGGGTAGACGTACGCCGCTGGGCTCCGTGCCTAGGAACCAGTAGGAAAACCAGCGGCTCAAGGCAGGGCGTAGCAGGATCTCAGGTGGAAGCAGAAGGCTCTGGCCGAAGCGGCAGCGCTGCTCAGCACCTCACTCAAGAATCAGGACATGTGATGATCTTGATCACCAAAGAGGCCGCTAACGCAATCTGAAGCATCGCTCCCACGAAGGAGAGCAACAGGCAATTCAGTTGAACTGATGGCCAAAGTTGCCTATTCGCCAGTGCGAAAGAGGCCGACCAGAAGGTGATGTGGTTTCAGGACTTGTACAAGTAGCGGCATCGCAACAGCGGAAACAAGATCAGGATGTCACGCCAGCACAGGTGCGGTGATGCAATAGAAAACTCCACCGGGCTGCTGTCTCCCTTCAGGCGCACTACAGGGTTCCACGCAGGTGGTCACACTCAACGCGTGGCTTACTTCTATCAGGAATGGTGGGGATCGCGCGCTGCCGTTGAACATAACTGCCAAACCAGCTACCTTTACGATGGCTGTCTGAATGGAAGCAGTGCAGGCAAGGCAAGGATGCTGTCAGCAGGAAAGAGGCAGCCAGTAGTTACGTGTATCAGTTTGTAGCTAGCCGGGAGGAGATAGGAGCAAAAGATAAAGCATGACACAAGTGATCACAACGATCGATGAGTTCACTATTTTCCACTAATTGCTCCCAATACTCTGGGACAAGGCTGCCTGGATTAGAACAGTGTGAGATACTAGCAGAAGGATCGCCCCCCAAGGTGATATCCAACCACCACGACGACCTGCCCTGAATTGGCGAACTATAGTCAAGAGAGTTAACTGGAAGCAGGCTCGAAAGAGTTCGACTCATTGACAACCTCCATTTAGCATGGTCTTTATAGAACCTAGAAGAGGATGGTCCTGCAAGTGTGGGCACAAGCGATGAGTAGTCAGATCGCATGAAATGCGAGAAACGCTCGAAAGAATAACGGCCAACGGATTCAGGGTGATTCAGGACACTGACAATGGTTTCCTTGTTAAGTTTAGCCTTGCATTCGAGTAGCTTCTCATTGATCCAACACCACATCACAAGTGGATCCATAGCAATGTCAGGATCTGACTGTCTAGCGATTGACCACCAAACCAGAAGTGAGTCTAAACCATGAATCGTACTCAGAATGGAAGAAGCATAGAAGAATGGATCCCTGAAGATGTAGATAAACTGTGAGCGCGGGAAACTATCCTGAAGCTGTAACACTGCATCAGGGTACAGAGACAGACTGAATGAAGGATCGAAGATGCGACTTGTGGTCTTAGCTAGAAACCGTCCGTAGGTGTCGGAGAATGTGTCCCTAGCATACATAGTACCAATGTCGTGGTACGCCGCTTCAAGCTGATAAGGTTCCAACCCACCATAAACAACACATGACAGGGCCCGAAGCAGACCATCATCAATACTATAAAGATCAAGTGGAGACTGAAGGGACTTTAACAGTTGAGGCATTCCCCTTAATGGGAGATGCGTATGAGGAAGTCCAATGTGCCCCAGTCTTTCAGTTTTCCTGCAGAAGGTTAGAGCACCACCTCTAGGGGCACTGATTACGAAGGTTAATCGCTGATAGTCCGAGGGTGCAGCAATGGAATGAGATGCATCTTTCACCACGTTGATGATGGGTGACATTGACTCTAAGGAAGAAGGGACCAAAGGTCTACATTGACAAATCTGGTAACTGGGGCCAAGAGATTGAATAGAATGCAGGTAAATCCTACGTCGATCTTGGCATACCCTTTCGAACCAATGAAGTTAGTAGGAAGACTTTCCTCAAGCTGAATTTGAAGTTCTACATATTGCAGGCCATCAATTTCAACTGTAGTAGGACTGATCGACGACACACTCCCCTTGAACTCTGCATTGGAAACCGAGTATAATCTTAGTATGCATGGAAGTGTAGTGCGTACTCGTGCACGGTCGTACTCAGGAATTAATACTATAGTCTGAGTCAATGGCTGCGCCTTTACTGTCACGATGGTTTCACCAGGAGTGACAGTTCTACCAAGCAGCGCCCTGGTGTTAGAACTAATCACCCCATCAAACGGCATTGTGACCACTAGCTTTGCTAGTCGTGAGTCAATAGCTTCTAAGGCAATTTTACCGACTTTCAGGCTGCTCTCGGCAGCACTCAATTCATCCATTGCGTTGGAGAGTTGTTCCTCAGAGTTTATATCTTGATCAATCTTCTGCTTGCGTCTAGCAACTATAACATCTGCATTCGCTGATTTTAGCTCGCTCCTTGCACCCTCAAGTTCGCCCGTTAGAGCAGCTTGCGTGGATAAAAGATTTTGGAGCTGAAATTCACTTATCGCGCCAGACTTCGTCAATGATCTAAGCTTTTCTATTTGATCATCCTGTATTCTGATCTGATTCTCAAGAGCACGAACCCGAGATTGAGACTTTTGGACCATAGCTCTTGCACTTAAGAGCTCTTCGTTACGATTATCACCTTCAAGTTTGATGCTTCCTGTTTTAATGGAACGGATAAGAGACTTCCTAGTACGTATATCGGATTCTAACTTTGAAATAAGCTGAAGTTGTTGGCTGCGCTGTGTGCTGAGGGTTGGAGAAAAGAGTTCTAGAATCTTAGAGCCCTTGTCCAAAATGGCAGAAGATGGACCAACCTGGAAGATAGACCTTACTGTCGCAGCCTCAGTTGCACGAATGTCAAGTGCCTCACCTTCAGTTACGTTTGCTGATCCCGTCACTGATGCACTGAATGGGAACAGAAATATAACAACCAAAATGAACGGAAGAAAATACCTACTTCTAAAAGTATTGGTAATTCTATTGTGAACTGAAACAGACGAAAGGGTTGAGCTGGAAACAACAATAGATTCTGTAGTTTGCTGCTGACTGGAACTTGGCAGCAATGCTGGACCATTGGTTGTTCGATTGATTGATCTGTCCGGCCTTCCCTCCACCCTCTTGATGATTAACTTGGTAATAACCGTAAGGTAAAGAAATCGAATAAGAAGAAGCGTTAGAGCTACCCTGACGATCAGGGAAGTCCAGTGGCCTGCAAACGTTGGTATTTCGGCAGCAATGTTTGGAATTAATATAAAGTATAGAATGCAAAGCTTGATAATAAAAGCCAGTAAAAGCGTGCAGAGGAACAGAATACTGTTGACATCTGAACGAGAGATAGAAATACTCTTAAACCGCCCATGAAAAAGATGAGAAAAGATAGTTAGCGTTCTTTTAGCCGATATCTTCAGATAATTCTTTGGCATGAGTCCAAAGAATTCCAAGAGCCTTCTGCCTGGAGTATTGCGTACAGGAATCAAAAGGATTATCATGCTAGCAAGAGAACCTTGTATGATTGCAACCAGTATATTTAGACGAGAAAACGGAGAGGAATCAGGTATTGGCGTATAAACATAAAGGAAAAGTATCGAGAGAATGACAAGATATGATCTAGTCAGAAGTGGCTGGGCGAGTAAAATGAGTTCTTCAAGTTTGCTTGCTGACTGCTTAATAGCTTTGGCGCTTTGCTCCTTCGCGAGCCTTGGCAAGAATCCCCACTTAAGCCTAAGATACAACTTTTGATCATCTATATGCATGGAGTATGTCGACAGGATCGACACCATAACACTTATCAGGTTAATTACAATTAACATGATAAATAGCCGTGACAGCCCAGTCAAAGGGTCTGATCTTTCGGCGATCAATACACCTAAAGGCTTGACCCCAAAATAAAAACTATGGATTGTGCCTATAAAGAGCAGAGCAACCAGGGGGAAAAGCCAAGCTTGAAGCCGGATCAGAACCCGCGGGGGCCTTAACAGCCCTCGTGACGTAATCCAGCCAAAGCTAACAAGCAAGATCTTTCGATCCTGGAGTTGGGATGGTGGCTGATGGAGATCATTCGCTGACCCATTCAGCTGATTTGAATGACCATTAAGTTCGCTGGCGTGCAGAACATTCGTGGAGACTTGTGCTGAAAGGGTTGGAGCTTCAACGGAAAGCAAGATTCCGTGAGTGCACAACCAGTTGAGATAGTCATCTCTAGTAATTCCAGCACGAGTTGCTCCAAAGAACTCTGAACACTTCTCATATAGATCGTCAAACAAGCCATCTCTTGAATTAAAATCAGAAATAGCTTCCCACTCAGAGGCTGATAACTTTAGCGAGGTTGTTCGGTCCCCGAAATACAATCGATACTGTCCTTCAACCAATGGAGAAGTTCGTATCGAAGGATTCACACGATAACAGTTATTATCAACAACGATCATTGGAGTGGGAAGATGGGGAGGTATGAATGGAGGATCTAGAAATCCTCATCAACTGAATCGAGCACAGTAGATTGATTGAAGCTGGTATCATCTGCTTGGATACCTGAAACCCTAAGCTTTTCAAGTTTGCTTGACAGATCTTGAATCAGTTTCTGACAACGAGTCTTCTGATCTTCTACTGTCAGACTTGATGGATCAATAGGTGGTACTGAAGTAGAATCCTCATGAGCAACTGACTTTGATGCTGCCATCAAACTAGTAAGGGCGAATTCGTAATCTCCCTCTTGGTACTGAACTTTGCCCCAGCAGTAATTGAATCGGGGACTGTTGCTGTTCTGTACCCTTGTAAGCTCATCCTTAGCCGCACTATATTCGGCAAGATCAATGTAGCATTCTGCAGCATCAATAGAGAGACGCTCCTTAAGCTTCGATGGGCATTCATCATTATCTGCCGTACGAAGAACCGCGAGACCACGGACTTTATTTCCCTGAGCAATAAGGATTTCTCCCAACAAAATCTGTGAATAATGGTTCTTTGGATCAAGCCTCAAGCAGTTGTTAAGATTACGCTCACAGTCATCTAGTTGTCCTAGTTGGAGCTGAGCCAAGGCAAGCATTCTACGAAGCTTGGTATCGTTTGGATTCTCAAGAACTGCGTGACGCAAGATACTGGCAGCATTAGTATAATCGCCAAGCTGTTGGAGAAAAGATGCTAGTGCAGTAACGTCCGACTTTTTGGAAGACTTCTGCTGAAGAGCTCTGTTCGCATATTCTTGAGCAAGAGTTGTATTGCCTTCTTGAAGCCTAAGCTTACCAATACGAGAAATCAACCGAATATCATCAGGTGCAAGTGAAAGAGCCTTCTCAAGGTGAGCCATAGCTACGGCAGTATCACTTTCTGACCGTGCAATTGCGGCCATGGCAACGTGGTAAGGCGAATAGAGCTCACCATCAGGTACGCCGGCCAAGATTCGCCTGGCTTCAGGGAAGTTCTTTTCTTTGAGAATCAAAGAGCGAACTTGCTTGAAGGTCGACTTCAAGTGGCCTGGAAGCACAAGAGCCATAATAAAAACCATGAGCAATTGCACAGTAGCATGATTTTCATGCTGAGGTCAACTGCGTATGAGCGCGCCCTCACCTATCAAGCTAAAGCAGTGACGTGATTCGCAGTTTCCATACACCTCGCTCAAATGGTTAGCAGCAACGATGTGTATGCATAGGCTGACGAGTCGCCTGTATTGTTGCCAACGTCATGTCATATCCATCCCCCTGCGATAGTGCCTTGGCCATTGAATCAAGCCCATCCCAAGGCAAAGCAACATGCACACACCGGAGGTTTCGATGCAGCTGTACGACGACAATCACTGAATGATATGATTCTGAGTGGACAAAGGACTTATAGATTCTCCTCGAGATCCCAACACATAATAGCATAATTAAACATCAAGAGTTATCAGTAATAGGTTTCCTCTCGGCAATCGTATTGACGTGACTAGATACAAGCCAAACGCAGGCGACCTACTCTTGATGCTGATGGATCTCTTCGAAGCTTCTATGCCGTGGTCACAACGTTATGCATTAACAGGTGCATCTGATCAAGCAAAGCGCCACCAACAGGGACGTTCATTCAGCAAAGATCCAAACCATTGCAACATCATTAAACGATGCAAAACGTCAAGAGATTTACCTTAAACGTCCTAGACTGGACTCTTTGGTATGACTTACAAGCTCCACCAGTTTAGGCCAAATGCTATCGAAAAGAGTATCCGACAGCACATGGGGAACTGATGTGGGTCAGTAATGTCCTGAATGGCTATGAGTTGAGGATCTTCTTTCGCGCGGTCCTCTTCTCCTTCAAACACAGATGTTCGGTACACAAGCTTTCCTGAGTGGTTGCCAAATCGCCTGGGGAATGGGTGCATGGTTTCTGACAACAATCAGCCCAGAGTTGGAACTCAATCAATGAATGCTTGGCACTGTACAATTTCTTGAACTACAGTAATGTGATCTTGGGAAGGTTATGCGAATTTAGAATGATTGGATGTGTATCCCTTGAAGCCAGGATGCTTGTCTGATGTTCAAGATCTTGATCATAACCTGCCAGTATTCCATACTAGGATTCAGAAGGCACTCAAAAGTCCTAAGCCATTCAACATCAGCTTCATGTTCATCCTTTTCCTGCCAGGTAGCTTTCGCCGCAGCTCAGACTACCTCTGGTTGAGTACGTGCTTAGCTGATAGTGGCGACTACTACTTTGTTGACTATCCATTATCTTCCACTGTAGCAAAGCTGAATTCCGAGTTCTTTGATTCTGACTCGCTTCTTCAGGTACGGCGTGAGTTCATCTATGGCAGCGCTTCCCAGCCGAACTCAAAGCTTGGCATCGCCTATGAAGACTCGATCATGGGAACGTTTCTTACTCAAGTAAGGCAGCATCACGGCTTCCATCTATCCGAGCGAGACATCCTTCTTCAAACACTGGTCGTAGGCCATAGCCAGGGAGCCGGTCATGCAGCAGTGATGGCTATTGACTTCGAACTCTGCGGTGTTCTGCTTATCGCCGGGCCCGCTGATTCCTATCAGCAGTTTCCATCTGAATGGACGGGGATGAAGGTTACCACTCCTAGCAGTCGACTCCGAATGTTTCTCCATGCTGAAGACAGGCATGCAAGGATGTGCTTGCATCATGCGACGATGTTGGGTTTGAAGAGAGTTGATGTGCTTACTTCTTCGACCTCACTAGAGGACATCCTGCTTAGTCAGGTTGTAATTGACACAAGGCCACTCCCCCCGTTAAAGTCCCATGATTGTCTTACATTAGATACGGAAATGAGAGATGACCTCAACAGCCTCTACCTCACAGGCGTTATTAGGCATTATCAGGCGTATCTTCGTTCAGTAAGTTCCAGGCTTGAGCTCTCTCGTGTTGACTCCTTACCGGCTGCTTCGTTATGATTGATCTGATTCCAACCAGTTCAGCCTCCTCTATGTCGTCTATCCAACGCGATTCTAACGTTAATCAAGAACTAACCCTTTTGCCTGGCTTGGATGGCGACGAGGTCACTTCCCAACTGGAGACCCTCATGGAGCTTGTAAATCTTGATAGCACAGTTGCAGGCCGTGAAAACAGTCTCGAATACAATACATTTACTCAGATTGTTTCACTCACGCACAAGGACACGGCAGAACCTATTATTGATGTATCGGAAGGCGATGACGGTGAGCACGACGTCGCCCCACAGCCAGCAAGCTCTGAACTCGTAACAGAACCGTTTACCGAAATGGAATCTGAAAATGCTCACAAGGCATTGTTCAGCTTTCTATTTGAACCCAGTGAATCTTCACAGGACTGCGAATCAACAGAATTGGTCCTTTCTGATGACCTGGTCGAGGATCTCCAAAATCTAAAAGATAGGATGCAGCATCGCTACAATGTGATTCGGCGTAATCTCTTTAGCAGTGTAAATGGTCATGGTTGAACCTATTTTTTTGCTGAGTCCTCCTCGGTCTTTCTCTTCGGTCGTTTCATCTATTCTCGGACAGCATCCAGAACTCTATTGCTTCCCCGAGCTACACCTGCTTTATCGAGATGACATCGGGCATCTACTATCCAATAAGTCAAATATTAAGTATGCTAGATTTGCACCAAGTGGACTTTTGAGAGCCATCGCTCAAGTTCATGAAGGCAAGCAAGATAGTGCTGCCTGCAGCCGCGCTTGGATGTGGCTTGTTAACAATCAGTCAATGACTAGCAAGGAACTTTTTGAGTATCTCTGCC
Organism: Synechococcus sp. MW101C3; assembly: GCF_002252635.1. Taxonomy (NCBI): domain Bacteria; kingdom Bacillati; phylum Cyanobacteriota; class Cyanophyceae; order Synechococcales; family Synechococcaceae; genus Synechococcus; species Synechococcus sp. MW101C3. The sequence continues at coordinate 96,413 of NZ_NQKX01000003.1, forward strand.
AACCATTTTATCCTAAGGCTTGCATCGAAAAGTCTCCTCCGAATACCAAGACAATTGATCGCATGGTCAGGTTATTCAAGTTTTATCCAAATGCCAGATTCATTCACTTGACACGAAGTGTTGTTGGAGCTTCAAAGTCCTTGAAAGAGTTCTTCGAATTTCGACGCACAGTTCATAGTCCTGCCGCAGGACATCCAATGGTCAAGGAGAACTATGCATTAATGTGGTATGCAATGCATCGAAACATCCTGAAGTTTCGCTCCATTGTTCCACCGTCAAACTTCCTTACAGTTAGTGGTGAAGCAATTCTGTCTGATCCAAGAGTAGTTCTTCCTCAAATCTGTCGCTGGCTTGGTGTTTCAAGCGATAGCTCATGTATTGATGCGATGCTCAAGCCTGAAGAATCACCCTATGCCTTTTATGGTCCACGCATGGCACCTTGTGGCAATGATCCTAAGTTCATTACTAATCCGGAATTTAGGCAAATGAAACGTAAGAAATATTCTCGTGAGGTTGTTCGAGAGTTTCTCGCATCAAATGGTAAGCCTGCCTTTACTAGCTACTATTTGAACAAGCTTGAGGATGACGATGCTATTGCTCGCTTAAAGTCATGGGACTTCTCCATGCTTGAACTGGTTATGGACATGGAGGCACAGCTTGGATACGCTTAAACAGTTAAACCTACTTTCCGTTTCGCTTCCTATTGGAAGTCATGAGACGTGCCAAATTCTGGCTGGCCATCATTCCCCCAATGGGGTGGGACTTTGGATTATCCTTTCCTCAGACTCTTCCCGCAAGCTTGTCTACTGTACACCTTCACATTCAGACTCCTACTTTGTTCTCCCCTATAACTTCCTATACTTAGGTTCATCCTCAAATGGTCAGCTCTTTTTTCTTGCTGATGGCACTGAATCTGCCGCTCCAATCCTGTATGTTATCAGCTACCAACCTAATTCTGGGATCGCCGTAACCAAGACGGATCTGCATCTTGATCATGACCAATGGGCCAGACTATTTGAGATCTGCCAATCGCATAAACCAGGATCTACCGATTCGACGCTTCATGACTCTCCGTTGCTGCATGACAACGTCCTAAACGAGTCAACCTATCCAAGCCTATTTGTACCCTACCATAGCCTACGTGATGTTCTCCTCGTCAAAGCCGTCCTTCAGCAGGGAGCGTTTGAACTCACGTCCAAACCGGCACTATTGACTGCCATTAAAACAGTCAGGGCCATGTATCCCAATCTCACAGTTGTGGATGCTGTCGAGATTGGAAGTGACGTTGTTGCAGTTGTTGCAAACGACTCTTCGATCAGAACACTCAGTTGTGGCGTCGAGTCCCGGCTATTCATATGCAATGGCTCACCCACTCCCAGTCTTGTACTTGGACGCCCTATCTTCTCAATCGACAACAGACTATCAATATCTCCTGAATCGTCAAATCTGATTTACCCTTCATTGGGCCTGGTGCTGGCATCACCCTCCAGCATCTCAACCACGCCACCAAAGGAGGCTGCGCCTACTTTCAATGTCTCCTCAATCAATTACACGACTTCAACACTCTACTTCTCCGCCGACTTTGGATCTACATTCACCCTTAGCGGAAGCATGGTCCATCGCAATAGTGACCTTGTTCCAACGTTAATTCATCACTTGGATGATTCGCAAACTCTCATCTTCTCTTCTCGTCTTGACAGATCAGAAGTCTATTTCATAGACTTCTGATCAGCTGCGACTCATTTACCTTGGAGATCAAAGAGCTAGTCGCGTTAGGATACTCCCGCATCTATTCCTGAAGCCCCCACTTTCAGGAATGATGGCGCCCCCCACAATCTCACTCCCGGGGGTGAGGGACAAGACCAATGTGTCATTACAGCGAGGCCGTCTAGCTGCAGTCTTCTGCGCAGCAGGGTGCTGATGTCAGGAGGAGATGGTGCCAGCCTCCGAGAAGGAGGCAGAAGGCTAGGGCGCTGTCGACAGTTCACGTTGTGCTCGAAACCGCTGGTCTCAACGACATCGAGCCCGGCGCCTACTGCCGGGAGGTCGGCAGTTCCCTGCGCACGCTCAAGCGCTGGCGGCGTGCCGTCCTGGGTGGTGGGGACGGTCAGGACCACCACAAAAGCAGCCCCCGCGATAGCGCTCACCGCATGAGCAAGGAGGAACACCGGCAGAACCTGCTCACTTCCAATCAGCCCGAATACGACTCGCTGCCACCAGGACAAATCATGCCCGCACTGGCGCGGATCAGGACCTGTTCAACTCCTCCGGAGAAGACTTCGTCTTCGGCTCCGAGTCCAGCTGTTACATGGGCGCTGCACGCGCATGGTCGGGCCCATCGCTGAGCCGTACACAACAGCCATAGGAGCCACGGCCCGGTGCCGCGCCTGCGAGCGTATCGATCCATTGCTGTGTGGTCGTGAGACATCACCTGTCTGCCTACCACGGTGCGGGGTGTGGCTGTTTCTCTACCTGGTGATCGACGTCTGGAGCCGCTGGTTCTGCACACTGACCACAGCAACGCCTTGCCGCAGGCTTCTCGCGAAGATGGGCGGCACCACAACACGCTCAAGTTCGTACCACCCCATCAGTGGCATAGCGACCAGGCACTGATTGCCGCTACCACGTCCGCGGCAGAAACGTGTTCCATCCTGTGAACCAGCAAATCTGCCAATCTTGTCATTGATGCTATAAGCTGGGTGTCAATGATGCACTCAATCGATGGGATGCGATTCAATGCATGAGAGATTCGGATGGCATGGATCTTTTGCGTTTAGGGGAAATGGATAGTTCATGTGGGTGAACTGTCGCGGAGCTAACATCAGCCTCGGTGATTCCATCAAACAAAGAATCATCAGTGGAACGCAAAGGCTCCATAGCCACAGCGATCACCCAATCGCTGCAGACAAGTCCCTCTCCGGCGAAGCTCAGCGTTGAGAAGGAGGCAGTAAAAGAATATGGAAGACCGCTAATCACGGTGCAGTCTGCAGGAATGTCGATGGAAAGCAAGCGGAAATCCGCCTGTGCAACTGCTCCACCAAAAAGCTTGAATCCGGCTTCGTAGATTGCCCAGACACAACAACAATACTGATCCATCTGCCAATGATGTGGCGGGATGGGGAGCGGCCAGCGCATAAAGGCGAAGATGGCTGTCCAATCATGTCCAGAGATGTGTTCAATATCGACACCAAATGGCTGACTATCAGTAATGCCAACGAGAACCAGGCCTTTGGAATGGGAAACAGAAACATGTAACTCGTTGAGAATCGCCTGATGCAGATAGAGTTTTGGTGGACGAGCTGGAAGACCATAGAGGGCAAGCTCTTTAGCGGCAACAGGGGACAACTGAAGCCATCTCCATAGCAATAACTTAGCGGCAAGCCGGCTAGTAACATAATCAGAAACTCTTGAGGGGTGATTACATGCCGAAAGATATCCCTGCTCGCAAGAAGATAGATACTTGTGTGAGAGTTGTTTGCTCAAGAATGGGTCAACTGCCCGTACAAGCATTAGTTGCACTGATCAATCAACCTGACTGAAGATTTGCTTTGAGGTGGCATCAGCGCTAGCCAGAATCGCCATGATGGTTCGGCTGTGCTCCAGCAGCAGCTGCTGCTGCAAAGCTGGATCCTCCTGTGAGCCAACCAATTCAGAAGAGTGGGAGTGAAGGGCAGAAGCCCGGATGCCAGGTGAATTCGATTCAACAGGAGAAGGAATGGGCTTCTCCTCCTGGATGGGTATCCATTGGGCTGTTGACTCCTGCCGATCTGTGTTGGCAGCAGTCGGGGAATCCGTAGACAGGGAAGCAAGAAACTCCTTGAGACCTGCGGAGTTGTACTGAGGGATCTCGGAGAGAACTGAAACAGCAGCTGCAGGTCTCGTCACCATCGTCAAGCCAGTCCTATAGCGCTCAATAAAGAGGCCATCGAGAGCATCAAGGTCTAGGTCTAGACCAGACGTCCATAAGGTTGCTATCGATTGCAGGAAGGCAGTGGTGCTGTCTTTACGAGAAGTGCCGAGCGAGACGGCGACGATATCAGAGCATTCAGAAAGAGCTTCTTTAGTGTAACTAGTCAACGTTGTATTAGGACCCAACTCAACAAAGTACCTGGCTCCATCGGCATACATATTCCGAATTGTCTCCTCGTATCTAACAGGATTAACCCACTGGTCAATGAAGATGCGTGTGCCCTCTTCGTAGTCATTGGGATAAGGCTGAGTGGTCAGGCAGCTGTACACAGTTGCATGCTGAGGCTCAATCCTTATAGAATGAGGGAATTGGCGGTAGAGCCTTCTGTGTGTTTCAGCTCCTTGCTGAAAATAGCGAGTATGATAAGGCCGTGTTAGAGGAGTTGGCAACAGAGATCCACCTGCGGCGAGCACATTCTCTTCAAGCTCCTTGCTGAAGGCAGCTTCAGAAAAGACAATACGCTGCGAGCGACAATTATCTGAAATGAGTGACCATTCTCTACGACGTTCAAGGATCTCCTTTAGCTGGGTAGATTCAAGACCGGAAATGGCGAACGTAGATCCTTCGGGGAACTCATCGATTGAATCTGCCTGAGAAAAGAAATCATGAATCTGCCTTACTCTCGTCCGAAGGTCGTCTTCGTTTTTCATTGTGGTAAGACTGCCTGAAAGCATCACTGCATTCGATTCTCCTTGGCTATGACCAATAAGCTGGTCAGGCTTGAGTCCAATCCGAGAGGCAATCTCGTAGAAAGACATCAGGCAAGCAGCTATGATTTGCGTGGCCGAGTCTTGGGCAAAAAGAAGTTCCAATCGCTTTGCATTGGCCGATTTAGCACAATCAAGATCTGCGTTCGGCATACTAGTAACCAAGCCTAGTGAAATATCCCGATCCAAGGCTCCGTCCATGAAGCTGTACCAATAGGAAAAGAGATCAATACTCTTTGTGAGATCACTAAGCATTTCTGGAGACTGAACACCTTCTCCAGGAACCAGAAATGCAACCTTACCCTTTGAGCTTGTCGACTCCGAATAGATAAAGTTACGTCCACGATGTGCCTGAGAAGATGGGTTGCTACCTAGCCAAGCAGATGCATCCTGCAACCCTTCACTGAGTTTCATGAGTGACGGCGCAAAGACAACGAGCCTGAGCGAAGCCTCTGCGGTCTGCTCCTTGGCAGGTGATCTGCGGATGAGAACCGCCTGCTGGATCTCATCAACATCAATGTCAGCGATCAATGACTGCAACTCGGAACGGGAGCTTGCCTCCAGAAAGGCTGCTCGACCAATCGTTGTATAACCATACTGCTTGTACTGAAGCAACCCACGGTACGTTCTTCCAGACAGATCAGTTGCAAGGGGGGCCCCTGAATTCTCAGCGGTATCGGGAGTGTTGGAGATTTGGTATGGGAACAGAACCACTGGGGACGAATTTCGTTGATCAGGGGCGGTAAACTCCTGAAGAAGCAAGTGGCCGTTAATCCCACCAAAGCCAAACGAATTGATGGCCGCCACACGTGGCTTGGATGGTGAATGCACCCAACGCCGCAATGTGCGATTGATATAGAATGGAGTTGAATGGTCAGCAACAGCCTCTAACGGATCCGGGCAGATCGAAGGAGGAATTAGCCTGTTCTGCAAAGCAAGAGAGATTTTGATAATGCTAGCCACCCCCGATGCGGGTATCGTATGGCCGATCAATGACTTGATTGATCCAATGGCAATGGTTGAAAGACCACGATGACAATCACCAAAGACCTCAAGCATTGAGGAGAGTTCTGTGTTGTCACCATGGGGGATTCCTGTTGCATGAACCTCCACCAAGGAAACATCCGACGGCTCAAGGCTACATTTTTCGTAGGCCCGTTTCATCGCGACGACTTGTCCTTGGCGGTTTGGAGCCAACAGCCCTTCGCCCTTTCCATCACTGGCCAGTGCAACTGAACGAATAATGGAATAAATCGTATCTCCAGACTGCACCGCATCCTCAAGGCGTTTTACTGCGACAAAGCCCACACCTTCGGAAAGAAGCGTTCCGGATGCGGATTTTGACATCGGGAAAATACCCTCTTCAGACAAAGCATTAATCGTGCAAAATAACTGGTAGATAGGAAAGTTCATTGTTGCCTGGACACCACCGACCAACATCAAGTCGGCATCGCCAGCGTCCAATTGCTTGATTGCATGATCAATTGCAATCATGCCAGACGTACAAGCGCCATCCACAAGGTAATTAGGGCCAAGGAGGCCAAGCCTGTTGGCGATTGTTCCAGAGACTACGTTAGATATCAGGTTTGGTGTTATAGCCGGATCAGCAACCAACTCATAGGTCGATGAAAGGAATGAGCGTAGCTGCTTTCTGCGCTCACCTTTCAGAACAGCACCGACAGAATCAGCAAGAACATCAATAAAATGCTCCATGATCATGCCGTTCATCAACGCCCCTACGATGCCTCGATGAGGATGGTCTCCCATCCCAACCACCACACCTGTACGCTCATGAGGAATCCAATCCGGCGCACGTCCGCGCAACCCATCAGCCATGGCCTCGGCGGCCACTTGCAGGCAGAGATACTGAGATGGGTCTCCTTCAACTAGGTTAGGAGGGAACGCAAACCGAATGGAATCAATCCAGCTGTTATTAGCGATAGATCCATACTTCTTTGTATAGATCGTAGAGTATGATTCGCGCGGATTAGATCTATCTTGGAATTGGTTATAGTAAGCCCTAGACCAAGAATCGCTCATTTCTGTCAGAAGTGATTCACCCCTGACGAGTGCATCCCAGTATGATGAAGTGTCTTTGATTCCCGGATATCTGCAAGCCATGCCTACAATTGCGTAGCCCTGCATAGAAACCTTGTGACTCATATCAGGCTAGCATGAGTATGTCCAGACGGGACTGTGGGAACACCGCCAAAACACGGAGACAACATGGCGGGGGGCAGATAGCGTAGGTCTTACCGCAAGACGTACTGAATGGTCCGAATGAGAGCAGGAACCCTGACGCAACCATGACTTCTCCGTCTCCATTCGTGGCAGGAGGGGATAGCCAGGCCCAGCGATGCGTTTACACGAGGAGTGACCTGGTTAATGCTCTCGGTAGTCAATTCATCGCGATACAGCAAGCCAACAGGTATTCCTAGCAGAATCACTAAAATGTGAAAGTCATCTTGGTTACCAATCATTGAAATCATGTTGTTGACTGGCATCGATTCAACCGTGCTAGGCCAAGCACAATCACAGGGCTCATGCCGATAAACCTCAATAATCACAGGAGCATGCTGATGCCTTCGCTGGCCAACATGATCTGACAAGTGGTCAGAGCCATCGCCTCAACCCAGGCCATCTCTATGATGTCTGGGTCAGTTCAGCCTGGGTTGGTTGAGCCCATGGACCAGATGATCTGTGACCTTGCCACAGATACTGCGGCGTAGGAGGTACCTAGGAGAAGATGCAGGGTGGTGCAGATAACCAGTGACTCCACCAGACCGTTCGATTGACCTTTCGTCATTGTAATCTCAAGCCCGTGAAAGACTCATCAAGTCGAGTAGGGAGACAACACCGAGAATGATGTTACTTCGATGTAGACTGATAGGAAAGACCCTTTCCAGCTGCTGTCCTTTACCTATCAGTTATCTATCAGTTATCGGCGTTATCTCATCGCTTGAGAAATGCAAGGATGGCCGCTCCCGTCGTACTGCCAGGCTTTCCGATGCTGGTATGCATTGCCTTATGATCATACCCATGAGCCGAAAGGGATGCATTGAAAGCGGAACATCCATTCAGCGTATTGGCGAATGACCTGATTTCAGCTTGCTGACTCTTGGGACGTTGCGTTGAATACATGATCATCACATCGGTGGGTGATGACTCTTTCGGGCATGATGATTTAACCAGCTGAGCGGGAACCCATTTGGCGATAGTAGAGTTCTTACCTGACCCGCTTACGGCATTCTTACCAAAGATAATCGCCAGACTGTCCTTGTATCTTCCAACTTTACCCGTGTACCAGTTCGAGTCATTCAGAATAAACTTCTGATAAGCATCTGCTGACGTTCCATACTGTGGACTAGTGGCAAGAAGCGATGCCAGGTATGCACCTGCTGAATGTCCCATGATGGCAGCATCATTCATCGAGCATGATGGGTTGACCCTTCCAAGATTGCCCTTGAGCCATGCAGTGGCAGAAGACAGTGCAGACATTTGCTGCTCGATCAGACCTGGGATGGGACGCCCGTAGACTGGATAATTGAGTGAGACAAGGCAAAAGCCATTACGATTAAAGAGTTCCGGCATAGAGCCGACGCTCCTCTTATCTCCTCTCATCAGAGAACCTCCGTGAACATAGACTAGTGTCGGGCATGGACGTCCGGAAGCTTGCTTGCATGGATAGATATCAAGCTTGTTACTGCCAATTGGAGCGCCCGAGATCAATGGAGAGTAAGCAGTTCCACTCGTCGACACATTGACTGGTTTGGATGCTGCTGATTGCCTTTGTCCCTCAACGCGACGCTTGAATGGCCGTGCCATGGCACAACTTGAGAGCATCGTATCCATCAGAAGAAACGCTGTCAGCATCAAAAGATGGAACCTCAGCTTTCTTGGTGACTTACCAGAAGAAACTGCGGGCAATACAGAAGGTTGATTGGCAGCAACGGCATTGAAAGAGCTCGACTGTGGGGCCATGTATGGGTGTGCCTCAATACGTGAATGGTCAGAACTTGTCATAACTAAATCTTCCATGTGATCACCCTTGATGTGCGCCATTACGGTGTTCAATGCGAACTCGGACATCCTGAGCATCCTACAGGGCTTGGCGAAATGCACCATGGAAGTGGCATCGATGAGTCATCCGATCGATGCGTGTGGAGATCTGCCTCAACCCTTGATCTTCAACCCTGACACCTTCTCTCGCAGTCACTTTCAGGCAACGACAGCTGCAGAAGGATCCACAATGGCTGATACGGTTCTGGTTTTCGGTTGGTCTTGGTCACAGCTCCGCCACGACAGACACATTGCGGTCACTTTCACCACGAACAACTCCTCCTCAATCCACGTTCACTACCAGTATTGACTTTCTTTGTGGGGCGTGGTTAGAAACTGAACAATGTGCCGCCAGCCTTGACGATAACGTCATGACAACTGTCACTCCCGGGCTGCTCTCCAAGCTTCCCAGGGCAAGGGTGCTGCCAGAATCCGGATCGGCTCTTCTGGCGGCTTCTTGATCCACACCACTTCTGGCTCGCGCCAGCAGAGGCTGGATCGGCGCCATTGCAGCGGGTGTTAGTGCCGGGCCTTCTCGTAGACATGGGTGTGATGTCAGCCGATGTCGACAGCAGGGGGTCTCTGGCGCTGGTGGGGGGCACAAACCTGACGTCGCTGTGGCAGTGCTGCCCGCAGCGCGGCTCGCTGGGTCTGCTACCAGGTGAGCAGAATCAGCTGGCGATGACGGGAAGGCGCCGCATGGTGAGCAGTTCAATCAAGGCAGCGGCTCCTCCATCGCAGGATCGCTCAGTGATTTCCGCTGCTGCAACAGGTGGATCAGCAGCACGGTACCCAGCGCATTGGACAGTCGTCCTGCATTGGAGCTGCTTTAGGAGTTGAAAGACTCGCTAAGTCGACCAGTGCATCTCAGAGCCCCGGCTTGTTCATCTCAGCGAGAAACTTCTCACGGGTTGCGTGACTTGGCCATGGATTCCTCGTCATTGCCGCCTCTCGGCAGCTTGTCGGCCAAAACCACAGCCAAGTGATGAGATCACAAAAGAATGATCAGGGACGGTGCTGTGTTTTACTGTGTTCTTTTTTACTGTGTTCTTATTGTATTCTGGGACTTGGGTCGGTCAAGCCTGCCCGTCGGTAAACCTAGGGGTCGCCACACCATCGGATCTGTGGCAGTAGCGGGGATGGTTCATGCGGGAATGTTCATGCATAGTAGCCATGCATGGACCTGACTTGACAGTGACCGCCCCCGACGCCTTGGTTCTGATCCGTTCAGGGTGTCGTTGAGCGCATGGCGTTTCCCTTCCTCACCGGCCATGGGGCCGCTGCCTTCGGCTCCAGCTTCACGGCCATCACCCTGGCCGAGCTGGGCGACAAGACCTTCTTCATGGCCCTGATCCTGGCGGCCCGCCATCGGGCCCGCTGGGTGTTCATCGGTTCCTTTGCGGCCCTCACGGCCGTCACGCTCATCTCGCTGGGCATGGGCTATGGCCTGCGGGAACTGCTGCCAGCCAGCGTGGTGCCGTGGCTGGCAGCTGCGTTGTTTCTCGGCTTCGGCATCAAGCTGCTGATCGACGCCCAGGCCATGGCACCGGGGGCTGCCGCGGCTGAGGCCGGAGATGCGGAAGAGGCCGTTGAGGCGGCCGAGCGCCGCTACCGGATCACCACGCCGCTGGCAGTGATCTGGGAATCCTTCGCGCTGGTGTTCATCGCCGAGCTGGGAGATCGCACCCAGTTCGCCACCATCTTTCTCGCCACGGCGCCCTCTTTCCCCTTCGGCGCGCTGCTGGCGGGCACCCTGGGCGGCCATGCCCTGGTCACCGGGCTGGCGGTGGGAGCCGGCAAGTGGATCGGCCAGAAGATCAGCGAGCAGATGCTCTACCGGCTCAGTGGCGGTCTGTTCCTGGCCTTCGGCCTGTTCGCCCTGCAGCAGGCCATGCGCTGAATCCCGCCGGCTTGTGCTACGGATCACCGCGCCAGGCGGGTCAAGGGGCTGTGGATCGAGGGGACCGACGCATTGCCCCGGTCGTGTCTGTTGCGCAAGGTGTCGGCGCCCCCTGGCAGAGGCGGCCTGCGCCGGCTCACCACGCGGCAAACTCTCCAGACGACCTCTTGACTCTCCAGCTGAGAGGAGACCATACGGTGAGGCTCACTGCCTGATCAGCCATGACACCCGCCCGCCTGCCACCACCTGTGCGGCTGCATCGCATCGCCATCTCCGGCCACGTCTGCCCCTATGGCGAGCTGGCGGTAGGCCTGCTGCAGGAGCTGGGCATTCCCTACGACGACCATCTGCTGCTCAGCCAGGAGGAGGTGGAGCGCTTCAAGGCGGCCCATGGGGTGAGCACCACCCCGCAGGTGTTCGCCGCGGGCGAACGCATCGGCGGCTATTCAGAGCTGGCCCGGCGGCTCGGGGTCAAACCACGCCAGCCGGGGGGTCGCAGCTACAGGCCAGTCATCACCGTGTTTGCCATCGCGGCGCTGATCGCGCTGGCGCTCGGCAACGGCGCGGGGGGCTTCATGGGGATGGCGCTGGCGCTGCTGGCCTGCCTGAAACTGATGGATCCACCGGCGTTCAGCCGTTCCTTCCGCAAGTACAACGTGCTGACCCGGTGGCTGGGGGGTTACGCCAGCGTGTTCCCCTACCTCGAACTGCTGCTGGGTCTGGCGCTGCTGGCTCGCCTCGAGGCCGCGCCGATCGCCCTGCTGGCGCTTGCCATGGGCCTGGAAGGTGGGGTGTCGGTGATCAAGGCGGTCTATGTCGACAAGCTCGACCTTGATTGCGCCTGCGTGGGCGGCAACAGCCGCACCCCACTGGGCCTGGTGAGCGTGCTGGAAAACGGGGCGATGGTGGCCATGGGGCTGTGGATGCTGCTGAGGGGTTGAAGGGCAACGCCACAGCGTGCCTGGCAGGTGCCGCAAACCTGGAGCCACACGGCAGCCCGCAGCCCACTTGACTCTCCAGTAGGGGGGAGACCATACGGTGAGGTCAATCCAGCCCGACCCCATGCGCACCTTCCCTGCTCCCGCCGCATTGATGGGCCTGGCCACCGCCCTCGCGCTGGCAGCCCCCGGCCTGGCCCAAACTCCCCCGGACCTGCAGCGCCACGCAGACAACCACGGGCAGCACGGCGACCATCACGCCGTACCCGGAATGACCGGCACACCGGGCAACCCTCCCGCGGCCAGGCCAGCCCCAGGCGATGCCGGCCATGACCATAGCCACCACGACCACAGCAGCCACGCCCATGACGTGGGCCCTGCAGGCGCCACCTACGACCTGCGCTTCATCGACGGCATGGTTCAGCACCACACCGGGGCGCTGCGGATGAGTGAAATCGTCTTCGGCATCGGCCAGCCGGGCGTGGGGGCGCTGGGCAAGGCGATCTGGCGCGATCAGGCCAATGAGATCCGGGCGATGGGCCTCTGGCGCCGGGCCTGGTACCCCCAAGCGCCCGTCTATCCCGTGGCGCTGGCCAGCGGTGGGGATCCCAACAGCCTCAGCGGCCTCACCCGCATGAGCCAGGCCCAGATCGACGGCATGCGCATGATGGGCGCGCTCCCTACACCGCAGAACCGGGTGGTGTGGTTCCTCGAAGGCATGCTCGAGCACCACGGCGGCGCACTGGTGATGGCGCACGATGCTCTGGCCAAGAGCACCAACCCCACGATCCGTCGGTTTGCCCGCGGGGTGATCGTGGCGCAGCGCGCCGAAATCATGGAGCTGCGCCGGATGCTGGCTGTGGAGGGCCTGCGCAAGCCTGAGTACTACCGCTACGACCCCCTGTTCCGGCTCTGATCAAGGCCCGTTGTACCTCAGGCTGAAGCCTCCAGAAGGAAAGGAGAGAGATCGGATCAGCCTGGGGCCCCGCCGTGATCAGTTGCAGCCCTGCACGGAGATGCGATAGCTGAAGCCCAGGGCGCCCGGGTCGTTGCTGGCTCCCACCTTGAAATTCATCTGGCTGGCCTGTTTGCCCGGAATGGCAGGGAACGGACCGAACATGCGGCCTCGGCCGATCGGCGGGTTCATCGATTCATTCACCACCTGAAGGTTGGAGCCATCGGTGAACTTCATGAAGGCCTCCACCGGATAGGTGGCATTGGCGTCGGAAGAATTGGCGGTGAAAAAGAACTTGAAGCTGCTGTAGGGCTGATCAACGATGAAATCGGTGTTCCAGTTGGTTTTGCCGAAGATCCGGCCCGCACCCACCGACTTGGCCACGATCGGACTGCCCGTACCACCAATCGGCTGCAGAAACCGGCACGTCTGCGCTGTGGAGGCGACGCCAGTCGAACCGATCAGCAGCGGCACAGCCAGCAGAGGAAGCAGGCGGGAGAGCATGAGTGGCATGCGAGTGGCGGCGATCGTAAGGCGCTGCTGAAACGTTGAGAACGTTTTCCCTCCATGGCCTGAGAACACGCTCACAAATCCCCCCTCGGCCGTCGGCCCCATCCACGGCGGCGGCCCAGCAGAGAGCAAGGCGGCTGTCGGGCTCAGGGGCTAGGTGATCACCAGTGACTCAGCTCGCAGCGTCGTCAGCTTCCCCGTCCTCGTCAGCGTCACCGTCCTGCTGCAGCTCCAGATTGACCACCACCGGCGCATGGTCGCTGGGCTGGTCGTGGCCCCGCTCCCCCTTGTCGATCACGCAGCCGGTGGAGCAGGCGAGCAGCTCCGCACTTAGATAGATGTGATCGATCCGCCAGCCCCGGTCGCGGTCCCAGGCACCGGTGCGGTAATCCCACCAGCTCCAGTGGCCGCTGTCGGGCTCGAACACGCGGAACACATCCACCAGCCGCTCCCCCAGCGCCGCCGTGAGCGCCTCGCGCTCCGCCGCGCTGGCCATGATGCCGCCGCTGAGGCGCTCAGGATCGTGGATGTCGCGGTCGTCAAGGGCGATGTTGAAGTCGCCCACCATGCAGAGCGGATCGCCTTCCTGCTCCTGGGCCGCCAGATAACGGCGCAGGCAGCTGAGCCAGGCCAACTTGTACGCATACTTCTCCGACGTCAGCGCCGAGCCGTTCGGCACGTACAGGTTGAGGATCCGCACGCCGTCCACCAGGGCGCTGATCACCCGCTTCTGTTCCCCCAGCGCCACGGCTTCGGGGTCGCCGGGCAGCAGGGCCTCAAAACCGACGCACACCTGCTCGAGCGGCAACAGGCTGAGAATCGCCACGCCGTTGTAGGCCTTCTGGCCGCTGATCACCACTGCGTAGCCCAGGGCGGTGAAGGCTTCGGCGGGGAACTTGCCATCCTCCACCTTGGTTTCCTGCAGGCACAGCACATCGGGCCGCTCCCGCTGCAGCCAGGCGGTCACCTGTTCCAGTCGCATCCTGATGGAGTTCACATTCCAGGTGGCGATGCGCATGGGCGGAGGCGTCAGTCGAAGACCCCTAGCATTGACTCACGCTCCGTCACCTCAGGTCACCCGTCATGGTCCGTCCCGTGGCTCTTGCGGCCCTTGCCGTGCTCGCCATGCCGCTGGCGATGCCTGAGGCACGCGCTGACAACCCCTACGCGCCGCCCACCAAGCAGCAGAACGTGTTCGACGGCCCGGGCGAGCGGCCCAAGAGCGTGCTCGATGCCACCAACCCGCTGGAGCTGATGAACCAGCTGCGCCGCAGCAGTGCCATGGACAACGCCACACCGCCGGGCGACGCCATCGACCGGGCGCTCAGAGAGATGGAGGCGCAGCCGACGCCGGGTTCTGCGGGAGTGAAGGGGCCGTAGGAGCCCCAGCGCCTGTGGCCCCATCCGGGCTGCTGATGGACGGCGCCGGCGGATCGCTGGTGGGGGCCGGGTTCTTGGTGGCTGTTCCCTTCGTTGGCCGCTGCAGGGGTTTCAGGCCCCAGCTGGCGGCCACCTGATCCACCCGTGCATCCCATTGCTCGGGTTTCATCGCCCGGGCCTTGGCGATCAATTCCAGCGCCAGCTTGCTGTTCCCCTGCTGTTGTTTGAGCAGGGCACGGGCCAGCACAGGCCGCACATCGCCGGGGAAGCTGGCGGCAAGGCTGCGGTAGAGGCCATCGGCCTGCTCCAGCTGGCCGCGCTGCAGCATCAGGTCGGCGAGGATCAGGCCGATCGGCAGGGCCTGGGGCTGGAGCTGCGGCTTGGTGGCCGCCACATAGGCGCTGGTGAGGTGCGTCTGGGCCTGGGCGCCGCGCCCCTGTTCCAGCTGCAGCAGCGCCATCAGCTGCAGGGCCTCGATGCGGTCGGACTTGAGGTTGAGCAGCTGACGCACTTCCCGTTCGGCGCCGGCCCGATCGTTCTGGTCGCGGCGCAGCTCCGCCAACAGCAACCGCAACGACCAGCGATCGGGCTGTTGATCCGCCATCGCCTCCAGCAGCTGGGTGGCCTCCGCCGGTTGCTCCAGCGCCAGCAACAACTGCAGCAGGCGCCGCTGCTCCACATCACTGGCCTGGCCATCGGCCTGTTGCTGCCGCAACCGCAGCATCTCCTGCTGCAACACCTGGCGGGAACGGAGTTCGGCACTGGTGCTGGGGCCTTGCCGGCCAAGCCACCAGCCGCCGATGAGCGAGGCCAGCACCAGCAGGGCCACGCCGAAGCCCGCCAGCAGCCCGGAGCGCCTGGAGAGGGCTGAGCCGACGGACGAACGGGGCGACATGTGCAGGGGTGGCTGCGGCAAGTCTGACGCCTGAAGGCACAGCTAGATTCCGCTCCGGGCCGCGGAACGGCGGATCACCCCTGATCACGCCCCCAACACCCTGATCCCGTCAGGAGTTCGCTCCCGCAGGATCCCCCGCCAGCCCTCTCTGCCAGCGCCCGCTCCAATGCGCCTCCATCCGATTTCCCCGGTCACCGAGCCGATGCAGTACCGGGCCATCGGCGTGGTGCAGGGTCAGTACGTGGCCACCGATCCGGAGCACGACACCCGCGGCTTGATCCGCACGGCAGACGGCACCGAGCTGGAAGCGGTGCTGCTGGGCCGGGTACTGAGCCTGGTGCGACGTCGCCTCGATCCGGACAGGCCCCACCTGTGGGTGGTGTACCCCCGCTGCCGCGATACCGGCACCCTGCACCTGCAGATCGTGGGCGTGTGGGAACCGAGCACCCTGCTGGCCGCCGAAGCAGATGCTCCCGATGCGGATGCTGCTGCCGATCCCACGGTGGACCAGCTGCCGGAAGGCGATGGCTACTTTTCCGTGCGGGGTGAGCTGGTATTCACCCGGCCGGAGAGCGGTGAGCTGGTGGTGAAGGTGCGCCAGCAGGCCCGGGGCGAGGAAACCCGCCCGCAGCCGTTCAAGTTGCAGCTGCGCGGCGAGATCCCGCTGGAGCATCTGCGTCACTTCGTGGCCCTGCACCTGCGCCGCGATGGCCAGGCGCTGCAGGTGGAGTCGTATGAGGTGATCGGTCCGGTGGCCCAACGGGGCAATCGCGGTGGCAAAGGGCGTGGCAACGGGCGGGATGGTGCCGGCCGTGGCGCCCCCCGCGGCGGTGACCGCCGGGCCGGTGCTCCGGTGGGATCGGGCGCCAGCGGGGCGCCGGCCAGCGGAGCAGCAGCGGGCAGCCCTGTCCGCGACCCTCAACGCACCGCCATCCGGCGCCCGGGGAGCTGAGGCCATGGCCACGCCTGGTCCCGCAAAGCCGGTGGGGGATGGGTCCACCGCCGCGCTCAACGCCGGCATCGCCGTGGCGACGATCACGCTGCTGGCGGTGCTCGGCCCGGTGCTGGGTCTCTCGCCCTGGATCATCGCCCTGGCCGCAGGCAGCGCCCTCACCGCGCTCAGCCTCGATGCGTTGCGTTTCGGGGGACGCGGCGGCCACCTGCTGGCTGAAGCACTGCCGGGTGGTGCGGGGCGGCTGCACCGGATCGCGGTGCACGAGGCCGGCCATGCCCTCGTCGCCGACCACGACCAGCTGCCGGTGCGGCGGGTGCTGGTGGGCAGCCTGGCCTGCCTGCGCGAAGGACTGAGCGCCAACGGCAGCACCGAATTCGAGCTGCCGGCCCACGCCAAGTTGCCGGCCGAGGAGCTGCGCCGCTGGAGCCGGGTGCTGCAGGCGGGCATGGTGGCCGAACAGCTTCTCTACGGCAACTCGCGCGGCGGCTCCGACGACAAGGCCCTGCTCGGGCGTCTCTGGGGTCTCTCCGGCTTTGATGTGGCCACCGCCCAGCTGGAGCAACGCCGCGCCCGCCGCGAGGTAGAGCAGCTGCTGCGGGCACGGCAAAACGAGCTGGAAGGGCGCGCCGAGGCCCTGGTGGCCGCCGCCCCGCGTCTGCTGCGCAGCACGGAGCCCCAGGCGGCACCCACCCCCGGCTGACCGCCATGGCGCTGGCCTATCTGGATTGTCCGACCGGGGTGGCGGGCGACATGCTGCTGGCCGCCCTCTTCGATCTGGGCCTGCCGCGCTCCGTGGTGGAGGTCCCCCTGGCGCAACTCGGTCTGGCCGGCGCCTACCGCCTCACCGTCACCGAGGCCCGCAGCGGTGGCCAGCGCGGCGCCCGCGTCTCGGTGGAGGGACTGGAGCCGCATCCGCCGCACCGCCACTGGCTGGAGCTGCGCGAGCAGATCGGCGCGGCGCCGCTGGAGCCGGCCCTGAAGCAGCGGGTGCTGGCGGTGTTCACCCGCCTGGCCGAAGCCGAGGGCCGGGTGCACGGCCATGCCCCTGAGCAGGTGCACTTCCATGAGGTGGGGGCCGTCGATGCCTTGGTCGACGTGGTGGGCGTGTGCGCCGGGCTGCTGCACTTCCAGGTGGAGCCGCTGATCTGTGCGCCGCCGCCGGCCGGCCACGGCACGGTGCGCTCCGCCCATGGCCTGCTGCCGCTGCCGGCCCCGGCGGTGCTGGAGCTCGCGCGCGCGCGGCAGGTGCCCCTGGCCGGCGCCGCTGAGCTGCCGGCCGGGGAGCTCACCACCCCCACCGGCATGGCGCTGCTGAGTGAATGGGCCACGGCCTTCGGCGCCCAGCCCTCGATGGTGCCCAGCGCCGTGGGCATCGGCCTGGGTCACCGCGTGCTCGATCGCCCCAACCTGCTGCGGCTCTGGCTGGGCGAGGCCAGCGCCCCCCCGATGGCCGGGCACGCGCTGCTGGAAACGGTGCTGCTCCAGCAGGCGCAGATCGATGACGCCAGCGCCGAAGATCTGGCCTTCCTGGCCGACGAACTACGCCGAGCCGGTGCCCTGGAGGTGTTCAGCCAGCCGGCGTTGATGAAGAAGGGACGCAGCGGCGTGCTGCTCAGCGTGGTGGCACACCCCCAGGCGGCGCCAGCGCTGCGGGCGATCTGGTGGCGGCATGGCACCAGCCTCGGGGTGCGGGAGCAGCTGCAGCAGCGCTGGTGCCTGCCGCGCCACCAGGCCCAGCTGGCCACCCCCTGGGGGCCGGTGCGGGTGAAGGTGTCGCTGCTGCCCGATGGCCAGCGCCAGCTCAAGGCCGAGCACGACGACCTGATCGCCTTGGCCAGGCGCGAGCAGCTCAGCCTGCGGCAGGTGCGCGCGGCGGTGCAGCAGGCGCTCGCCGACCCGGCCGCCCTGGCCGAGCACAATGCGGCGGCGATGCCGGACCAGGACTGATGCCCAACCTGCGCCACCTGGTGACCTCCCTGCCCGGCGGCGTGCGGCTCTGGGCGAGCCTGCTCAGCTTCGGCTTTCTGTTCGCCGCCCTGCTGGCCAATGCGCCGCAACTGCTGGCACTGCGACTGGATCCACAGGGCTGGCTGTGGCTGGTGGTCGGCACGGGGGTAAGCCTGCTGAGCCTGGTGGTCAACGGGCTGGCCTGGAGCGTGGGGCTGCAGTGGCTGGGGGCACGACCCCGCTGGGACACCTGCGTGCGGCTCTACCTGCGCAGCAACCTGCTCAAGTACCTGCCCGGCGGGTTCTGGCACCTGGCCTCACGCGTGCAGTCGCTGCGGACGGGGCCGGAAGCGCCAGCCGCCGATTGCCCCACGCCTCAGGCGCCCCATCCGCTGGCCAGCCGCGAGCCCGTGGGCACGGCACTGGCTCTGGTGGCCGTGCTGCTCGATCCCCTGCTGGCGGCGAGTGTCGCCCTGGCAATGGTGCCGATCGGCGGCTGGCAAGACGGGCTGGCACTGGTGGCGCCGCTGCCGTTGATCGGCCTGATGCCGGGTTGGTCGAACCGTGTTCTGAACCGGCTGCAGCGGCAGCGGGCGCGCCAGCTCTCGCTCGATGACGCCACTGACAAACTGCCGCCGGTGTCTCTGCCCGGCTACCCGCTGCTGCCCCTGCTGGCCCAGGTCCCGTTCGTGCTACTTCGCTTCGCCGGCTTTGCCTGCGCCGTGATCGCCTTCGATCAGCAGCTGTCACTCAGCTGGCCGGTCTGGCTGGCGGGCTTCGCCCTGGCCTGGACGGCCGGGCTGGTGGTGCCGGGTGCTCCCGGGGGCCTCGGGGTGTTCGAAGCGGTGCTGGTGCTCCGGCTCGGCGGCCAGGTGCCGGAGGCGCCGTTGCTGGCGGTGGCCCTCAGCTACCGCGTGGTTGTCACCGTGGCCGACCTGTTCGGGGCACTCACGGCCCGCCTGGACGAACAGCTGGCCAGTGAACGCGCCTGATCGGTGCACAGGCGGTCGAGAACGGAACAATCACGACAACGCCATGGTCTGTCCAGGATTCGCAACAGCATCTATTGTTGAGAAGCACAGCCGCCCACCTGGTGCCCACCCGTTCAGCCACTGGTAGGGGCCAGGTTCCCGCGATTCCTGAAGGCCTGCGCAACAGCCTCCACGGCCGCGGGCAGCGGCTGACGCCCCAGCGCCAGCGGGTGCTCGATCTGTTCCGCCGCATCGGTGAAGGCAGCCACCTGAGTGCCGAAGAAGTGCACCAACGGCTGCTGGGGGAGCAGACGCGCGTGTCACTGGCCACTGTGTACCGCACGTTGCGCCTGCTCAGTGCCCTGGAGCTGCTGCGGGAACTGGAGCTGCCGGAAGGCGGACGGCGCTTTGAGCTGGCCAGCGACAGCCACCGCGATCACCACCACCTCGTGTGCGTGAGCTGCGGCCGCACCGAGGAGTTCGACAGCGCGCAGGTGATGGCAGCAGGAGAAACGGCCGCCCAGACCCACGGCTTCCGCCTGCTGGAGTGTGTGCTCACCGTGCGGGCGCTGTGTCCCCGCTGTGCTGCTGCCGCCCCACGCTGAGCGGCGCCACTGCAGCCGCCCCCCTCTGGTCCTGGTCCACAGCCGTGACCAGCGCGGCTCCAGGGAAGCCCAGCTCCGGAGCCGTGAGGCCGAGCTGTTGATGGGCCCAGTTGGTGGCCAGCGCGGCCAGCAGGGAAGCACGATCACCGCGAATGCGAAGCATGGGGAACGAAGTGGGAATGGGATCAGGTTGCGTCGACGCCGCACAAAGGCCAGCACCGTCACCACATGCGAAGCGCCCAAATAGCACCAGACGCCGTTGCCAAAGCCCAGGCCAGCAGAGCCCCAGTCCTTACCTGCAAGTACCAGGTGGCCGATCGTCCACAGGCGATCCGACGCCAGGAACCCCCCGCCGGCGTCCAGGGCTTGCAACTACCAGTTGCTATTGAGAACCACTTGCAAAAAGGCGGCACAGCTGTTTAGAGTGCGAGTCATTCTCAATAAGCCCCATCCGTGAGTTTCCGCTTTCTGCCCGATCAGCCCGCGGCTGCTGTACGCATGCCCACCGGCCAGACGGTGCTCCTCGATCCCCTGCACCGTCCCAGTGGCAGCTGCATCGAGGTGCTGGAAGGCATCGCCCGGGTGTACTGCCCCTGCGAGGAAACCGAGGGCATGACCCTCGCCTTTCTCCAACCCGGCGATCAACTGCGCACCGACCGCCTCTGCAGTGAAGGGGTCTGCGTGGAGGCGCTCACGCCCCTGTGTTTCCGCAGTGACGGCGAAGCGGGCACGGGTGATGGCTTTGACCCCGTCAATGAATGGACGCTGCAACTGCTGCGCATCCGCCACCTCGGCAGTGCCGAGCAACGGCTCCATGCCCTGTTCGGTCTGCTGGTGCGCCGCCTGGGGCGCCGCTGCGGTCCCTGGTGCGACCTTCCCTTCCGCCTCACCCACGAACGCATCGGTGAACTGATCGGCACCACCCGCGTCACCACCACCCGGCTGATCTCGCGGATCCGGCAGGCAGAACTGATGGAAGCGCCCAGCGGCCAGACGGGCATGCGCGTGGCCCCTTCCCTGGTGGAGTCCGCACCGCTGGCGGCGGCTTGAGCGGAGCGCAGATCGTGGTGTGCTCTTCCTCACTCCTGCCCCCCTGCAGAGAGGCCCCATCGCCCTTGTCCCCATTGAACGACGGCCCCGCCGACAGCCTGCTGGGCAGCCTGTGCCGTGAAATGGGCAAGCTGCTCAGCCGGCGGCGCCAGATCGCCACGCAATTGACGCGCTGCCGTGATGCCGGCCTGATCCGCAGACTGCAGGGTGAATTGCAGCGCATGGCGGTGCGGCAGGCCGAAGTGCACGCTGTCGGTCTGGCACTACGCCGTGCCCCAGGACTGGATCCCTTCAGTGTGGCCTTTCTGGTGGAACTCAGCCGCCGCCACAGCCTGGCCTGATGAACCGTGGACTAAGCCGTTCAAAGAACAAGCGGGCCTGAAGCAAACAACCAGAGCCATGGCCTGGACATAGCGGATAGGCCTCAGGCTGAACAAGCGGTGGAAATGATGCTCAAGACCAAAGAGACACCGCCGATCTCCAGGCACCTTCAGGCCGGAATCATGCCGCCAGTTTGGACGGTGTTGCTTTGCCACCCTCGAGCTCGGCATCAAGGATCAGCAGCGCCGCAGATTCGCCCCCAGCCAGGCGCCAACGACCGAGCCGGTGGGCCGCCTCATCTTCAGAGGCCGTCTGCTGATCAATCAAGGGATCCAGAAACACAGTGGTGCGCACATCGCCGGATTGCTCTGCCAATGCATACAACTGATGCAAAGAGGTGGTGACATCCACTTCCATCTGAAAAACAGACAGAAGCACGTCCTCGATGTCGTTCCACACCTGCTTGGGCGCATTGATACCGCCCAGAACCACAGGCTGGCCACGGGCGATCAGGTAATCGGCGAACAGGCCGGCGTGATTGCGTTCCTGATCCGATTCCGCCTTGAACGTGCGGGAGAAGCCACGCAGATCGCGCTCGGCGAACCAGACGGCCAGGGCCCAATAGGCGGAGCTGGCGTTCAATTCCATCGCCAGATGCTGCTGAAGCGCCTCAAGCAGCACCTCCTGCATGGGCTGGGCCACCGGCCGCCCGCCGCTCAGGAGGGTGCCAGTGGCGTGCTGAGTGCCAAGAACCATGGGTGCAATCCGCTTGATGCCGACTCAGCTTAGAGAGGCGGAAGGGCAAACAGTTCAGCGGCTCGATCCAGCACAGCGGCATGTTCGATTTGTCACACCCTGAGGTGATCACAATAGGAAAGTCGCCAGCTCAACCACCTAGAGTTGATGGAGTCTGTCTGAATGCCATGGCCGGAGCGGCCTCTCACTCTGAACAACTCACTGCCACCCAACCCACAGCCACACGGCAACGTCGCGATCGCATCCGAATCGCCAAGAAAAAAGGGTGCAAGCGTTCAAAGTGTTCGAACTGGAAAGGCGGCTCCTGCCGCTGCGGCCGTTGATCACGCAGCAGCATCAATTGCAATCCGATTTGCGGTTCGTAGTCGCCACTCTGGGCCGCCCGCTGCCGGCACCTTGGAGGCCTCGTTTCCGGTGCCGCCAGCATCTGATGGGGATCACCCTTCAGGCCGTCGTCAGCACAGGGGAGGTCTGATTCATGCTGCAGTCGCATCAATCTGACCGACCATCTCCCGATCCCACTGTTCTCCACGCGCCCAATCCTGCTTCTCTCCACGCGATCGAACTGCAAGGTCTGTGGCACCGGTTTCCCGGTGGCTGCGGCGGTTCGGAATGGACCCTGCAAGGCATTGATCTGCGTCTTGAGCGGGGCGAACTGGTGGGCTTGCTGGGCCCATCCGGCTGCGGCAAAACCACCTTGCTGCGCCTGATCGCCGGCTTCGAATGGCCGCAGCGGGGCGTGATCCGCCTGGCGGGCCGCGAGGTGTCCGGTCCGAACTGCTGCCTTGCTCCCGAGCGCCGCGGCGTGGGCATGGTCTTTCAGGATTACGCCCTGTTCCCCCACCTCACGGCCTGGGGCAATGTCTGTTTCGGCCTCAGACAACGGCAGAACAAGGGCCGTGCCGCCTGGCTGGTCAACCTGCTGGGTCTGAGTGAACTGGCGGAGCGCTACCCGCACGAGCTCTCCGGTGGCCAGCGTCAGCGGCTCGCCCTGGCGCGCGCTCTGGCGCCGGAACCGGCGGTGGTGCTTCTCGATGAGCCCTTTTCCAACCTGGATGTGGAAGTGCGGCTGCGGCTGCGCAGCGAATTGCCCACCGTGCTGGCGCAGTGCGGCACGAGCGGACTGATCGTCACCCACGACCCCGAAGAGGCGCTTGCGATCTGTGATCGGGTGGCGGTGCTTCATGACGGTCGTCTGCACCAATGCGCCAGCCCTCAGCAACTGGTCCACCAACCCGCCACCTCCTTCGTGGGGCGTTTCGTGCTGCAAGGCAATGTGCTGCCGGCCTGGTGGCAGGGCTCGGATCTGCACACACTGCTGGGGCCGGTGCAGCCGCTCAGCGGTCCCTCCCTCCCGCGCCTGAGTGTTCAGGAAGCAGCCGTGGAGGTGCTGGTGAGCCCCGACGACATTGAGCTGGAGGCGGACGATTCCGGCGCCGGCAAAGTGATGGGCCGCGAGTTTCTGGGCCGCAGCTGGCTCTATCAGGTGGAGCAGGGGGATGTGCGCCTGCGTGTACGCAGACCCATGGACATGCCGCTGCAGATCGGCCAGCACTGCGCCTTGCGTCTGCGTCCTTCTGCCGTGGTGAAAACCTTTCCAGCCACGTACAGCCCTCAACCCACGCTGGTTCCGAGCTGAGAAAAAACTCCCTCAGCCCACCTGGTGAGGGAGTCCGTCTCCGCCATCACTGTGGGCGCAATCAGTCAGAGGTGCTGTCATCTTCAGCGCCTCATCCTGTGGCCAATGGCACCTCCAGCGAACAGGAATGCCACTCAGCGCCGGATCAGCCCTCAGGGTCATATTCAATGCGCATCCATAACGTGCGATGGCTGTCTGGTTGCCTGAGCAATTCGAGATGCTCACACTTAAGGCAGCGTGCAGCGGCACTGTTGCCTTGCCTCTCCAGCTGGGCCATACGCTCCAAGCACCATTGCTGAATGGCACAGAGCTCATCGGTGCGCTTCCTGGTGCGCTGCTCCACGGGCAGGCGGGGAAGTTCACCGGAAAAATCATTGGGCATGGGCGGATCCGTTTGGGGGTCAGGGAGAACTCAGTGGAGTCGGGAAGGGATGACAACCAGCAGATCATGGGTTTCAGAACGTCACCGGGTCGGCCATGAATCAAAGGGCCTGGTCATGGATCGAAGGGCTTGGTGATGGTTGGAAGAGCCTGGTTCTGTCACACATGGACGGAAAGACTTGGTGATCGTGATGCAAATCGTGGACTGCAGATCGCAACCACAACGCATGGCGCAAGTCGGAACCACAGCTCATGGCGCAAGTCGCAACCACAGCTGATGGCATCAGGAGGTTCAGGGATTGCAGATTGTTGTCGGCAGATTCTCTCTGAAGCAGCAGCCGATCAACGCGATGAAAGTCACGAGCGGTGGTGATCGATGGTTCGAAGGGCAGTCGTGTGCAATCGCTCATACCCTCTCCGGGCAGACACGACAACCTGTGAACTCTGGCTCACGGGGAGCACTCAGGTTGCTAGATCAAGAGAGACATCACTGAACGAACCACATGAAAGAGTTGACGCAAGCGATCAACACCCACCTGGAGGCTGAGTTTCACGCCAGCCATAGCTACCTGTCGATGTCGATCTGGCTGCGGGAGAAGGATCTTGCCGGCTTCGCCGAATACATGCTCAACAAAAGCAATGAGGAGCGAGGTCATGCCTCCCGCATGATCGATTATCTGCTCGACTGTGACGAACAGGTGATTCTGCCCACCATTCAGTCGCCGCAACGCTCCTGGGACTCCACCCAGGCGTTGTTCGATCAGGTGCTCGTGATGGAGAAAGCCGTCACAGCCTCCATCAACCGTCTGTACACCTTGGCGGAAGCGGATGGGGAGCGAAGCGCTTCCGCCATGTTGGATTGGTTTGTCGAAGAACAGATCCAGGAAGAGGCGGAAGCCCGCTTTGTGCTGCAGCGTCTGCGCTTGGCAGGGGACAACTCCGCCGCCTTGTTGCTCCTGGATCAGCAGTTCCTTGATGGCACCGCTCTCGCCAGCGTGAAGCGTGCGGCCAGCCGCTATCGGGGTGGCGGTGGTGGTGGCGCCGCCTGAGAGTCGCCATTGCCCGTGGTGAGGGGCTTCTGGGGCGTTGTGACGAGTGGCCTGTTCCTGAAGGAAGCCGTTCTGGTGAGGTTTCAGCCACTGCCCCGCCAACTCCAACCAAGCGCATGGCCTCGGTCATTGTCCGCAAAGGCACGACACGAACGCTTCATTGATACACAATCCCGTACGCAATCAGCTGCCAGATAGTCATTTCACACGCATCAGTCGCTTGAGCTTCAACTTACATTGGCGCTGCCTCGCGCAAGCTAGATGCAATCGTACGGAAACCCAAAGGTCAATTTTGACTGGTGGGCAGGCAATTCACTGGTGACCAATGAAGCCGGCACATTCATTTCAGCGCATGCTGCTCATGCCGGCTTGATCATGTTCTGGGCGGGCTCGTTCACCATCTACGAGCTCAGCCGTTACGACCCTGCCCAGCCGATGGGTGAGCAAGGCCTGATTCTTCTGCCAAACCTGGCGCGCCTTGGTCTTGGCGTTGGGGAAGGTGGTGTGATCGCCCACGCGGAGCCGATCATCGCCATCGCCGCCTTCCACCTGGTGAGCGCCGCCGTACTGGCCGCCGGAGGGATGTGGCACCTCTTCCGTGCCCCCACCGACCTTGGCACCACGCAGGGCGGCGCCAAGCGCTTCAACTTCGACTGGGAAGACCCTGCCAAGCTGGGGGTGATCCTGGGCCATCACCTGATCTTCCTGGGCTTGGGAGCCATTGCGTTTGTTGAACTGGCCAAGCGGGTGGGCATCTACGACCCTGCCCTCCAAGCGGTTCGAACCGTGCAACCGCACGTGGATCTGGCCACAATCTGGGGCTATCAGACCAGCTTCCTCTCGATCTCCAGCCTGGAAGATGTGATCGGTGGCCATGTGGTGATCGCCTTCATGCTCACCGTGGGCGGGGTATGGCACATCCTGGTGCCACCGTTGCCCTTCGCACGCAAGCTGGTTCTTCAATCGGCCGAATCGATTCTGTCGTACTCCATTGGATCGGTGGCCTTGATGGGATTTGTGGCCAGCCTCTGGTGTGCCTCGAACACCACCGTGTATCCGGTGGAATACTTTGGGCCTGCGCTCACGCTGAAATTTTCCTTCTCTCCCTACTTCGCCGACAGCGTGGATCTGCCGTTGGGGGTTCACACCGCTCGTGCCTGGCTGGCGAATGCCCACTTCTTTCTGGCCTTCTTCTTCCTGCAGGGCCATCTCTGGCACGCTCTGCGGGCTCTCGGCTTTGATTTCCGCCGGGTAGGCAAGGCACTTGAAATGATGGAGACTGCCTGAAACTCCAACGTTGAGTGAACACCGCTGCTGAACCTCCACAGGTGAAACAGTGTGGAAACTCGTCTGCGTTTACCGCAACCAGGGGAAGCCCAGCTGTCAGAACCACGACTGTGAGATTCACAACTTGCCCTGGCCTTCCGGCCAGGGCTTTCTGCTGCGGGCGGCTGCACGCTGAAAGTCAGAATAGCGACACAGGACTGAGAGAATCAATCAGCTCCCGTTCAAGCTCAGCCTTGATCACCTCAACCGCCTGCAACTCCTGATAAAGCTGAGCCAATGTCTGTTCCTGCACCTGGATGCCCTGCACCAGGGCAAGCTGCTCCTGGGTGAGACCCGGATACTCCAGGCTGAGCTTCTGGATGGGCTGATGCTGGCGGATCTTGCCCAGCAAAGCCGGCCCATGGACGGCTGGCGTGTTGCAGTGGTGGGGTGTAAAGGCACAGGAGGGCCAGGAGGAGATGGCTGTGAAACTGAGCGTGTTGGGCATGGAATACAAGGCAACAGGATCAACGTAACGTTGATGACTTGATCGCCTGAATCCATTGATGCTGACCTTATGTCGGCAATGTCACCTGTCGATGTCGTTCCACACAGCTCCACAAGGACTGCTGGTGATTAGAACATCAACGTTCTGATTCAGCACAATGCCCGTTCGCATCTTGTTTGCCACCACCACCGGAAAAACGGAGGGCGTTGCCACCCGCCTCGCTGAGCTGATCGGACCCTCTGCCAGCGTGCAGGATGTGGGTGATCTCGACGCTACCGAGGAGTTGGAAGCTTCGGGCGACCTGATCTGTTGCGTGCCCACCTGGAACACCGGAGCAGATTCGATGCGCTCCGGAACCGCCTGGGACAGCCACGTGGAAAGCATCCCTGACCTGCAGATGAGCGGTCGAACGGTGGCGATTGTGGGCCTGGGAGATTCTTCCTCCTACTCCGATTACTTCTGCGATGCCATGGAAGAGCTCTACACGGCATTCATCCAGTCTGGGGCCAGAATGGTCGGCAAGGTATCACCCGCTAGCTACGACTTTTCAGAATCAAAGAGTGTGGTGAATGGGCTGTTCTGCGGCCTGCCTCTCGATGAAGACAGTGAACCCGATGTCACTGATGAACGACTTGCGCAGTGGGTGAAGCAGCTGCAATCAGAAGCTCCCGGGATGTTCTGACACTCTGGAGCCAATCCTCTGGGTAGTGATTGCGTCAGCCTTCGTCGTTCCGGGGTCTCCAACAGGAGGGAAGCCAGAGGATGTTCCAGGCATTGGTTTCCACCAGCATCTCAAGATGCTCACTGGTCAGGCAGCGGTCATCTTCCAGATCGGATCGCAACGACAGCAGTGAAAGGCGTTCCATGCACCAATCCCTGAGGCTGGTGAGCTGCAGGATGCGATTGAGGATCTCGTTCTCTTCGCTTGAGTGCATCTGAGACTCGTCCATCACGATCACGCCATGGCAGTGCGATGAGATCATCATCATGGGGTGTGCTGTGCCTTGCCTTGGAAATGCGACGCACGGGCGTAGCAAATAAACCAACGACGTCCTGGCTCATCATTCTCCATGTCCTCCCGAGAAGGTTGATTATGACGAAGGGGATCATGACTCGTCGATCTTGAGAAGACTGATCCGGACTTGACTGATCCGGGCTTAGTTGATCCAGGTTTGGCTGATCCTGCTCAGGCTGATCCTGGATCACCACACAGCCTGGGTCAACTGTGCAATCGGTCCTTGATCCAAGGCCTGTGGCTTGACTGCCTCTGCAGGATGTTCATCAAGCGCGATGCGTTCAGGATTCAAGGTCCCCCCATCCCGTGCGCTCCGGCGGCATGCCGCGCATCAAGGGCGATCAACTGTCGTTGTCACAGGATCCTTGCCTGATCCATCGTCGACGCATCTAGGGCACGTCTTCGTTGGGCCACAAGTCCTGATCTGCACTGTCATTCCTCTTCCGCAGATTGACCACGGAGCCAGTTGCGGACGACCAGGCCTTCGTGAGGCACCACTGCAGCTGGAGCAGCGCCATCGTGGGCCTTGGAGCCGTCTCTGCTCGCTGTGATTCCCGTAGCACCCCTGACCGTGCCGCTCCAGCCTCCCGCGGAGCCAGCCTGGGTGCTGCCCTGCCCGGGAGAGGTGAGCTGGCAGCTGCTGGCCGAGGTGAAGCTGCCCCGGGAGGGCACCGACGGCCAACCGCTCGGTGGCTTCTCAGCCACTGCCATGGACCCGGAGGGCCGCAGCCTGTGGCTGCTCAGCGACGCCCCCGCACCCTTCCTGGTGCCGCTGCATGGCATCGCGCGTCTCGGGGAGAACGGGGGCATCCCGCCGGTGGTCGGCCGGCGGCTGAGGCTCACCGATGCCAACGGCCAGCCATTTGCCCACCCCCTCGACGGTGAAGGGCTGGTGATCAAGGGCGGATCGTTCTGGATCGTGAGCGAGGGGCGCCGCACGCTGGAGCAGCCGCCGCGGTTGCTGCGCTTTCAGCGGGCCACGGGGCGCCTGCAGGAGGCGTTTGACCTGCCGGCGGACTGGCAGGCGGCGCCGGGGCGGGGCCTGGGCTCGAACCAA
The DNA here is from genome assembly GCF_002252635.1 of Synechococcus sp. MW101C3. NCBI lineage: Bacteria > Bacillati > Cyanobacteriota > Cyanophyceae > Synechococcales > Synechococcaceae > Synechococcus > Synechococcus sp. MW101C3. The sequence goes on from NZ_NQKX01000003.1 coordinate 125,247, forward strand.
GGGCCGGAAGCGCTGACCTTGCTGCCGGTGTCGCCAGCGGCGCCGGGCGGTTCAGGCCGGCCCCCTTCTCTACTGCTGGCGGCCGAGCGGCCCCTGCTGCAGGACCCGGAGGGATCGCTGCGCCTGCTGCATTTCGGCCCGCTGGCCAGGAGCCTGGCCGGCAACGCCTCCCCAACCACCCCTCAGACCGCAGCCCCGCAACCTGCCTTTCTGCCGGCTGGGCGTCTGGAGGTGGCGCTGGAGGGTCCCCAGTGGGGCCTCACCGAGCTGCTGGCCCCGCCGAGCTCCGGGCTGCTGCTGGGGCTGGTGCGGGGCTATGCCGCGCCGAACCGCTGGTGGGCGCGGCTGGTGGCCTTCCCCCTGCCGGCAAGTCGGCCCGCAGGTGAGCACGCCCCACCACTCGCACCGGTGCGGCAGTGGGATCTGCTGGCGGCCGGGCTCAGCCCCGACAACTGGGAGGCCCTCGCCGTGGGCCCGGCCCTGGCCGATGGACGCCCCACGCTGCTGCTGGCCAGCGACGACAACTTCAATGTGATGCAGGCGAACCGGATCGCCCGGATCGCCCCCCGCTGTCCGGCGCGTCCCTGATCCAGGACCCCCAGCGTGAGCCCAGCTCTGGACTGGCGTTTCAGCCCCGGTCTTGACCGGAACCGAGCCGTTCGAGGCTGGGCATCAGCGCCACCGCCGCCACCAGGCCCAGAGCCACGATCAGCAGCGCCGGCACCAGCGCGGACGACACCCGTTCATCACCGGCGTACTGATAAACGCGCACTGCCAGGGTGTCGAAATCGAAGGGGCGCAGGGAGAAGGTGAGCGGCAGCTCCTTGACCGTATCGACGAAAACCAGCAGCGCACCGACCAGCAGCGGGCCTTTCAGCAGGGGCAGATGCACACGCCGCAGCACCTGGGTCCAGCTGCAGCCGAGGCCGGTGGCCGCTTCATCCACGCTGGGCGGAATCCGCTCCAGAGCAGCATCAAGGCCCCCCTTGGAGACGGCCAGAAAACGATCGCTGTAGCCCCAGAGCAACAGGAGCAGCGGGCTGAGGCCGAGCGGGCCGCCGATCAGCATCAGGGCCAGGGCCAGCACCGTGCCGGGGATCGCGTAGCCCATGCCCGCCGTGAAGGTGAGCTGACGCAGGAAGGGCTGGGGGATCCAGCGGCGGGCGATCGCCAGCACCACCGCCGCCACCACCGTCACCAGGGCAGCGGCAAGGGCCAGGCCAAGGCTGCGCAATGTGAGCGCCACCAGCTCCTCGGGTGAATCGCTCTGCAGGTGGTCGCGGCTCATCACCAGCCAGGTGAGCGGAATCGCCAGGCTGATCAGCGGCGGGACCAGGGTGAGCAGCTGGGCCGCACAGGACCGCCAACCGCTCAGGTGCCACTGCAGGGAGCTGGTGCCGTCATGGCCCATGTTCCAGCGGCGGCTGCGCTGGCGTAACCAGCGTTCGGCTCCCACCAGCAGACTCACCATCACCAGGGCGATCAGGGCCAGCCCCACGGCTCCCTGCAGATCCCCTTCACCCTGCCAGCGCTGCAGGATCCCGCGCGACAGGGTGGGCACGCCGAGCAGTTCGACCGCGCCCAGTTCATTCACCACCTCCATGCCGCTGAGGGCAACGCCGGCACCGATCGAGGGCAGGGCCAGTGGCAGCGCCACCCGCCGAAAGCTGCCCCACGGACCAACTCCCAGGCTGCGGCAGGCCTCCAGCTGGCGGTGGCCGCTCATCGAGAAGCTCTCGGTGGAGAGCAGGAACACATAGGTGTAAGTGGTGAGGCTGAGCAGCAGCACCGCCCAGCCGATGCCGTGAAAGCGGAAGCCCCAGCGGCTGCCGAGATCGACGAGCACGGCAGCCAGCACAAACGCAGGGGCCGCCAGAGGAAGCACCTGCGCCAGGCGCAGCCAGCGCCGGCCGGGGAAGAGGCAACAGGCCGTGAGCCAGCCGTTGGCCGTGCCCACCAGGGCGCCGATCATGCCGACACCGATCACAAGCCCCACAGTGTTGACCACCTGCTCAACGCCCTCGGCACCCAGCTGGAGGGTGCTGGAGCCGGGGGCCAGCAGGGCATAGCCCACCAGCACCAGCACCGGCAACAGGGCCAGGGCTGAGACCAGCACAACCGCTGCCGTGAGGGAGGCGCGCCGCATCGGCGGTGCGCCCTTGACAGCTGGTGCGCGTTCGGCTGTTGCCAGTGCCGCCATTCGGTGTCCTACTTCCAGCCGTTGGTTTCCATCATCCGGGTAGCGGCCCTGCTCCGTGCTCCGATCTGCTCGACCGAGACGCCATCCGCCCTGAAGGTACCGAAGCGCTTGAGGATGGGATTGTCACCCACGCCCTTGAGCGGGTACTCGTTGTTGGCTTCGGCGTAGCCGCGGCCACCGGTGGGGGAGGCCAGAAACTCGATCAGCCTGAGCGCAGCCTGGGGATTCTTGGCATGGCGCGTGACGCCGGCACCACTGATGTTGACGTGGGAGGGATTCACGTAGACCACCCGGAGCTGCTCAGCCAGGCGCTTGTCCTCGGCGCCACCTTCGCCCGAAAGCATGCGGGCCACGTAGTACGAGTTGACGACGCCAACCGCGCACTCACCCCGGGCGACGGCACGGGCCAGGGGGGTATCCGAGGTGAAAAACGGCTGCTTCACGTTGGCCACCATGCCGCGCACCCAGTTGCGTGCGGTCGCGTCGCCGCGCAGGATCATCTGGCTGGCCACCAACGACTGGTTGTAGGGGCTCTTGCGGTCGCGCAGGCAGAGCTTGCCTTTCAGGGCTGGCTTGGCCAGATCGGCGTAGGTGCGAATCGTGGCGGGATTCACCAGCTTCGGGTTGACCACCACCGCGCGCACCCGGCGGGTGAGGCCGTACCAGCGCCCCTGGGAGTCGCGCAGGTTGGCGGGCACATCGCGCTGCAGGGCTGCGGAGCGGCTGGGCTGGAACAGGCCTTGGTCGGTGGCGGTGTCGAGGCGGGCGGCATCCACCAGCACGAGCACATCGGCCGGGCTGTTGCGACCTTCACTCTTGAGGCGCTCGATGATGGCGTCGTCCTTGGCTTCCAGCACGTTCACCTTGATGCCTGTGCGGGCGGTGAACTGGCGGTAGAGCTCTTTGTCCGTGTTGTAGTGGCGGCCCGAGTACACCCCGATTTCAACGGGTTTGCGGTTGGGCGCCTGTTGCGCCAGGCCGGCACCAACGGCGGTGGCGATCGAAACAACCGTGAGACCGGCAGCAGCCAGCCTCACGGTGGCGGAAGAGATCCGTTTCATCCAGGAGATGGAGCGCCCGATGGCGCGAATGCAACATCTGGAGCGTAGGAATCAGGGTTTAGCTACCCACGTCGAAAGGGTGCGACCGGAAGTAACAAATGTGACCCGAAGAAAGACCGTTGGATCAGTGGATGGGGGAAACAACCAGGAACGAGAACCGCTCAGGCCGCTTGTCTGTCGTGGCTGGGGCATGAGAAGCGGGCTCTGCCCTGTGGAATGGCAAGCCAGACAGATTCCCCGCAGGCAAGGCAACCCAAAGAAAAAGCGACCATCAGCAGGGCTGACGATCGCTGAGGGCGAGATAGAGGGAAGCGTTCAGCGGCTGGGGCGGACCCGGACTGGAACGAGAGCCGGCTGCATCAGACCGCCGCCGGAATTGTCGTCGTCGGAGTCGGTGGTGAGCCAGAAGGCCAGGCCGAACAGGGCGATGACGCCGGTGAAAAGCAGAAGTTCGACCATGGCACCCAACCGGTATCCAGCAACGTTAGCCAGAACCTGAGGGCTGACTGTGTCGATGACTGCGATTGGTGCTCAGCTCAGGCGGCGCCGGCGCCGGCGAGCAGACCGATCGGCCCCAGGGCCAGCAGCGCACCCACCACGGTGAGCAGAACGGCAAGACGCACGGTCCAGGCGGTGCCGAGCCGGCGCAGCAACAGGAACGTGACCCCCACGGTGAGGCCGGAGGCCAGCAGGGCTCCCGCCCACCAGCTGCTGGCACCGCTGGCTTCATGGCCGTGCAGCATCGCGTGGATCGCCACCGCCACCGTCACCACGGTGCCGGCCGCAGGAATGGAAGGAGGGTGGCCAGAGCGGCGGCTCATCAGGATCAGCACACCCAGACCCGAAACCGCCAGTGCCGCCAGCAGCTCAGCCACGGGCAGGCCGCCGCCGCTGACACCGAAGAACGCCCCGATCACGGCACCGGCCAGGGCGAACAGCAGGAGCTGGGCACTCACGAACGACGAGGCCGCACCCACGCCCACCAGCAGGAAGAGGTGGTCGAGGCCGGTGAGGGGATGGCTGAAGCCACCCGCCAGGCCGGCTCCGGCCAGGCCGTGGGCGGAGGCGGGCAGGGTGCCCAGCAGGCTGAGGCCAAGACCGGCGCAGCCGGCCAGCACCAGATCTCGGCCTGACGAGGACTTGAGGGAAGCGAAGGGCATGGTGAACTCCGGTCCGCGCCGGGGATTGAAGGGGGAGGAGCAGGGGCGAGCGTTCTGGCTGAGGGCCCACCTGTTGATGGGGCCCATCACAGCTGCGGGACAGCGCCGGAGTGACCACCACGCCTTCGGACAAGGGTGATGCTGGCACCGGACTTTCCTCGTTGCCTCACCGGGGTGCGCACCGGCAAACCACTGCGGGGTCAGTATGAAGCCAGCCCTGCCGCCCGGGAGTTCAACGGCAACCTTTGGATGCGGGGCCTCAGGTTGAAGGGCTGTCTGGCGAAGAGCGTCAGGAAAAGCCCTTGCCGGCCGCACCGCTGGCGACGCAGGCCCGCAGCTGACGGCGCAGCTTGTCGTGATCGAGCTCCTTGCCGATCAGCACCAGCTGGTTCTTGCGCGGTCCTTTCCAGTCGGTGTCGTCGATCGAGAAGCGCTTGCCCGCCAGGTGGAACACATGGCGCCGCTCGCTTTCGCTGAACCAGAGGATTCCCTTGGCCCGGAACACCCCGGCCGGCATCTGGTTGTCGAGGAAGTTCTGGAACTTGCGCAACGAGAACGGCCCCTCGGCAGCGAAGGAGAGCGAGGTGAAGCCTTCGATCGCCAGATGGTCGGCGGCATGGACGCCGTCGCCATGGGCGTGATCGTGATCGTGGCTGTGGTCATGGCCATGGCTGCTGTGGTCGTGGACGTGGTCGTGGACGCACTGGCCATGGTCGTGGTCGCAGGCGCTGTGGTCAGCGGTGTGGTCAGCGGCAGTGGCGTGGGTTGCGGCGGCACCCTCGGCCGCGCCGGCGCTGTGGGCATGGCTGTGGCCGTGATCGTGATCGTGGTCATGGCCGTGGTCGTGGCTGTGCGCCTTGGCCTCGCCGGCCTGGTCCGCCACCACCCGATCGGACTCGAACAGCCCCACGCTCAGCAGCAACGGCAGCGGCACCTGCCCGCTGACCGAGCGCAGGATGCGCGCGTCCTTCTTCAGCTCGCGCAAACGTGATTCCACCTCCACCAGCCGCTCCTCCGCCACCAGATCGGTCTTGTTGAGCAGCAGGATGTCGCCATAAATCACCTGGGCGCGCCCCACCTCGCTCGCCATGGTGGACTCGTCAAAGTTCTCCGCATCGATCAAGGTGATGATCGAATCGAGCCGGGTGGTGTCGCGCAGCTCGCTGCCGAGGAAGGTCATCGCCACCGGCAGCGGATCGGCGAGGCCGGTGGTTTCCACCACCAGGTAGTCGACCGGATCGGGGCGATCGAGGATGCGCTCCACCGCCTCCAGCAGTTCGCCGTTGATCGAGCAGCAGATGCAACCGTTGCTCAGCTCCACCATGTCGTCGCCGGTGGCGATGATCAGGTCGTTGTCGATGCCGATCTCACCGAACTCATTCACCAGGACGGCGGTCTTGATGCCGTCCTGGTTGCTGAGGATGTGATTCAGCAGGGTGGTTTTGCCGGCGCCGAGAAAGCCGGTGAGGATCGTCACCGGCAGGCTGGTGATGCCGGCCTCCGCCATGGCGGGGATGGGCACCGTCGCAGGGCCGTCGGCGCGGAGATCGGTGGCGTGGAGATCACTGGCGGTGCTGGTCATGGCGATGGCGGCCAGGGCGGAGCTGATCCCGCCAGTCTGGCGCCTGGCCTCTGCGAGCTGGCTCGCTGATGCGGCCGTTTGCAGGCTGGCAAGCGGCCAGGGCGCGGCCAGGAGGCTGCCGCTTCTACGCCTGACGCGGCGCGATCACGGCTGGGCGTGGCAGGGTTGGGAGGAGCCCCGTGCGGGCCGCCCCCACAGGCGGCCACCCTCCAGGCGCAGCTCTGTTCGGAGGCCCGGCGACGATGAAGTTCAAGGACTACTACGCCGCCCTGGAGCTGGAGCGCGACGCCGATGGCGACGCGATCAAGAAGGCCTACCGGCGGCTGGCCCGCCGCACCCACCCGGACGTGGCCAAGGAGCCCGGTGCCGAGGAGCGCTTCAAGGAGATCAGCGAGGCCTACCAGACCCTTTCCGATCCCGAGAAGCGCCAGGCCTACGACGACCTGGGCCGCCATGGCAGCGGGGAGGACTTCAGCCCACCGCCCGACTGGGAGAGCCGCTTCCGGCGGGAGGGCGGCCAGCCGGCCGGTCAGGACGTGGATCTGGCCGATCTGTTCGAGCAGATGGGCTTTGGCGTTTCTGGCGGCGCCGGTGGGTTCGGTGGCGGTTTCGGTAGCTCCGGCGGTTTCGGCCAACAGGCTGGCGGCTTCCCGGTCCGCGGCCAGGACCTGGAGGTGACCACGGAACTGACGCTGGAGCAGGCGGCCCAGGGCACCGAGGTGGCGTTCACGCTCAGCGTTCCCAGCCGCCGCGCCGACGGCGGCATGGCGCGGGAGCCCCGCTCCGGCACGATCCGGGTTCCACGCGGTGTGGCCGATGGCGAGCGCCTGCGGGTGCCGGGCCGTGGGGGCCCCGGCCACGGCGGCGGCCCGGCCGGTGATCTGTTTCTGGAGATCCGGCTCAAGCCACACCCCCGGTTTCGCCCCGTGGGCCACGACCTCTACCTGGAGCTGCCGATCGCCCCCTGGGAGGCAGCACTGGGCGCTGAGATCGAGCTGCCCACGCTCGCTGGCACAGCGCGGGTGACCGTGCGGCCGGGCATGCGCAACGGCCAGAAGCTGCGGCTGGCGGGCAAGGGTCTGCCACGGCGCAAGGAGGGCGCCGGCGATCTTTACGGTGTGATCCAGATCGTGATGCCGGAGCAGATCGGTGATCGCGAACGGGAGCTCTACCGCGAGCTGGCCGAAGCCTCCGCGTTCAACCCCCGTCCATCGTTCGAAGGAGCCGCCACCCATGGCTGACGATCCGCTGATTCCCGCCGACGACGACAGCCCGGTGGCGCTCGAGGAGTTGCTGGCGGCCTCTGGCCTTGCCCATGAAGAGGTGAGTGAACTGGTCCAGTTCGGCGTGTTCCAACTCACCGGCACGGGCACGTCCTGGTGCTTCCACGCCCGCACCCTCACGCTGGCCCGCCGCGCCGCCCGCCTGCGCGACGACTTCGGCCTCAACGTGCCCGGCATGGCCCTGGCCCTCACCTACCTCGAACGCATCGAGGCACTGGAAGCGCGGCTGCGGGAACTGGAGTGCCAGCTGCCGCGCTGAGATGGGGCCGCTGCAGCCACTCCATGGCGCGCGTCGCTAGCCAGTGCATCAGACCAGAACGGCCATCCTGAACACAGAGTCAGCTCACAGCCTCCAAACCCCCGGATCAGAACCGGAAGGTGGTTTTCACCAGGCCACCCAATTGGTTGAAGGTCTCGCCGGAGGGGGTGTCCTGGCCCAGGGGCCGGCTGAGATAGAAGAGGGCGGGCGTCACGGAGATGTTGTCGCTCACCTGGAACTTGTACCACCACTCCCACACGACATTGCCGTCGTTGGGGTAATCGCTGCCTTCGAGGGCCGTGGCGAAGACCGGCTGGCCCACGGCCATGCCGAGGGCGTTCCCTTTCACGAACACATCGCTCCACTCCAGCCCCACCATCCACGACTGACTGGTGCGCACATCGCCATCCACCTCCTGGCCGTCGTACGACGTGGAGTTGATGCCCCAGCCGGCACTGATCGAGGGCAGCCAGCCGGAGCCGGCGGGTTGCCAGTAGCCGCTGAGGCCGATGGCATTGGTGCTGCTGCTGGGGTTCTCGAAGGCGAGGGCGGTGATGGGCGTGGTGCCGGGCACCCCCACCCCTGACTGGATATAGCTGTAGATCGCAGCCACGGCCCATTGCTCCTGCGCGTAACCGATCTGCACGGTGCCGGTACCGGCGCTGGCGCTGGTGCCGATGCCGCCCTCGCTCGGATTGCCGCCGTTGCCGTTGGCGGCCACGTAGTTGGCGCTCACACTGAAGCCATCGTTCTGCCACCAGAGGCCGGCGCCGGGGCCGAGGTTCTTGTTGTAAGCCGCCGGTGCACCGTTGAGGGTGAGCACGTTCAGGATCGTGTCGCTGGGGTACACGCTCGGCCACAGAGCGAGCATGTCTTCCTGACCGACGCGGCCACCGAGGGTGGCGGTGAAGCCGCTGCCGAGCGGGAATTGATAGAAGAGCTTGTCGATCGCCACCACATCGCCGCAGTCGGCGTTGTCGCCGCAATCCTCCTGGAACGCCACTTCCAGGGTGGAGAGGCCGCCGGTGGGGCCGGCGCCGCCGAAGGCGCTGTCGGCGAAATTGCCGGCCCGCAGGATCGTGCGCAACAGATCCTTGCCGCTGAAGCTGGTGTCGAAGCTGAGCTGGAGGTCGTAGTTGAAGGTGGTGGCGCCCACCTCCTGGCGGACCGCCCCTCTTGGAGCACTGCCGCCGAAGGCATTCGCCCCGAGCACGAAGGTGGCCTGGCCGCTCAGCTTGGTGGTGGTGGAGAACTGGCTGGCTTCCAGCTCGCCGACTTTGGCTTCGAGGCCATCAACCCGGCCCTTGAGCACGGCCAGTTCAGCATCGAATTCCTTGAGCAGGCGGCGCAGCTCGTCGGTCACCTCGGTGATGCGATCGAGGCAGGCATTGAGCAGGGCGGCGGCTTCCCAGCGGCTGAGGGCCTGCTTGCCGCGAAAAGTGCCGTCGGGGTAGCCGGCGACGCAGCCGTAGCGCTCGATCAGGTTGGAGAGCGCCTGGTAGGCCCACTCGGTGGGCTGAACATCAGAAAACTGATTGATGCTGGTGACCTGATCGGCGCTGAGGCCATCGGCGGCCTGGCCAGCGGCATAGCGCTGGATGCCCTCCAGGTTGAGCTCCGCCGCGCTGGCGCCAACGGGGGCCAGCGGCGCCAGCAGAGAGAGGGCGCCAGGAACGATCAGGCGAAGCAGAGGCTGGGTCATGGAGGGCTGGGGGCAAGGTGAATGATGCGAAAAAGATAATCGTTATCAAAGATCTCAGGACTGATCGTGGCCGGTTGCCCTGCCGACCAGTCCAGCCTTGGGGTATCCGCTGCTGATTCCGTCCCCGCAACCACTGTGCGAATCAGCGACTGCTGTCTCAGTCATCGCCATCGTCGTCATCGTTTCCTTTGCGTTTCTCGCCCCCATCACGGTCGTCGTCGCTGTCATCGCGGCTGTCTCGCTCTTCGCTGGCGTCGTCGCGGCCCGGGTTCTGAGGCACCAGAAAGCCAGGGATGAATCCACAACCCGTGGACGCGGCGATTAGCACCCCGGCGATGAATGAAAGGCTGAGGCGGGATCCGGGCATGGGGCATCAGGGCCAATGGAGACAGATTGTGCGGGCTGAGGAGCGGATGGCATCCCCCGGGCACAGAGCCGGGTGTCTTTGGTGACAGGCTCCGCTGGCGTCAGTGCCAAGACCGGCAGGCCTGCGGCCACTGGCCCTTTGTGCTGGATGCGGAACCCGGTGCCAACCATCACACCGGTGGGTGGCCAATGGGCCCTGCGCTGCAAGGCAGCCGGGGGACAGTGCCGACAGCTGTCAGCCGCAGACCATGACGCACATCCAGCTCCGGTGTCGCCGCCTCGCTCTGAGCCTGCCGCTTTGGCTGGGCCTCACCCTGAGTGCCTGCAGCATTCCCAGCACCAACTCCGTCACAGCTGTGCCGACGGATCAGGCGGTTCCGACAGAACAGGCAGTGGTGACGTCCTTCGTGGAGACGGTGGTCACGCCCAACTATGCGCAGCTCGTGAAGCAGACAGCTGCTCTGCAGGACGCCATCCGGCTCCTCACGGACAAACCCACCGAGGCCCATCTCCAGTCGACCCGCCAGGCCTGGCTGGCGGCCCGCCAGACCTGGGAAACCAGCGAGAGCTGGGCATTCGGCCCCGCCGCCACGGAGGGTTTCGACGGGGCCATGGACGACTGGCCGGTGAACCGCAAGGACCTCGCGACTGCTCTGAGCAGTGGACGCTTCAGCCCCGAAACCTTCGCCACGCTCAGTGAAACCGCCAAGGGGTTCCACGGCATCGAATGGGTGATCTACGGCGGGCGAACCGGCAGCCCTCCCAGTGCAGAGCAACTGAGCGCCAACGAACTCGTCTACCTGGGTCTGGCGGCCGCTGATCTTCACAACCAGGCGGAAGGACTGCTGGCCAGCTGGTCGGAGCCGCAGGGCTTCGGGGCACGGATCAGCAGTCCTGGCGAAGCCGGCGCAGCGGTGCAGGAGATGCTGCAGGGAGTGATCGGCCTGCTCCAGGAGGGGGGCGATGAAAAGCTTGGCCAACCACTCAACACACGCGATCCCCACACCCTGGAAAGTGCCGCCAGCGGCAACACCCGAGCGGATCTGGTGGCCAACGTGGAAGGAGCCCGGCGGGTGCTACTGGCTACAGGGCTGCTTGGCCTGATCCGCGGGCGCGATCTGGAGCTGGCCAGCCAGATCGACGCCCAGAGCGCCGCCGCGGTGGCGATGGCCAAGGCCCTGCCCCAGCCGCTCAACGACGCCCTCGCTGATCCCTCCTCCCGTCAGGCGATGCAGCAGCTGATCACCCAGCTGCACAGCACCGCAAAACTGCTGGAACGGTCGGCACACCTACTGTCCTGATGGCTCGCCACTGTTGCAAGAGGCCGCCGATGTGGCGGTTGGTGCTGCCAATGATGCTGGGCCTGCTGGCCTTGCTGGTGGTGCTGGCCATCCGGCTGCAACCCAAGGTGGCGGCGACTGATCCGCAGCGGGCCGCCGGAGTGATGACGGTGGCCAACCGCACATCGGCTTCCTTTGAGCAACCGGCCGCCGGCCTCAGCCCCGCCGAACTCGACCGCCATCTGATCTCCGATGTGCTGTTCGATCGCACCCATGTGCCTCTGGCCGGATCCCCCGGTGCTGGCCTGGGCCCCCGGTTCAATGCCGCCTCCTGCATCGCCTGCCATGTGCGCAACGGCCGCGGCCGACCGCTGATGGGAGAAGCGTTGGTGCGGGTGGCCCTTCCGGATGGCCGGCCCGTGCCGGGCCTCGGTCATCAGGTGAGGGACCGGGCGGTGTTGGGCTGGCGGCCCGATGCGGCTGTACAGGTGGAATGGCAAGCGCAGGGGGGCCTGCGGCGGCCGTTGGTGCACCTCAAAGGGCCGGAAGGCGTTGATCTGGCGGCCGCCAGCGTGGCCCGCTCCTTACGTGTGGCGCCGCCGCTGATCGGCATGGGTCTGCTGGAGGCAGTGCCGGAGACGGTGATCCTGGGCCGCGCCGATGCCGACGACGACGATGGCGACGGCATTTCCGGCCGTCCCCACTGGTTGGTGGCTGACTCCGGTCAGCGGCGGCTGGGACGCTTCGGCTGGAAGGCCCTGGCAGCTTCCGTGCGCGAGCAGACCACCGCCGCCTTTCTCAATGACATGGGCCTGACCACAGCGGTCGCGCCTGGCTCCGGCAAGGCTGCCGCTGGGCAAGCGGCTGATATCAGCGACAAGGAGCTGACCCTGGTGACCTTCTACAGCCAGACCCTGGGAGCGCCTCGCACCGCCCTGCCGGCCTCCAGCCGAGTGGTGCGGCGGGGGCAGGAGCTGTTCGACTCGCTGCAATGCGCCAGCTGCCACGTGCCCCAGCTGATCACCGGCCGCTCTCCGCAGGCGGTGGCGCAGGTGCTGCAAGGCCAGACGATCTGGCCCTATACGGATCTACTGCTCCACGACCTGGGCCCCGGCCTTGATGACGGGGTAGCGGAGCAGGGGGCGGCAGGGAGCGAATGGCGCACCGCGCCGCTCTGGGGGTTGGGCCTGACGCAGCGGGTGAACGCCTCGGCCGGTTTCCTCCACGACGGTCGGGCCCGCACGCTTGAAGAAGCGATCCTGTGGCATGGAGGGGAAGCAGAAACCTCGCGGTTGCGCTACGAACAGCTGTCCGTGCAGGCTCGCCGAGAACTGCTGGCCTGGTTGGCGCAGTTGTGAACCCTGGGTTTGGCAAGGCGGCGCTGTGACGGTGTGGCAGAGCCGCCTTTCATGCCGGGCCTTCCGCGCGGTGATCAGGAAGCGTCGTGGCGGGCCTGGCAGCTGGGGCAGATGCCGAAGAACTCCAGGGTGTGGAACAGCAGCCGGAAGCCGTCCAGCTGCTGGGGTTGCAGGTGGACGTCGTGCATGGGGCAGGCCCGCAGCGGCAGGGTGCGGCCGCAATCGACGCAGGTGAGATGGTGCTCGTCCCGTTCGGTGGGGGCGTAGAGGGCTTCGCCACTGGGCAGATGGCGGCAACGAACCAGCCCGCGCTGCTGCAGCTGGCGCAGGTGCCGGTACACCGTGGCCAGGCCCATGCCATGGGGCGTGCCGCGCAGCCGGGCATGCAGGTCCTGGCCGGAAAGCTCGTGGCCGGCGGCCTGCAGCTGATCGAGCAGATGGCTCTGTTTGGCGTTGAGCGGGCTCTGCTTCAGCGGGCTCTCGTTCTGCGAAACAGGAACGGCTGCCTCGGAAGCCATGGCCAGGACGACAGCGGGTCAACGCCGATCCTATGGAGCGCCGTGAGAGGGCGGCGCCTGCGCGGCGGCGATGCAGAGGCCGAGGCACAGGCGAAGGCCATACCTAAATGAGTACGATTCTCAATTCGACCCCTCGCCGCTTCGGTGCCGGGATCCCCGCTCTCCTCTGCCTGCCATGCGTCTCCTTCTGCGCCGTGCGGCGGTACTGGCTTCTGCGGCCCTGCTGGTCGCCTGCGGCCAGACCGCCCAGAATCCGGCGGCCAGCAACGGCACCGACCTGCAGGTGGTCACCACCTTCCTGCCGATCACCGGATTCACCAAGGCGGTGGCGGGCGACTGCGCCACGGTGCAGGCACTGGTTCCCACCAGTGTTGGACCCCACGACTTCCAGGCCACCCCATCGGATCTGGTGAAACTGCAGAAGGCCGACGTGCTGGTGAAGAACGGCCTGGGTCTGGAGTCGTTCCTCGACAAGCTGATCGCCAGCGCCGACAACCCCACGCTGCGCGTGATCGACACCAGCAGCGGCGTGGCGACCCTGGCCAATGCGGACGAGAAGGCCGCGGAGAAAGGCGGTGGTGAGCACGGGCATGACCATGGCCACGACCATGGAAGTGATCCCGCTGGCGAGGCGGGGAAAAGCCAGGAGGCGGCCAAAGAGCACGACCAGGGGCATGATCACGGCCACGAGCACGGCCCGATCAACCCCCACATCTGGCTCGATCCGCTGCGGGCCGTCCAGCAGGTGGAAACGATCCGGGATGGCCTGATCGCCGCCAAGCCCGCCTGCAAGGAGCAGTTCAGGGCCAACGCCACCAGCTTCACCGCCGAGCTGCAGGCACTGAATGCCGAGCTCGCCGCCCAGCTCAAGCCCTTCGCCGGCAAGACCTTCGTGGCCTTCCACGACTTCGCCCCCTACTTCGCCGAGCGCTACAAGCTCAAGACCGCCTTCGTGGTGGAGGCGCCCGAGCAGAACCCCACCCCGGCCGATCTGCAACGGGTGGCCGAGCAGGTGAAGCAGTCCGATCTCAAGGCCCTGCTCTCCGAGCCGCAGGAAGGCAGCCGCTCGTTCAACGCCCTCGCCGGCGACCTCGGTGTGCGGGTGAGCGTGTTCGATCCGCTCGAAACCGGTCCGGCCGAGGGCGAAAACCCCGGCTACTACACCGTGCAGATGCGCCGCAACGTGTCGGATCTGGTCAAGGCCTTCGGCAAGTGAGCCGGCCCGGACCAGCGGCACTGGCGGCAGCAGCCCACCACCTGGCGGCGCTTCCACCTGCAGCGATCTCCCGGGCGATGGATCCCCCCGCACGGCCGGTAGGCTGAAGCCATGGCGGAAATGGTTCTCGAAGTCAGCGACCTCACGGTGCGGCGCGAGGGCACGACAGCCGTGGAGGGGGTGAGCTTCACCCTGGCGGCGGAAACCGACACGGCGCTGGTGGGTCCCAACGGGGCCGGCAAGAGCACCCTGGTGCAGGCGCTGCTGGGCATCCTGCCGCGCCAGAGCGGCCAGGTGCGGCTACTGGGTCGGCCGATGGGCCCCCAGGGCCAGCTGCCCGCTTCGGTGCGGGCCCAGGTGGCTTATCTGCCCCAGTCCTTCACCGTCCGCTACCGCTGCCCCCTCAGCGTGGCCGACTTCGTGGGCCTCGGCTGGGATCCGCCCGGGCTGCAGTTGCCCTGGCGCGGCGGTGAGCGGCGGCGGCAGGCGGTGCGCCAGGCGCTGGCGAAAACCGGCTGCGGCGACCTGGCCGACCGACTGATCAGCGAGCTCTCCGGCGGCCAGACCAAGCGCGTGCTGCTGGCCTTCTGCGTGGTGCGGCCCCGGCGCCTGCTGGTGCTTGATGAGGCCCAGGCCGGCCTCGACAGCCAGGCGGCGGAGCAGTTCTACGGCCTGCTGTTCGACCTGCGCCGCAGCGAAGGCTGGACGATCCTGCAGGTGTCGCACGACCTTGAGATGGTGCGGCGCACCTGCGATGGCGTGCTGTGCCTGAACCGCAGCCTGCGCTGCTCCGGCCCCCCCGATCACGCCCTCAGTCCCGCCCAGCTGGAGCGGGTCTACGGCCGGGGGTATGTGCCCTACCACCATCACCACCGATGAACGACGGCGTGGCCCTGGCCGAGCTGCTGGCCCTGCCCTTCATGCAGCGTGCCCTGATCGGCGGCCTGCTCACCGGCGCCCTGGGCGGCCTGCTGGGCAGTTTCGCGGTGCTGCGTCAGCTCTCCTTCTTCAGCGATGCGCTCGGCCATTCGGCCCTGCTCGGCATCACCCTCGGCATCCTGCTGGGCCTCAACCCCACCTTGGTGCTGATTCCCTTCGCGGTGCTGTTCGCCCTGGTGGTGAGCCGCCTGGTGGAACGCAGCCAGCTGCCCACCGATGCCCTGCTCAACATCGTTTATTCGTCGTCACTGGCGATCGCCGTGGTGGCGCTCAGTTTCGTGCGCAGCTACAAGGGCGGCATCCATCAGCTGCTCTTCGGCGACATCCTCGGCATCTCCTGGCTCGACCTGGGGCTGATCGTGGCCCTGCTGCTGACTGCCGTGGGCTACCTGGGCCTCACCCGCCGCGACCAAATCCTGCTCACGCTCGATGAGCCGCTGGCGCTCTCGCGTGGGGTGGCAGTACCGCTGCACCGGCTCCTTTTCATCGTGCTGCTGGCGGTGGTGGTGGCGATCTCGATCAAGGCGGTGGGGGTGCTGCTGATCAGCGCCTTCGTGGTGATCCCCGCCTGTGCCTCCCGGCTGGTGAGTGTTCAGTTCAATGTCTACGTGGCGCTGGCCGCTGGCCTTGGCGCCATCTGCGCCGTGCTGGGCCTGCTGCTCTCCGGCAGCCTGAACCTGCCGTCAGGTCCCTGCGTGGTGCTGATGCAGCTGGTGGGCTTCCTGATGGCCCTGGCGCTGGCCCCACGGCAACGGCTGGCCTGAGCGGGAGCGGGCGCCCCTCAGCCGGCTGGCAGCCACTGGGCCTGGCGCACCGGCTTGTCGATCAAGGTGAGCTCGAGGCTGAACGGATCGATCAGGGCGGGCTGGGCCTCACGGCGCTGGAGCGGGCCGCCGGCAGGGGTGTCGAGCTCCAGGCGGCGCAGGGTGAGCAGCAACCGTTCGCCGGTGGGGTCGTAGTGGAGGCCGGTGCCCGGCTCCAGCTCCCAGCCGCTCAGCACTCGGCGTTGCAGCACCGCGCCGTTGCGATCGAGGGCCAGCAGGATCAGCCGCGGCTCAGCGATGCCCTCGATCAGCAGCGCCCACACCCGTTCGCCGCCACGGGAGCAGGCGCTGGCCACCAGCCCGGCGCTGCCGATCCAGAGCGGCCGCGGTGCCTGCCCCGGCTCCACCAGCTCCAGCGAGCGCCGGAAATCGGGCCAGTGCCGCACCAGCAGCGCCCGCCCCGCCACCGGGCAGAAGCTGCTGAGGTCGCGGCTGCCGGGCAGGATCTGGCGGCGTGGTTCCCGCGGCGGCAGGGTGCGCAGCGACAGCCCCTCCCGCTCCGGCACGATCAGCTCACCGCCGCCGGGCAGCAGCGCCACCGGTCCACTGGCCTCGATCTCGAGACGTCGCCGGCCGCCGCCGCGGAACCACTGCACCAGATCTTCCGGCCCCTGGGTCATGGCCGTGGATTGCACCAGCAGATCGCCCTGCCGGTTGCTGCTCAGCTGGGCGTACTGCAGCGCCTCGCGTGTGAAGCGATCGATGCCCGTCTGTCGCACCCGGCCCAGATCGGGCCGCAGCGGTGCGTCCATGGCGGCCACCCGCGCCAGGTTGCGCTCCTGCAGGTTGAGGCGCCACACCTGGTGACGCCCCTGGTCGTCCCGGCTCACGATCCCCAAGCCGGAGCCATCGCCCAGCGGCTCGATCTCGGTAATCGAGCTCCACACCGGAGACAGTGCCGTCCAACCACCATCGTGCTGCCGCACCTGCACCTGCTCACCGCTGCCCACCGGCACCACCGCCAGCAGATGGGCGCGCGGATCCCATTGCCAGAGGGCCGGACGCATCGGCAGGCCACGACGGTCGTCGCCCTGCAGCTGCAGCCGCAACGGGGTGACCAGCCGCTGCCCTTGGCCCGGCAGCAGCAGCAACGGGTTGCCACCGCCCTGCAGATCGAAGCGCAGCGGCGGCTCCAGGCGGGTGCGGGCCGCCACGCTGCCGGGATTCATCGGCCGGCTGAAGCGCAGGTTCAGGGCCGCCGGGCCGGAGCTGGCCGCCGCCTGCTCCAGCGCCAGCAGCCGCGGCGGCCGATGGAGCAGCACCTGCTGCTGGGCGACGGCCAGCAGCACACCAGCCAGCAGGGCCAGGCGCAGGGCCCTCATGGTTCGAGCGGCCGCGCCGGCCGGGGGATCGGTCGCACCGACTCCGCGCGGATCACGCTGCGGGTCTGGCCGTCAAAGCGTTCGGTGTCCATCACGCCGCGCAGCTCCAGCCACTGATCGGCCTTTGGCAGCGGCCGGCCCGGGGGCCACAGCACCGGCAGCCCCACCGGCGTGGCATCCACCAGGCAGCAGCGCACCAGCAGGCGAGCCAGCTGGGGACGGTCCCCGGGCACGGGCAGCACGAAGCCGCTGATCCGCACCGGATCACCCGCATGCAGCTTCGGGTCGGGCTGGCTGCGCAGCAGGCGCACCCACTCGGTGAGGCTGCGCTGGCCCGGCGGCACCACGAAATTCAGGCCCGGCTCATCGAGCAGTTCGCGGTCGCGGTTGGCGGCGAGATCGGCGAACGAGGGCCGCGGTGGCACCAGCAGGACCGCGATCGCCACCACCACGCCCACCAGCAGCACGGTGCGTTGCCGCGGCGTGGGGGCGGCGCCACCCCCTCCCACCAGCTCCAGCAGCGCCACGACCACCAGCACCACGCCGCTGATCCACACCAACGGATGGAACACGGCCCTCAGCAGCAGATCCAGCCGGCCGCTGATGCCGCTCTGGAGCAGCACGGCCCCCCACAGCCCCAGGCCGAGGGGCCGCAACCAGCGGCCGCCGCGCAGACGTCGGGGGAGTGTCACAGCAGCCACAGGTTCACCCACTGACCGATCAGCAGCACGACCAGCACGGCGCTGACGGCCGTGAGCAGGATGGCGCGCGGACGCAGCAACACGCCGAACAGCCCCACCAGCTTGATATCGATCACGGGCCCAAGCAACAGGAAAGCCAGCAGGGCACCCGGGGTGACCTGGGCCGCGAAGCCCAGGGCCAGGAAGGCATCCACGCTGGAGCACACCGACACCACCAGGCTCAGCAGCATCAGGGCCAGGATCGAGAGGGTGGGGGCCCCACCCACCGCCAGCAGCCAGGGCCGCGGCACCAGCGTCTGCACGAGGGCGGCGATCACGCAGCCGAACACCAGCAGGGCCGCCAGCTCGATGAACTCCCGGCTGCCATGGCCCAGGATTTCCGCCAGCGGAGCGCGGGGCGTGCGGCGTGGAGCAGCCGCCAGGGCCTGGGCCGCCAGCGGGTCAGCACCGATCACCCCGCTGCGGCGCTCCAGCAGGCTGACCTGGCTGAGCGGCAGGACCAGCTGCCGTTCCTCCAGCAGCGCCGGCTGCAGCAGCGCCGCCTCCGGCAGGCGGGCCAGCAGGGTGGCGAGCACGAGCGCGATCAGCACCGCCCCCACGGGCCGGGCCACCAGCAGCCAGGGCTGGTTGGGGAAGGCGGCCCAGGTGCTGGCCACCACGATCGGGTTGAGCACCGGTGCCGCGAACAGGAAACCGAGCGCCGTGGCCAGCGGCGCCCCGGTGGCCAGCAGCTGACGCGCCACCGGCACATTGCCGCATTCACAGGCAGGCAGGGCAAAGCCGAGCGCGGCACCGGTGAGCGGCCCCAGCAATGGATGGGCTGGCAGGCGCCGCACCCATTGCCCGCCCGGGCTGAGCCAGCGGGCCAGGGTGGAGATGGTGACCCCGATCAACAGAAACGGCATCGCCTCGATCAGCAGGGCCTGAAACAGGGCCCAGGCCGTGGCCAGACGTTCGGGGCTCACAGGACCGGCTGAAACCAGGTGGGAACGGCCTCATAGCAGGCGGCGTTCTTTTCGTTCTCGCGGGCCTCAACCTTCCAGCAACAGGCGCGGCCGCCATCGCGCGCCAGCAGCAGCTCGTTCGCCCACCCCCACACCAGCTCGGCGCTGCTTTCCATGCCCACGTTGTCCATCACACGCAGGTCGAGGGCGCCCTGGCTGTGCAGCGCCTGCCACTGGGGCAGCAGTGGGTCGTCGGCATTCACCAGGAAGGTGTGATCGAACTGAACGGCCAGCCTCGCCTCAAGCGGCTGCAGGGAGGAGAAATCCACCACGAAACCGTTGGCATCCAGCTGGGTGGCCCGGAACCACACGGTGAAGCTGCGGCTGTAGCCGTGCACGAAACGGCAGTGGCCGGGATGGCGCCACTGGCGATGGCAGCAGGGGTAGCCGCTGAACCGTTTGGAGCAGGTGTGGGCCGCGGTCATGGCAGGGGAGCGTGGATCGCCGCCTCTCGGGGGGTGTCAGTCTTGGGGGATCCTTTCGCCCCGCCGCGAGGTCTAGCGCGGACACCACCATGGAGGAACGCCATGCTGCCGCTGCGCCGCCCACAGCGGCCGGTGGCGGGCCAGCCACTCAGATCGAAGCGCCCCTGGTGGAGCCGGCCTGGATCGATCAGCTGCGTTTCGATGCCGCCGGCCTGATTCCGGCCGTGGCCCAGGACTGGCTGGATGGGGCGGTGCTGATGGTGGCCTGGATGAACCGGGAAGCGATCACGCGCAGCCTGGCCAGCGGCGAGGTGCACTACTGGAGCCGTTCCCGCCAGGAGCTGTGGCACAAGGGAGCCACCAGCGGCCACTTCCAGACACTGCGCGGCCTCCGCTACGACTGCGACGCCGACGTGCTGCTGCTGACGATCGAGCAGAAGGGCGGGGTGGCGTGCCACACCGGGGCGCGCAGCTGCTTCTTTGCCGACGGCGAGCCGCACGCGCAGGCGGCGGCGCCGGCTGTGGCGCTGCCGCCGCCGGCCGATGCCTGCACCGAGCTGGCACGGGTGATCGTGGCGCGGCGCGAGCAGCCGGAAGCGGGCAGCTACACCAACAAGCTGCTGGAGGGGGGCGATAACCGCATCCTCAAGAAGATCGGCGAGGAAAGCGCTGAATTCGTGATGGCCTGCAAGGACGACGATGCCGCCGGCATCGCCGGCGAAGCCGCCGACCTGATCTTTCACCTGCAGGTGGCGCTGGCCCATCACGGGGTCGAATGGCGCCGGGTGCTGGAGGTGCTGGCCGAACGGCGGGGGGCGCCCCGGCGTCACGGCTGAACGGGGACCGGCGCGGCAGCCGGTGCAGGCAGCGGCTGGCCGAAACGGCTGGGCTGGGCCTGCAGCCAGCGCAGGGTGTCCCGATCCCGGGCCGTGAGCGCCACCACTGGCTGGCGGCCGGGCACCGCCGCCAGGGCATCGGCCGGATCGTCGCTGTGACCCCAGAGGCCGAAGGCATGGCCCAGCTCGTGCAGGGCGGTGGCCTGAATGGCCAGCTGACGCTGCCCCGGGCTGATCAGCACCTCCACCCGCGGCTCCAGCCGCCAGCGACCGGCCCGCTGCACCTCCAGCACCTGCAGCGAGGCGCGCCCGTGGCTGGCACGCAGGCGCCCGCCCAGCTCCCGCAGCGGCGGCCGCTGACGCCGCACCAGCACCTGCGCCTGCGCCGGATCCGTCACCCGCACAATCACCAGCTCCTCCGCCCAGCTGGCCAGCGCCGCGTTCACCGCCTGCTGCCAGCGACTCTCCAGGGACGCCGCCGCAGCGGGGGCAATCGCTCCAGAGGCAGCGGCAGGCTCCACCCAGACGCACCAGCGCGCCAGGCGCGCCCAACCGGCGGGCGTGGGCGTCAGCCGGTGGCTGTAGCCCACTGGGGGCTGCGCGGAGAGGGAGGAAGCTGCTGGATCAGGTGGGGGCTGAACGGCCTGCAGGCCGGCGGCTGTGTCCATACCGCCAGTGGCGGCTGGGCCGGTCCGCCATGGCCGTGCGGCTAGCGCCGGTGGGCAATCGGTGCTGGGATCCAGGGCAGCAGGCGCCGGGCCCCGG
The DNA here is from genome assembly GCF_002252635.1 of Synechococcus sp. MW101C3. NCBI lineage: Bacteria > Bacillati > Cyanobacteriota > Cyanophyceae > Synechococcales > Synechococcaceae > Synechococcus > Synechococcus sp. MW101C3. Next base: position 146,048 of record NZ_NQKX01000003.1, read on the forward strand.
CCTGAAACCTCGCCCACTTGAACTGGAGGGAGATACACCCGCGCTGCCCTCCACGACCCCGAATCCGGGAGGGGAAGAGCGGTGACCTGGCCGGCTGGCCAGACCAGGCAAGCAGCGAGCGCCTGGACCAGGAAGCGCCGCAGCCGGCAGGGCCGAAGCCGCACGGGACGCCCCAGCTCAGGCCGCCAGGCCCACGCCGCGGGCCATGAGGGTGGCCAGCAGTGGAATCAGCGCGAAGCCCACCAGCTCGATATTGAGGATCCAACGCAGACGGCCTGCCAGGGCCTCACTCACCTCGGGCAACTCCCCCTTGCGCAGAGGCAGGGCCCAGAGGATATAGGTAATGGTGGGGTACAGGGAAAGGCCACCCACCGCGAGGTAAAGGCCCACCTTCCACCAGAACACCGGGTTTTCGGTGTAGAAATCGGCCCCCTGGCCGTAATGCAGCACCCGCAGGATGCCGCTGAGCAGCAGGGTGAGCGCCGCAATGCCGTAAACGATGTCGGTGATCACCAGGGTGGTGGCCACCTCCTTGCTGGGGTTCGCCCGGATCAGGCGCCGCTCCAGCACCAGCGCGCCGAAGCACAGCATCACGCTGATGTAGTGCAGATAGGCCACACCGGCACTGGGCAGCACGCCGGTGGGAAACACGAAGGCGGGCAGCGGGGCGAGGTGCGCAGAGAGGAGCGGTGCGAAGGCGAGCATCGCCAGTGGGATCAAATCTGCGGGGACGGTAGCGGCCCGACGCCGCCGATCGCCCGCAACGCCAGGGCAAGCGGACGCAACGACAACTCAAGACGCAGCAGATCCGCCGCACCTTGCTGTGTTTCACCATCATTTAGAGGCAGATTCAGGTAGGGATAACGGAACGGAATAGCCCCATAATTGCCACTGGAACCTGAGAAACTGGAAGTCTTTCTATAGCTCCTCTTTTATCTTCAAAAGCACCGTAGGGTCGGAACAGATATCAGGAACATATGGCTAGCTCACTCAGTGCCTTTCTTGGCGAGATCGGCAGACATCAACTGCTCAGCCCCGCGCAGGAACTCATGCTGGGCCGCAAGGTTCAGGCCATGGTGGAGATCGAAGAACGTTGCGGCGCAAGCCGACGCAACGGCGAACCCACCCCGCTCACGAGCATCGAAACACGCACGGTCCGCTATGGAATGCGCGCCAAGGAGCAGATGATCGTCGCCAACCTGCGCCTGGTGGTGAACCTGGCCAAGCGCTACCAGGGCAAGGGCCTTGACCTGCTCGACCTGATCCAGGAGGGCACGATCGGCCTGGCGCGGGCGGTGGAGAAGTACGACCCCACCCGCGGCCACCGCTTCAGCACTTATGCCTATTGGTGGATTCGTCAGGGCCTGAACCGGGCCCTCTCCACCCAGAGCCGCATGATCCGGATTCCGGTGAATGTCAACGAGAAACTCACACGGCTGCGGGCCGCCAAGGCGCAGCTGCTGCAGCTCAATGGCCTGACGCCCACATCGCGTGAGCTGGCCGCCTGCATGAACGTTCCCGTTGCCGATGTGGAAGAGCTGCTGGGCTGCGAACTGCGCAGTGTCACCGTGAGCCTGCAGGGCATTGTGAAATCAAAGGCGGATCCCTCCGAGCTGGTGGATGTGCTGCCCAGCAATGAAGTGCCACCGATGGAGCGGGCCGAGCAGGAGGAGCGGGCCGCCATCGCCTGGAACCTGCTCGAAGTGGCCCAGCTGACAGAACGGGAGCGCACGGTGGTGATCCTGCGCTTCGGCCTGGACGCACAGCACGAGTGGCGCACCCTTGCCGAAGTGGCACGCCAACTGGGCTGCAGCCGCGAATACTGCCGCCAGGTGGTGCAACGCGCCCTGCGCAAACTGCGCAAGGCCGGCACACAAGCAGGCTTGGCGGGCGTGGCCTAGGCCGTGATCACCGTCCTCTCCAGCAAGAAGTCCGCCCTGGAACTCTGGAAGCGTGGCCGCGATGATGAACAGATTCGGTGCTTGGGAGTGAGTGATGACGCCAGGAGAAGCCACCCCAGGCGACGCTGGTTTTGAATCTTCCGGCTTCAATGCCGATGGTTCCGGCGATGCCGACCGCACCGTGGATGCACAGGTGCTGGAAAGCAGCGTGGTGGATGAGGGGCTGCTGCAGCGGCTTCTGCGGCGCGCCGGCCGAGCGATCGCTCTGCCCGCACTGGAATGTCTGGAATTGCTGCTCGATGGCCAGACCCCGCCGCAGGTGCGCCTCACGATGCTGGCGGCACTCACCTACCTGCTGCTGCCCCTCGACCTCATCCCTGACTTCGTGCCAGTGGCCGGCTTCAGCGATGATCTGGTGGCGCTCACCGCCCTGCTGGGGCTCACCGGTAGCCACCTCACCCCGGATATCCGGTCACGGGCACGCCGCAAACTGGATCGCTGGTTCCCGCCCACCCGTTGATGGCCTCCTTCACCTCCCCGCAACTGGAGGATCTGCAGACCTTCCTGAAGGAATGGATGCGTCACCATGGCCGCACCCAGTCGGATCTGCGCCGGGCGTTGCGGGCCGGTTCCATCCGCATGCCCGTGCTGCTCGAAGAACTGCAGCGGCTGGAGCAGGAGGAGGGCTTGGCCCGGCTCGCCGCCCAGCTCTGCGCCATTGAGGAGCAGTGGCTGGGTGAGCAGCTGGAAGGCCGTCCGGATGAGCAGCTCGATGGACAGCTGGATCTGTTGCTGCAGGAAATCCTGCAGGACGGCGAGAACTGATCCCCGCAGGCAGAGTGGGAGCATTCACCTCCCTCCGATGCTGCCCCCCCGTCGTCCACCAACCGGCCCAGCCATGGGCCGATCGCTGATGTTGCTCGTCAGCGGCTCCCTGATCAGCTTCGGCAGCCTGGGCGCTGTCCCGGCCTTCGCCCAGCGCGAGGGCTACCTGCTGGGTCCGGGCAGCAACGTGGGTCCCGCCACCCGCATCGTGCCCACCAACTGCGTCACGGCGGCCGATGGCTCAGTTACCTGTGACACCAAGATCGAGAACCCTCCTGGCGACACCCGCGCCAAACCCCAGTACACCCCCTTCGGTAACTGATGCGCTGGAGCCGTGGCAAAGCGGGAGACGAGGCCTTCCTCCATCTCGTTGACCGATTCGAGCGCGCACTCGCCAAGGTGCTCTCGGTGATGCTCTGCATTGTGCTGGTGGCGGCCGGCGTCCAGTTCGTCGGTGCGGTGGGTCAGCAATTCCTTGATCCCAACACCGGCTGGCTGGGCGACGACCTGATCCGCCTGCTCGGCGATCTGCTCACGCTGCTGATCGCCCTCGAGGTGCTGCAGAACGTCACCGCCTACCTGCGCCATCACGTGGTGCAGATCGAGCTGGTGCTGATCACGGCGCTCACGGCCGTGGCGCGGAAGGTGATCGTGCTCCCTCCGGGTTCGGAAGACAAACCGCTGCTGCTGGTGGGTCTCGGCTTGGCCGTGCTGTCGCTGTCCGGGGGCTACTGGCTGGTGCGCCGCGCCGAGATCACGAACGTAAACGCCAGTGCAGCGCCAGCCAGAGCGTTCCCGGAGCAGGATCCGTAGTCTCCACCCGGTGCGCCCGTCCGGGGGCGATCCGCAGCGTGTCGCCCGCCACCAGCTCCCGGCTGGTGGTTTCATCGGCGAAGGCCAGGCGGGCGCCACCGCGCAGCACCAGCACCCACTCCTCCAGCGCCTGGCTCTGCCATTGCCCGGCAGGGGTGGACCAGGCGCAGGAATGGATCCGCTCCAGCCGTAGATCGGGGGTGTCGAGCAGCAGATCCAGCCGCTCTTCACCCGGCGGCGGACAGGTGCTGGCCAGCAGATTGTCGGCACCCGGAGCGGCAGGCGCCAGGTGTTCGCCCCAGCGGCGGCCGATCTCAAAGCCGTGGCGGCGGGCCAGTGCCACCACCTCGTGATGGCTGCTGCAATCGCGCAGGGCCTGCTCCACGTCGGGGTCGGCGTCGCTGAGGGCCACGAAGGCCACCAATTGGCTCACCTTGGCGCGGAACTGCTGCAGATCGCTTTCGGCCATGGACCCTGATGCTGAACCTGTCCATCATCCCGGCGGGGCGGAATCGAGGGTTTTGTGCATCAGCGAGCGCCGGAACGACACCCCTCCCAGTTCCAGATCCTCCATCGCCATCACCTGCCAGCCCTGGCGCTCAAACAGCGGACGGGAGATGAAGCTGGCCTCCGTGCGCAGGGAGGCCACCCCAGCGGTGCGGGCCAGGGCTTCGAGGGCCTGCAGCAGGACGCCGGCCCGGCCCTGGCGGCAGGAACGGCCCCGGCAGTACAACAGCGAAACGCGATCCAGCGGCTCCAGCACGGCGAACGCCTCGATGGGCGGCACGGGATCGGTGCCGGAGGGTTCACCCTCACTCACCAAGCCGAATCCCCGCTCCAGAGTGAGCCTGAAGTCCGGGCGGTTGAGCGGCAGACCTGCCCAGGCCGCCACTTGTTGCGGGCTGTAAAGCGCAGGGGCCTGGGTGTGCACGGCATCGCGATACACCTCGATGACGGCGGTGTGATCGTCGGGAGTGAGACGACGGATCAGCACGGCTGCAGCCTGGCAAAAGCGCCGTGCCTTAAAGCGAGGGGGAACGAAGTGTACATTCGCTGCAGCCATGGGTTTCGTTATCTTCCCAGTTATTCACCCATGCCTGAGTGTTGACGAGGAGAAGAGGACGAAGCTGCCATGCTGAGGCTGTGGGTTGGTGCCGGATCCGCAGCCGGCCGATGGACACCTCAGCACAAAGTGGCGGGCCTCCATCGGCATCACATGGCCACTGTTGACGGACCGGGGCGTACTCCCGAGGCGTTTCGAGGCGCTGATCTTTAAGCACGATCTGGCCAGCGTGAAATCGCAGAGTGAGGCGATGGTGATCGCATGCGATCGATCCATCGTGTAAGTTGTAGAGCGCAAGGCACGTACAACGGAGAAGATCTCATGATCAAAGGAGCAGATTTGCTGGCCAAGGTCAAGGAGATGGGCGACGTCGGGAAATCCGAAATCGTTCGCGCCTGTGGCTATGTTTCCACCAAGAAGGATGGCTCCGACCGCCTCAACTTCACAGCCTTCTATGAGGCGCTGCTGGAGGCCAAGGGTGTGGATCTGGGTGCCACCAGCAAGATGGGCAAAGGTGGCCGCAAGCTCAGCTACATCGCCACTGTGCAAGGCAATGGGAACCTGCTGATCGGCAAGGCCTACACCGCGATGCTGGATCTCAAACCCGGCGACGAATTCGAGATCAAGCTGGGCCGCAAGCAGATCCGGCTGATCCCCGCCGGCAGCGAAGATGTCGAGGCCGACGACTGATCCACCCGACCCTGGCGCCGCCACCCATGCCACTTCCCTGCGCCCACCCCTCTGACCCCGGCCCCGCCGCCCTCAGGCGGCTCCGGCTGGTGGCCTGGCTGGTGGTTTTCGCCGTGATCCTGCTGGCCTGGTGGCCCCGTCCGGCCTGGGGAGACACCCCCACCCTGCAGGCCAGCGGCGCCCAGCTGTTCGAGAACCACTGCGTGGGGTGTCACATCAACGGCGGCAACATCCTGCGGCGCGGCAAAACCCTGAAGCTGGCCGCGCTGCAGCGCCAGGGCATCGACGGCCCCGACGCCATCGCCAGGATCGCCGCCGCCGGCCAGGGCCAGATGAGCGGCTACGCCAAGGTGCTCGGCGACGGCGGCGACCAGCTGGTGGCGGCCTGGGTGTGGGAGCAGGCCCTGCGCGACTGGAAACCGGCCCCTCCCGTGGGCTGAAGGAACAGCGCGCTCAGGCGGCGAACGCAACCCCTCCGCGCTTCACGGTCGCAACGTCATCCGATCGCCTGGATCCACGGGTACACCTGCACCTCGGTCCAGATGCCCTCGCGGGCATACACATCGGCGTGCACCAGCGCTTCCACCTGCTCCAGGGCGTCCGCCTCATAGAGGCCGAACACATGGGTGCTGCCTTCGGTGGGTCCGAGCGTGAGCAGCACACCCTCCGCATGTTGGCGGTGCAGGCCGTCAAGGTGCTCCTGCCGAAAGGGGGTGCGCCGCGTGAGGGCGTCCTCGCAGTAGGTGCCCCAGAGCACGAATTTCGCCATCGCCGTGGTCAGCGGGTTGCAGGCTCCACTGTGCCGCCCCGCCGCCGCCGGCAACGCTCGGAGCAATACCGCACCTCCTCCCACACGGCGCTCCAGCGGCGGCGCCATTGGAACGGCCTGCCGCACACCGGGCAGATCTTGGTGGGGCGGTCACCACGCCGCGACGGCCGGTTGGCAGGCTGTTGTGCTGCCATCCCACCTCCTACGTTGAACAACGCTTCCAGTCCACCACCATGACGCTGGCAACCGCGCCGATCGGTCAGGTCGTCGTGCTGGTCACGCTGCCCCAGCTCCCCTCCCTCCACGACCGCCTGCGGGCGATGGGATTGCGGCCGGGCTCCGAAGTGCAGGTGCTGCGCCGTGGCTTCCCCGGCGGTCTGCTGCATGTGCGTTGCGGGCAGGTTGAATTCATGCTGCGGCGCAGTGATGCTGCGGAGATGGCGATCCGACCGCTGGCTGCTTGATCCGCTCAGCCCAGACCAAGCAGCAGGCCGCCCTGATAGGTGAGCAGGGCCATCACCCAGGCCAGCGTGAACGACCAGGCCAGCGACACCAACACGAACACGCGGCTGCGCGATTCCTGCCACTGCACCGCCACCGTGGACAGGCACGGGGTGTAGAGCAGCGTGAACATCATGAAACTGACGGCCTGCAGCGGCGTGATCGCCTGCACCAACGCTCCGCCCAGGCCCGCCTGGCTGGTGGCATAGATCACCGCCATCGCCCCCAGCAGGATTTCCTTGGCCACGAACCCGAAGATCAGCGACACCGTGAGGGAGGGGTTCATGCCGATCGGCCCGAGCAGCGGCTGGAAGGTGCGTCCGATCATTCCGGACAGCGAGAGGCCGGAAAGGGGGTCGACACCGGGCGGCAGGTTGTTGAGCAGCCACACGGCGATCACGCCGATCACGATGAACTGGCGGGTGGTGAAGAAGAAATTCACCATCTGCTGCCAGGCGCGCTGCAGCATGGTGTCGAGACTGGGGGTGCGGTAAGGGGGCAGCTCGAGCACGAATCCCTCGCGGCCGCGGTACACGTGCTTGAACAGCAGTGCCGTGAGCACCGCCGCCACGAAGCTCATCACGTAGAAGCCGAACACCACCAGCCCCGCCGCCCACCAGGGGCGAACAAAAAAGGCGCCGGCCATGAACACGAACACCGCCAGCCGCGCCTGGCAGAGCGAGAACGGGATCACCAGCATCGACAGCAGCCGCCGGGGACGGTCGCGGATCACCCGGGTGCCCATGATCGCCGGCACGTTGCAGCCGAAGCCCATGATCTGCAGCACGAAGCTGCGGCCATCCATGCCGAGCCAGTGCATGAAGCCGTCCATCAGGAAGGCGGAGCGGGCCAGATAGCCCGAGTCTTCGATCAGGGAGATCATCAGATAGAAGAGGAAGATGATCGGCATGAAGCTCACCACCGTGGTGAGCCCGAGCCAGAGCCCATCGGTGGCCAGGTGCACGAGGAAGGGCGAAAGCCGCAGCGACTGCAGCAGCGGTAGCAGCAGCCGGGTTTCCAGTGCATCGGCGGCAGTGCCGAGCAGCTCCTGCAGTGGCGTGCCGATCGCGTAGATCGCCTGGAACATGGCCAACATCACGACCAGGAACGCCAGCACCCCCACCGCCGGATGCAGCAGGAAGCGGTCGATGCGGTGGCTGAGCCGGTCGATCAGGCCGTGTGGTGCCTGCACACAGGCTGCTGACAACGCCTGCAGGCGCGCGTCGAGTGCATCGGGCTCGAGCCGGGCCGGGGGCGGGAAGGTGGTCGCCTCCAGGCGATGAATCTGATCGAGGAGATCCGGCACCCCGCGACCGCTGCGGGCGCTGATCGGCACCACCGGCACCTGCAGGTCTTCACTGAGGCGGACCGCGTTCACCTTCACGCCGAAGCGCGCGGCTTCGTCGCTCATGTTGAGCGCCACGATGAACGGCAGGCCGGTGGCGCGCAGCTCCAGGGCGAGGCGCAGCTGGGTGGCGGCGCGGCTGGTGTTGATCACCAGCACGATCAGATCCGGCGGGGCTGTGGCCAGATAGCGGCGCACGATCGCCTCGTCTTCGCTGCTGCCCTTGAGGTCATGGATGCCGGGCAGATCCACCAGTTGGTAGTCGTTGCCGAAGGCATCGCTGGGCAGTTCACCGCGCAGCAGATCTACGGTGAGGCCCGGCCAGTTGGCCACATGGGCGCGGCCGCCGGTGAGCTTGTTGTAGAGGGTGGATTTGCCGGTGTTGGGCATGCCGATCAAGGCCACCTGGCGCACCCCGCCCGGCAGCGCCGCCGCCGAGCCGGACGTATGGCAACCCTGGGTGATCGCAGGCATCCCCTCACGTTAGGAGCAGAAAACAAGGCGCAGCCCTCAGCGCGCGGAGGTAGGCGCCAACCAGACCATCGCGCCTCAGCTGGCGATCCAAAAGCAACCCGGATGACCCGCACGGCCCATCCACCAGCGATCCAGGCGGCCAGCGATCAGCACGCCAAGAGGCGAACCTGATGGCGATCCGGCCACGGCCGCTCCCAGGCCCGCGCAGATCGCCATGCTGGGGTCAACAACGCCAACGGACGCTCCATGCAGATCACCACCTGGCAGGCTGATGCTGCCGGAGCCCCGCTGCAGCGCAGCAGCGCCGAGCTGTTGCCTCCAGGCCCCGGCGAAGCGCTGCTGGAGGTGCTGCACTGCGGCCTGTGCCACAGCGATCTGTCGATGCTCGACAACCACTGGGGGATCAGCAGCTATCCGCTGGTGGCCGGCCATGAGGCGGTGGGCCGGGTGGTGGCGGTGGGCGAAGGGGTGCCGGAAACGCTGATCGGCCAGCTGCGCGGCCTGGGCTGGATCGCCGGAAGCTGCAGCCACTGCGCCCTGTGCCTCGGGGGGGATCAGAACCTCTGCGCCGACCTGGAGGCGAGCGTGGTAGGCCGCAGCGGCGGCTTCGCCAGCCATGTGAAAGCCCAGCAGGACTGGCTGATCCCCATCCCCGACAGCCTCGATCCAGCCCTGGCGGGCCCCCTGTTCTGCGGCGGCATCACCGTGTTCGCGCCCCTGATCGACGAGGCCGTCTCCCCCACCGCCCATGTGGGCGTGATCGGCATCGGCGGGTTGGGCCACATGGCGCTGCAGTTCGCCCGCGCCTGGGGCTGCCAGGTGACCGCCATCACCACCAACCCCGCCAAGGCGGAGGAGGCGCGCGGCTTCGGGGCCCATGAGATCCAGCTGCTGGGCGATCTGGCCGCCACGCCGAACCGCTACGACCTGATCATCAACACCACCAACCAACCGCTGGATTGGGACGCGGTGGTGAACGCCCTGGCACCGAAGGGCCGGCTGCACCAGCTCGGTGTGACGCTGGAGCCCATCCCCTTCAATGTGTTCCCGTTCATCGCCGGACGGCGCCAGTTCACCGGCAGCCCCACCTCCTCACCCGCCAGCCTGCTGAAGATGATGGAGTTCTGCGCGCGGCACGGCATCCAACCCCAGGTGGAAAGCCTGCCCATGCACGAGATCAACACCGCCATCGCCCGGCTGCGCAGCGGCGATGTGCGCTACCGCTTCGTGCTCGACGGACCGGCCTGAGCCGGACGCCAGCGCCTCAGGTGCCGGTGCGTCAGCCGCCGGCGGGAGAGCGGCGGAACACCAGCAGGCGGTTGTTGGCCGGCAGCGGAAGATCCGCTTCCGGCACCAGCCCCTGAGCACGTGCGATGGCGATCAGCTTCAGGCTGTCGCGCACCCCCATGGCGGGATCGATCGCGCGCAGGTGGGCGTCAAAGGCGGCATTGCTGGCGCTGGTGTGCACACCGCCGTCGTGGAAGGGGCCGTAAAGCAGAAACAGCCCACCCGCAGCCAGCACCCGGGCACTGCCGGCGAACAGAGCGGGCACGGCCGCCGCCGGCATGATGTGGGCGGTGTTGGCGCTGAACACCGCATCGAACGGACCGGCCGGCCAGTCAGGCTGGGTCACATCCAGCTGCAGCGGCGGCAGCAGCTGGCCGACGGCCAGCGCGCCGTCGGCGCTGGCGTGCGCCTGGCGCCGCCGCAGCCCCGGCAGGTGCTCAGGCCGGTCGCTGAGTTGCCAGCGTACGGGCAGGTGCTGGCTGAAATGCACGCCGTGCTGGCCGGTGCCCGAGCCCACCTCCAGCACCAGTGCCGGCCGGTCGGGGGGCTGGGGCAGCCACGTACGCAGCGCCTCCAGCAACGGCTGCTTGTTGCGCTCGCAGGCTTCGGAAAAGGGTAGATCGAGCGGCTGGGGGGGCATGGGCAGGGCGCTCAGCTGTCGAGGGCCTGGCGCAGGCCGGTCAGATAGGCACCTGCCGCCGCCGGCACCGACTCCGCAGCGGACGCTGCCGCTGCCATCACCTTCACCAGCGCGCTGCCCACGATCGCGCCATCGGCGCCCCAATCGCGCACCTGGCGGGCCTGCTCCGGCCCGGAGATGCCGAAGCCCACGGCCACCGGCGTGGGCCCCATGGCCTTGAGTTGCTGCACCAGGCCGCCCACGCGCAGTTCCATCGCCGCACGCACACCGGTGACCCCGGTGACGCTGACCAGATAGGTGAAGCCCCGGCTGGCGGCGGCGATGCGCCCCATGCGCTCGGATGGGGTGGTGGGGGCCACCAGCAGCACCAGATCAAGCCCCTCCGCCGCGGCGATCGGCGAGAGCCGCTCCGCTTCCTCCAACGGCAGATCCGGCACCACCAGGCCGGCGGCGCCGGCAGCGGCGGCCTCACGGCAGAAGGTGTCCATGCCGCGGTTGAGCAGCGGGTTGCTGTAGGTGAACAGCACCAGGGGAGTGGTGAGCTGACCGCGCAGGCCGGTGAGCATGTCGAGCACCTTGCCCGGCGTGGTGCCGGCGGCGAGGGCGCGGCTGGCGGCCGCCTGGATCACCGGGCCATCGGCCAGCGGATCGCTGTAGGGGATGCCCAGCTCGATCAGGTCGGCGCCGGCCTCCTGAAGGGCGAGCAGGGTGGCGGCGGTGGTGGCCAGATCCGGATCACCAGCCATCAGGAACGGCATCAAGGCGCAACGGCCCTGCGCCTGCAGCTGGCTGAACCGTGCCTGGATGGCCGTGGTGCCGCTGGCGGCGACATTGCTGGACGGGGTGGCGCTCATTCGGAGCCGGATCCTGCACGCTCTGGCCGTGAGCCTATGGGGTCGCTGGCAGGACGTCCCAGCAAGCCCTGGGCCCAATGCCTCAGCCGCGCTGGCTCAAAGACTGGCGTCGTCCTTGAGCTGGCCGATCTCACGCAGCAGGCGTTCCTGCTCGGCAGGGCTGAGGGCGTCGAACTCCTTCTGGAGCTGCTCGGCGGTGATGGCGTCGTAGCCGGCGCGGTACTGGCGGCGCTGCTCCATGAAGGTCATCTTGCCGGTGACCACCCGCAGCAGGTAACTGCCCGTCCAGCCGAGCACGATCAAGATCAGAACAGCCTCGGCGGCGATGCCGGCCGAAAAGCCCTCGAAGCCGGCCGCCTTGAACCCCCAGTAGCCAAGGCCACCGAGGCCGAACACGCCAAGCCCAAGCAGCAGTGCCTGGCCGCGCGTCATTCGCCCTGGCCGGCAAGCCTGAAGTTGAGGAAGGGCGAAAACACGATCATGCCCGGGAAGAACAGGAACACCAGGCCGTAGACGGCCGTGCGCTCGATCTTGCCCATCACCATCCAGCGCTTGTTCATCCAGAAGAAGAGGACCAGCGGCACCACCACCAGATAGGCCCCGCCAAGCAGCAGGTAGGCACCGAGCACCAGCAGGGTGTCAAGCGGCAGGGTGCTGAGAAACCCGGGCAACGGCACGGAGGAAGAGGCAGGGTGCGGCAAATCTAGGATCAGTACGCGGGGGCATGGCGGAACCGGTAGACGCAGCGGACTTAAAATCCGCAGGCCGCAAGGCTGTGGGGGTTCAAGTCCCCCTGCCCCCATCGGTCAGATCCCTTCCGGTAACTGGCATTTACGAAATAGCCTGTCCGCAGGGGTCGGGACCCACTAGGCACTGGTTAGGCACGAAAACACCCAAAAGGGAGCGAGCTAGGCACGGTTTTTGGCACGGTGCCTTTGGCAGGCAAAGACGTCTGAGGTGGACTGGTTTTTCTGGACAGCGCCCATCGTTAACCTCTGAGGGGTGGCACCACCCTTGAAAGGGGGCTCTCACCAATGAGCAAGCGCCGCACCCACAGCCCCGAGTTCAAGGCCAGAGTCGCCATGGAGGCGATCAGTGGCCGCAAGACGATCCAGGAGGTCACGCCATCCACCCGATCCAGGTGAGTCAGTGGAAGAGACAGCTGCTGGATGGTGCAAGTGAGCTGTTCACCCGGGGCAAGAAGGCCATGGACAAGGACGAGAGCCAGGTCAAGGAGGCGGAGCTCTTCCAGCAGTACTGCTGCGCAGAAGCCTGACGGCTACGGCAAGCTGCAGATGGAGCTGGAGTGGCTCAAAAAAAGTCTCAGCTGCTCTGATGCCCGTGAACTGCGCAAGCTGGTCGATCACGACCATCCAGAGTTCAACATCGGCAGGCAATGTGCGCTGCTGAGCCTCCCCAGGTCCACGCTCTACTACCAGCCAACTGCGGTGCGGGAATCGACCCTGCGGATCATGGCCAGGATTGACGCCCTCTACCTGGAGGATCCCTGCAGCGGCAGCCGCCGGTTGGTGGACTACCTGGCCAGAGAGGGGATCCCGATCAGCCGTGACCGGGTGCGAAACCTCATGCGTCGCACGGGTTTACGGGCGATCTACCAGAAGCCCCGCACCACCGTGCCCGGCAAGCCATCGGAGCGGTTTCCCTGCCTGGTGGATCTCAAGCAGGTCACCCGGGTGGATCAGGTCTGGGCGACCGACATCACCTACATCCCGCTGCAGAAGGGATTCCTCTACCTGGTGGCAATCGTGGACCTTTTCTCCAGAGACGTACGCAGCTGGAAGCTCTCGTAGCCTTTGGCTTCCGCGAATGCGGTACAGCCTTGACACGGAGTTCTGCCTGGATGCCTTGGAGATGGCGCTTGACGGTGATCGCAAGCCAGAGATCTTCCACTCCGACCAGGGCTTTCAGTTCACCTCTGGTGACTTCGTGGTCAGGCTGCAGGCTGAAGCCATTCAGATCAGCTGGTGAGGAGGGAAGCGCTGCTACGACAACATCCTGGTGGAGAGGCTGTGGCGGACGGTCAAGTACGTGGCCGCAGGCTTCTCGGCGAAGCCGAGTAGAGGTGCACCTGCACGCCTACAGCGATGGCTGGGAGGCTGAAATCAGCCTGGCCCGATTCCTGTGGAGGTACTGCCATGTAAGGCCACACAGCTCCCTGGGAGGCAGAACTCCCCATGAGGTCTACGCTGAGATCGAACCCTGTTCCTCCCGCCCGGAGTTAACGATGTCAGGGGCCAGATCTGTCCAGTAAGAGGCACCCACCTCAACCAGCAATGATTCGTGCACTTGAAGCGGTAGCCGCCATGATTGGCACCTCTTCAAGCACAACAAGGCTTGGCATTGCATCTAGGAGGCTGAAGAAACGCGTTTCGGACCTCCTATCGGCACCTTGTAACGATCAACAAGGAGACAGTTCCAGCCGTATATCGGCTGGCGGTTTCATTCCGGGGCGCAGGAAAACATCGATTGACCGCGTTCACCCAGAATCACCCGGCTTCTGTAGAGGTATTCAGCAGCCTCCTAGCTTCAACAGACAAGGTACTGCCTTGGTGGGTTGAGGGGATCAATGAATTCCAGACCCAGTATTCATTCTTGACCCTGTTGCAGCGGACGCCCCTCACGACTTGTTGTCATCCGCGTTTCCCGACTGGGTTTGGGCTGGGGAAGAGCAAACTGACCTCGCAGTCATCCAGAGCAAACGTTGGTTCACAATTGGCCCCATCATCGACCACCCCGATCGAGCGTCCAGTCGTATCAAGATAACCCCGCCGGACTGTCTCCTGCCCGAGATATTCGGCTAGCGAGCAGGCCCGTGAAGGGAGCTGATTCGTGCCCATGCAGATCCAGTGGGTTCACAACCTCAGCTGCATTGGTCATATCCTCAAGCCCCCGGGTGTACGAATGAGAAGGGTGACATCTTTCCTGAAACCGGGCGACCTCCCAGGTCTTATCCAGGGAGAGCACCCATCGCCATAGCACCGGAAGGGTTTCGTCCTTGGACCGATAGCCAGGGTCCATTCAACTGCTTGGATCTCGAGCCCATCGGAACCGAGTCAGGCTCGTGTCACTCGAGGGGGACAGGGCCGTCGCTGAAGTCGCCTGCTGGGGCAAATCGTGGAGAAGTCAGATCAGAGATAGGTACCCTCAAACCACGGAAGGAATAGCCATCGGCGAATCCTCCTTCGGCAAGGCTGATAGCGATGTTGCAGGAAAACCGCTAGGGTTCATTGCTGATGGCTACCACCGCAGTCAGCCATCATGCGCACTCCATGGATCATGCTGAGCCTTTGCAAACATCGATCGAAGGGAATATGGACCCTCGATCGGATCAGCTGGACATTCACTTTCAACCAATCATCTCCCTCAAGCAAACCGCTGTCGTGGGCCTCGAGGCCCTCGCGCGACCGAAGCACATGGGTGTCGGACAGCTGTTCGCCCAGGCCCGCAAGGAAGGCAGGCTGCTGGCACTCGATCGCCGCTGCCGCACCCTTGCCATGGAGCGTTACCGGGATCTCAACCTGCCCCGGTCCCTGCGACCCTTTCTGTTTCTCAACTTCGAAAGCTCATTGATCGACGAGGGGGTGGAGGGCTCTGGAGCTCTGCTTGAGGCCACCCTGGCCACGGGTCTGGAACCCAGTGACATCGTGATCGAGCTCAACGAAACCAAAGTGCAAAACACGGTGACCCTGAAGCGCTTCGTGGAGCGCCATCGTGAACTCGGTTTCCTGATCGCTATCGACGACATGGGAACCGGCCACAGCAACCTGCCCCGCATCGCCGAATTGCGGCCCCACATCATCAAGATCGACCGCAGTCTCATCGCCGGAGTCGAAAGCGACTTCTTCAAACAGGAAACCATGAAGTCACTGGTCCTACTCGGAAAGACCATCGGCACCCTGGTGGTGGCCGAAGGGGTGGAAACCCAGGCAGAACTGGACACATGCGCCGCCCTCGGAGCGGAGTTCTTTCAGGGTTATCACTTTGCGCGCGCCAAGCCATCGGCGGATCTGCACTTGGCGGTCCTGCAGCCAGCGCTGATGGAAGCCGCCTGCCGCCAGCGGGCCAAGGCCGTGGCCACCATCCAGGCCCGGCACAAGGAGAGCTTCGATTTGATCACTCTGGCCCTCGCAGGATGTGAACGCCTACGCCACAGCGCTGCCAGCGCGTTCGACAGCGGCCTTGCCAACTGGGTGAGTAGCAACACCGCCATCGAAGCGGCCTACCTGCTCGACGGGGACGGCCTGCAGATCAGCAACACACACCTGGGCAGGGGGCTACGCCCGTCCGGGAACCGCCTGTTCACGCCCGCCACGCGGGGCACCGACCACGCCAACAAGGAGTACTTCTTCAGCTTGATTGACACCGGTCTCCATCAGTACATCACTGACACTTACATCAGCTTGGCCACCGGCCAGCCCTGCCGCACCCTGGCCATGAGGCTGGAGCACGCCAGCGGCACTTCCTTCGTGCTCTGCATTGATCAACGTCTGTCCGACGACAATCTGGTTGAGGGTTCGCGCCAAACAGGTTGACCGCTCTGGAGTGGTTCAGCTGAATCCGGTTGCCATGCGCAGGGCACCGGGTCATGCCTGCTCCCCTCACCACCTAACAGATTGCGCTGTACGTGTCCAAACGACGAGCCGGCCGCCGCCAAGAGGTGGCCGCCGCTCCGGCGGGCATTTGGGTGAGCAGTGCCCACCGGATTGATTCAGGCCGGCTGCAACCCAAAGCCGCCAAACCCCCTGGACGTCGACGTCCAGACCCGTTGGCCGAGGTCTGGGATCCGCTGCTACTCCCGCTGCTGGAACGCCACCCTGCCCTGACACCCACCACCGTGTTGGAACACCTGCAGGAGTAAAGCCAGATCAGGACTGGAGTTCACTCAACCGCACCCTGCAGCGACGGGTGCAGCACTGGAAGGCCCTCCATGGCCCAACACCCGAGGTGATGTTCCCGCTGGCCTACCAGCCCGGCGAGATCGGGTTCTGCGACTTCACCAAGGTCAAACGTGTGGAGATCACCCGGCGGGGAAAGCCGTTTCCGCACCTGCTGTTCCACTACCGCCTAGCCTGGAGCGGCTGGCCTACGGCCAGGTCATCCACGGCGGTGAAAGGTTTGTCGCCCTCTCAGAGGGGCTGTAGAACGCCCTTGCCGCCACGGTGCCGTTGTCCTGCAACAGGCGGTCGGCCAGGGTCGATTTGCCGTGGTCGATGTTGGCGATGATGCAGAAGTTTCTGCAGAACCGTGCCGGCCACTGTCCTCACCTCGAACCTGCCATCCCGTCCGGCTCCTGCGCGGATGTATGCCCGTCGGTGTTCCCACGCTCCGGTTGGCTCGACCCGCAGGCCTAAGGCGGCCGGGCCCGAACCGTCCGACCTCCTTAGGCTTGGCTCCGGGGCAAGGCATGGATGCATCCTCTGCTCGGGGCACTTCTCAAGCCACGGCGACTTCCCTCTCTGTGGCAGCGGCAGCGCCCGTGGTCTCTGCTGCACTCCTGGTGGAAAGACGAGCGGCACTCGCTGAACCGGGCCAAAGCCCGCCTGCCCGGCCTGGCCGCCCTGCTGCTGCTCACCCCGCTGCTCGGCCTAGAGATCGCCCGGCGCAGTGACAACATCAGGATTGAAAAAGACACCCAGCGCCGTGAACAGCTGGAGGTGGTGATGGCGGCGCTGCTGAGCGTCAAGCGCACCGTCTTCGACTGGGGCCACTGGGACGACGCCTACGAGTTCGCCGCCGGCCGCAATCCCGGCTTCGTCAGCCTCGACGTGGCCAGCACCTCGCTGTTCGATGGCGAGGCCCGCATGGTGATCTTCGGCCCCGGCGGCAAGACCCTGCTCACCTACAGCCGCGGCATCCGCCGCCGCCATGCGGCCACCACCAACAGCCATGGAGTCGGTGGCGGTATGCCGCAGGAGCTGATCCGCTGCGCCCGCGATCAGCTGCCCGCCCTCGTCACGCTGAACAGCTTCCGCCGCCTCGCTTGCCCCAGCGACGACGGCCAGCTCTACATGGGTGTGATCACGCCTCTCACCGATAACGCCAGCCTGCGGCCCGCCCGCGGCGCCCTGGTGTTGTTCGAACCGCTGCTCAAATCCGACTACGGCCCCAACCTCAGCGGCAGCCTCAGCCAGCTCGGGGAGGCCGTGCAGTTCATGGCTACGGACGACGACGCCGCGGCCGCCCGCGCCGGTGTCGAACTGGTGGAACCGCCAATCCACTCCAACGATCGCCAGCGGCTCGGCCTGCGCCGCCAACCGGTGCTGCCCATTGTGGCCCGCTCCCTGGCCGACGATCTTCTGCTGATCCTTGCCATTGTCGCCGGCCTGCTCGTCTTCCGCATCCTCCTGGTGCTGGAGCGGCGGCGGCAGAAGGTACTGCGGTGCAAGGTGGAGCGCCGCGCCGCCCAGCGCATCCGCCGGGCCTGCCGCGACCTCGACGCCCTGCTGGAGGGGGTGGGGAAGGGGCCCGAGGGCCTCCCCGATGGGCCCTCCGAAACGCACGTGCTGGCCCGGCTGATCCACAGCGGAATAGAAACCGCCCCAGACAGCGATCCGCTCCTGTTACCCGAGCATGAGGCGGCCACCATGGAGTCCAGGCTCGCCGAGGTGGCGGACCGCTTTCAGCATTTTCTGCGGTCGGCCCGCTCGCTCGCTCTGTTCGATTCGCTCACCCAGCTGCCCAATCGTCGCTACTTCATCGAGCAGCTTCAGATCGAAGTGCAGCGGGCCCACCGCAGCCGCCAGGCCTCCGCGATCCTGTTCGTGGATGTCGACAAGTTCAAGAACATCAACGACACCTACGGCCACGATGCCGGCGATGCCGCCCTGGTGATCACCGCCCAGCGGCTCCAGGATCAGATCCGCGGCGGTGATTTCCTCGCCCGCTACGGCGGTGACGAGTTCGCCATCCTCATGGCCCCGTACGCCGGTCCCGACCGCTCTGGCGGCGACCTGCGCAGCCAGGCCCGCCAGTTGGCCCAGCGGGTGGCCAAGGCCTTCGAAGACAGCTTTCAGGTGGCAGGGGTCTCGATCGAGATCAGCCTCAGCATCGGCATCGCCACGGTGGAGCCCGACGAAACCGACATCGAGGCGTGCATCAAGCGCTCCGACATCGCCATGTACCAGGCGAAGCAGCACAAGCACAGCCGCATCTCCATCTTCGAAGCCAACGCCGCCACCACCGAGCTCGACGACTACAGCCTCTATTCCGACCTGATGCGGGCCCTGCGCCAGGGTGAGCTGCGCATGCTGTTCCAGCCGATCGTCGATGGCTCCGACACCATCCACGGCGTGGAAGCCTTGGCCCGCTGGCACCACCCCCAGCAGGGCGATGTTTCACCGGAGGTGTTCATCGCCCTGGCGGAGCGCTACCGCCAAATGGACATCCTCGGCGAGGAACTGGTGCGCCTTGCGATCGAGGGCTTCGTGCGCCTGCGCCAGCAGCTCGGCCCGGAGCTCCAGCTCGCCGTCAACGTCACCCCGTCGCAACTCTCGCACCCCAACATTGTGGATCGGCTGCTGGGCCTGCTCGCCTGGGAGGGGATCCCCTTCCACCTCCTCACTTTGGAGATCACCGAACGCTCGGTGCTGGAGTCCACCGACACCGTGGCTGGCAACATCCGCCTGCTTCAGGACCAGGGGGTGCGCCTGGCCCTCGACGACTTCGGCATCGGGTATTCCTCGCTCAACCTGCTCATCACCCTCAAGCCCAACGGCCTCAAGATCGACAAATCATTCGTGACGGCGATGCACGTCAACCCCTTCGCCAATCAGATCGTCACCATGATCGCTGGCCTGGCCAGCCGCATGGAGCTTGATCTGGTGGCGGAAGGGGTCGACAACCCCGACACCCTGGTGTTGCTGCAGAACCTCGGCCTGCGCTTCTTTCAAGGCTTCCTTTACTGCAGTCCCCTCTCGGTCGAGGGCGTCCTGGCCCGCTACAGCAGCGGATCGGGTTCACAGGCGGCGCTCTCCGCCAGGCCGCCGTCAGGGCCGGCGTAACGCCCCAGCCGCACCAGCCCCAGGGGCAGGGCAATCACCAGGCAGCGCCGCAGCAGCGTGCCCGCGCTGGCCAGCACCACCGTGCCGCCATCGATCACCAGACCGTTGCTGCTGAACCGCAGGGCGGCCGGATCGACCATGAAGGTGACGCTCTGGCTGGTTGGGTGGCGCAGAGGCAAGCAGAAGCTGCTGGGGCGGAGTGCAGTCAACCGGAACGCCTGGCTGCAGCAGAAGCGGTGCTGGGTGCCTGGCCGGTTCCCGTCAGCTATGGCGGCGAGCGGGCCTGTTACCTACCCCAGATCGATCGGATCCAGCTACCGGAGCGGGCTGCCGTTCGTTCTGCTGCTGGGTTCTACGCCACCTGGGCGCAT
Source organism: Synechococcus sp. MW101C3 (assembly GCF_002252635.1). Taxonomy (NCBI): domain Bacteria; kingdom Bacillati; phylum Cyanobacteriota; class Cyanophyceae; order Synechococcales; family Synechococcaceae; genus Synechococcus; species Synechococcus sp. MW101C3. The sequence continues at coordinate 165,602 of NZ_NQKX01000003.1, forward strand.
GAGGTGATCCACTCCACCGGGCACGCCAGCCGCCTCCAGCGGGACCTGAGCGGGCGGTTCGGCTCGAAGGCCTATGCCCGAGAGGAACTGGTGGCGGAACTTGGTTCAGTGCTGCTGGGGGACCAGCTGGAGATTGGCAGCGCGATCGAAAACCACGCGGCCTACCTCGACCACTGGGTTGAGTTGCTTAAGGAGACTCCGCAGTTGCTGTACCAGGTGCTCGGAGAGGTGAGGCGTGCGGTGGAGCTGGTTCTACTTCAGAGAGGGGATAAGCAAGGGACGCCAGCAGAGACTGACCCTACATGCCAGTAACGGCAATGCCATACATGCCGCCACGCTGGAGAGCCGGCTGGAGGAGCTGGGAGTGCTCAGATCCTTCTCCAGGCCACGGGTATCCAACGACAACCCCTACTCCGAATCCCTGTTCCGCACGGCCAAATACCGGCCTGACTACCCCAGCCGGCCATTCACCAGCAAGGAGGCCGCCTGCCAGTGGGTGACCTCGTTTGTGGACTGGTACAACCACCGGCACCCGCCACACGGGGATCACATTCGTGACACCCCATCAGCGCCACAACGGTGATTCTGTGGAGATCTGCCGTCACCGGGCTGGCGCGGCGGTTCTGAAAAAAAGATGAATACAGTTAAGATGGTGTGGTGTTGACTTTATCTAAATCTTTGGATCTCCAGCGCTTTACCCGCAACGCTTCCTTTGGGGTTTATTCGCTTGCCATCTTACTGGCATCTGGAAGGGCTGAAGCCTCGCCATCGCAGTTCCAGGTCATCATCGACGCTTCTAATCCAGCAGCCGTTACGTTCTCTGGAACCCTTGCTCCGGCCTTGGCTAATTCCACCGGCCAGGGTTTTGCCGTGGTGTTCGAGGGAACACTCTTAGGCAGCTTACGATTTGCCTCATTAACTCCCGGCAGTTTCGCAGCCAATCAATCTAATTATCGATACGGCATTCTTTCCGCTGCTCAGCCTAATGCTGTTTCGCCTGATGGCGGTCTGCGCCTTACCTGTTGTGGCAATCAAACCCAGACCTTCATCGCAGGGCAAACTGCATTCTCCGGACTATCGACGTTCAACCTGACGCCTTTTCCCATTGCCACCACAGATCGCACAGGAAATATCCTCGTAAGCGATATTAATGGCAACACCACAGCAACGGTGGTCGGCCACTACAGCTACATCGTCCCAGGCCCGCTCCCTGTTCTCGGCGCTGGTGCTGCCTTCTTTTGGAGCCGGAAACTCCGCAAGCGCCTCAAGCATTCCAAGCCCGAAATGATTCCAGCCACTAGGGTCTGAGGTGGTCAACAAGAGCTTCATCTGACGGAGCTGTCAGTGCATTTCTTCAGTGCATTTTTTGCACCGGCAGTTCCGTAGCTGCTGCGCCAGACACCGCTGACCGTAACCCGGTGGGCAGGGTGTGTTCTTTGGCGCCTCAGCCATGAATAGCCGCTCGTTCTAGATCTCCTGCTGGAAGTGGCCCTACCGCCACACGCGTCACCTGCGCTGGTTGGTGGCATTGACCTGGCCCCCGCAATCCTTTCCTCGCCGGCTCGCCATCGAGCTGGAACTGCGCCGCTGCGAAGGCAACTGGAAGCTGCCCTAGCGACCTCTGGCGGAACCCCTTGATGAGGGGGCCTGCTGGAGACCCGCGCCTGCGGGGCCCACTAGCGCCAGTCTTGTAGCGCCAATCTTGGCTTGACAATAACAATTCTCGAGAGCTTACATGTCCATTACTAAAATGAGCCTGACCAATAGAGAGACGGTGACAGAATTAACGTGGAAAGATGATTAGTAACTGCAATTGGCAACTGAGTATTTATTATTGCTGGCATTCGCCCTACCTGCTTCATAGTCACATTTCATGATGGCGTTCTTCCTTCGCGGGATGTTGATTGCACTAGGATTGTTTCGAAATACCTGAGTCATGAGATCCGCGAACGTACCAGTTTCCAACGAAATGAAGCTCTTCCCACCACGTCCGCTTTCCACCATCATTTCTTTCGAGTTAAATCGGACAAAGCCAATCGTTCCCTTGCTGGGATCAATCTGGACTGCCCAAAAGATGCCGTACAGCAGCGCATTGACATCAATGATGGGTACATTAACTCTGTTGCGATTGTAGATCTCCTGTTTCCAGTTTCTAAGGTCATCCCATGTGTTACTGGCGTCACAGTGCCCGTTGAGCTTCTCGGGTGAGCTGCGGTTGTCACATCCGTAGTGCCCATGGATAACAGCAGCGATGTTCATGTCTGCTGCAACTTGCTCAAACTCTGGTGACATTGTGCCATCTAACCTGTGGGAAAAGAGGATTACCGGTAGGTCCAGGCGTCCTTCACTGGATAGCTTATCTCGAATTCTTTTGAGGTATCTCGTAGAGGTCGTCGAGTAAAGCTCGTTGTGCAGCTGGACCAAGAGAACACCCGGTTTCGGATTTGGTGTACTCCAGAAATTCAAGTTGAATGAGAAGTTATATGTTGGCTTATTGAGCTCAATCGCGTAGTAATAGGCATCCTCATTCATGCAGTACCAAGCATCACCGTATCCGAAGGAGCCGCAACTCGTCAGCATATTGTTATATCTGCTATCCTTAAGAGAAGTAGCGGCTCTCCAGATAATGTCATCCTGAGAAGGTTTTTCTTCATTGTCAATCTGACTAAGGAATAGATCGTAGACACGCCAGCCTAAAAATCTAGGGGCAACAAAGTTATGCTCCTCAATCTCCTGCAAGCTCATTGGCTTGGCCCGGTCGTCGGAAGCAAGGGAGCCCATATGGTACAAACCTCGTGGACTGTCGAAACTCACCCAGTCATCAGCGAAGTTATCGTTATCATGATTGCCAAGGCCATCAAATACCTTGATGCCGAGTTTCTCGATTGGGAGATGGAATACTTCGCCGTATTTTCGGGCTTTGTCGGGTTTGTCGTGGGACAGATCACCAGCAACAACGAGGACCTTGCTACAGTCCGTGCAATGATTCAAGATACGGGCTGCGCGCAAGCCTGTTTCAGTGGCTAGGGCATCATCACCAAAACTGTACTGTGGATCCGCACCGACGAAGAAGGTGATCGGTTCGGCCTTGGCGGTTGCATGAAGCAGGCCGAGCGCCATGGCGAGGAGAACAACGGACTTCCTCAGTTCCAAACCTTCTCCTTATTAATACTTTCTAATTTTAGCAGATTATTGATTCTGTACTCTCAGCTACATGTTCCCTTGATTCTTGCTGGAGCAAGTCGAGGAACTGCCGGGCTTTGACGCCTACGAGCTCAACTGAGGATCAAGCCAACGCGTTGGTTAAAGCTACGGTTCCATGGCCGCTGCGCCCGATACCGCAGGCCGTCACGCGGTAGGCAGGGTGTTCGTTGGCTGCACCTCTGGATCTGCAGCCAGGTCCGCCAAGGGTTTTGCATGGACAAGCGGCTCCCTTGACGGACCCGGCCACGGGATGCGAGAGCCTCCCAGCCAACAGGAGCCAGACTCCAGGCAGCGATTGCTGACCTCGGCGAATGACTGGTTGGATGGACTACAGCCTCGTCAGCCTGGCCGGGGCCGTCTGCGCCTTTCTGAACACCCTGGCCTCCAGCGGGTCTGCGGTGAGCCTGCCGATGCTGATCTCCCTGGGCATGGATCCGGAGATGGCCAACGCCACCAACCGCCTGCCGGTGATCGTGGGCTGCACCACGGCCGTTGCCACCTTCGCGCAAGCCGGTGCCCTGCCCTGGCGGATGGCCCTGCGGGTGGCCGGCCCGGCGACGCTCGGCAGTGTGGCTGGTGCCTTGCTGGCCGATGCGATACCGGCGCGGAATCTGGGGCTGGCGATCACGGCTGCCGTACTGGTGGCCCTGATCCTGCTGTTCACCAAACTGAAGGCCGCCCTGAACCAGCCGCCCCAGGAATCGGCCCGGTTCAGTCTCAAGGAAGCGCTGATCTTCTTCGGCATCGGCACCTGGGTGGGGTTCATCGTGCTCGACGGCGCCACTTACCTTCTCCTGGCTCTCGTGCTGGTGGTGCGCCTCCCCCTCACGGCGGCCAACGCCGTCAAGAACCTGGTACTGATTCCAACCACCCTGGTGTCTCTGCTGGTGTTTGCCCGCGATGGCCATGTGGCCTGGCTGCCCGGCGGCGCCATGGCATTCGGCAGCATCGGCGGCGGCATGCTGGCTGCTCGCCTCGCCCTGTTGCCGGCCGCCCGGGTCTGGGTGTTTCGCCTGTTGGTGGTGGTGATCGCGGGGGAACTGATCCAGATCAGCCAGCACTTCCTGCACCGCCCTGCCTGAAGCCTGGTCGTCTAGCTCTGCAGCGCGCCCAGGTTGATGCTCCCGCCCGTGGCGCGGGTTGGTACCGAGCAGCTCAAGGGGCAAGCCATCCTGGGCTGCTCCAGCTGGGTGTTTGGCTTCTGAGCAACCGGCACAACGCAAGGTCGATTGAGGTGAAGTGGCACTGCAGAGGCCGCCGTCCGTGACGTTGTTGAGTGAGCGAGAAGCACCGCTCACCGAGAGGCCAGTGGCTGGACGGCCTTGTTGCCGGCAGTCATCATGGCGCCATCAGCCATCCCGGAGTTCCTCTCCTTGCTGGCTTTGATCCCTTGCGGGGCGTTGACGTTCAAGCAGTTGCTGCTCAAGGGTGGCGATGCGCTCGCGCAGAGCCCGTTCCCGCTCCTCCACGTCTGTTGCCGTGAAGCGGGGCGTGATGAATTGGGGGCAGTTCCAGTCGAAGGCCACCACCTTGAGGCGAAACAGGCGCTCCACTGCACCGGCCTCAGCATCCTGCGGCCGCAGCCACGTCGCCTGGTTTGGCGCTGGATTCACGTGAAGCGGAACCTCTTCAGCCTCAGCATCGATTTTGAGCCGTCGCCTGGCGCGGTAATGCATCAGGAACAGGGCCACCCGTGGATCGGCTCGCACATGACCGGTGGAGAGCAGTTGCCTGTTGCCGGCGTAATCGGCAAATCCCAGGGTGCGCTCATCAATCACCCGCAGGAAGCCCACCGGCCCACCTCGGTGCTGGATATAGGGGGCGCCTGATTCGGTGAGGCTGGCGAGATAGAAACTGTCGCGGGCACTGATGAAAGCGACCTCCCGTGCCCCCAGCCGATCCGGTTGCGGTGCCATCGGGCCAGCCTGGCTCTGCCCGTAGGCCTGGAACTGCGCCGCAGCCACCGCGGGAGTGAGATGGCGATGCAGGTAGTGCTCGGTCATGGCTACAGGCTCAGCTCTGCATCAAGGCCCGCGATCGGGGCGTAGCCCGGCAGCGCCTGAATCCGCCGGATCCAGGCCAGGACATCGGGATAGGGCGTGAGACCGATCCCCCCCTCTCCTGCCAAAGCGATGTAGGGGAACACAGCGATGTCCGCGATCGTCGGCCGTTCCAGCTCCAGCCACTGGCGATCGCTCAGGTGCCGGTCGAGTTGTCCGAGGATGAAGCTGGACTTCTCCCGGGCGCGCTCGATCGAAAGGCTTTTCACCCCGAAGCGGTGAAACAGGCGGGCGTTTTCTGGGCCTTGCCGTACCTCACCGGCGGCCGTGGAGAGCCAGCGCACCACCTTGGCCTGCTCGTAAGGGTCGACGGGAAGCCACTGACCATCCCCTTGTCGGACTGCCAGGTAGTAAAGGATCGCCTGGGCGTCGGAAAGGACGCTGGCCCCCTCTTCCAGAACGGGTACCTGGCCGAAGGGGTTGAGCGCCAGGAAGGGCGGCTGCTTGTGTTCTCCCTTCATCAGATCGACACGCACCCACTCGTAGGGCACGCCAAGAAGGTCGAGCAGGAGGCGCACCTTGGCGCTGTTGCCGGAGAGTTCATGGCCGTGGAGACGAAGCATGGTGAAGTGAGCAGTGGGGTGGAGGCGCGCGCAGAAGCAGGGGAGAGGCAAGGCCCCGGAACAGAACCGAAACCCGGTCCACCGGAAGTAGACCGACCTGTCTGAACACCAGAAAGTTAGCAGACTGTTCTGTCTATCGCCTAGGGTTGGCTCAGATCGTGACCGCCATGGCTGAGAGGGCCGCCAGCACCAAGCCAGCACCAGACAGAACCCGTACGGCCAGGGCCTCGGCCAAGCGCGAAGACCTGTTGAACACGGCCCAGGAGCTGTTTGCCCGCCAGGGCTACCGGGCCGTGGGGATCGACACGCTGCTCGCCGAAGCTGGCGTAGCCAAGATGACCCTGTACAAGCAGTTCGGCTCGAAGGAAGAGCTGATCGCCGCCGTGCTCGAGCGCCTGGCCGGCCAGATCACCAGCAGCCTCACCACCCGCCTCACGCAGGCACAGGGGGGAAGCCATGGCCGGGTTCTGGCGGTGTTCGACTGGCTGGCCGATTGGGTCCGCTCACCCACCTTCCACGGCTGCCTGTTCATCAAAGCGGCCAGCGAATACCCCGACGCAGGTGATCGTCCACGCCAGGCCGCGGAAGCCTTCAAGGCCGGCTGCCGGGAGCTGCTGACAGGGCAATGCCGCGACCTGGGCGTCGCTGATCCAGAGCGCCTCGCCTCACACCTTCACCTCTTACTGGAGGGTGCCCTGGTGCTGTGCTTCCTGGAGCGCGATTCCAGAGCTGCCATCCACGCCAGGGAAGCGGCCGCGGTTCTCCTCAACGCCGCTTGAGAGCAAGCCTGCCCCTTCAAGCCTGGAACACCGGGGTGGTGGATCCGACCAGACCGTACGCCCCCAGCAACACCCCAGAGTGGTTGGCAGGGAAGGAGTTTCGGGGAGCGATGCTGGTGGCAAATGAATTCCTGAACCTGCGGAGCTTGGCGGTGGCCCGGGCAGAGGGGATTCGGCCACAGCCCGGGGTTCCTGGTGCTGGTGACAGGGCTGAACTTCGCCCAGAGGTCGGCCGGGCCCATGCGGCGCCTGGGCCATCGCGGCGTGCCCTGGAGGCCCTGCTGCCGCCCCTGCAGCGGCTGTTCGCTGGCTCGGCTGGGGAGGGAACAGTGTGCTGATGAGCGTCCTGACCACGGCGGCGGCAAGCCTGCTCGCTGTGGCGATGATGGCCCCTTTGGCGCCCGCCATGGCGAACCAGGCCAGCCCCGCGGGGTCCACACAGCCGCTCCCGTCCTGGCGGGACGGTGCCACCCGATCGCGAATCCTGGCCTTCGTCGCCAGCGTCAGCCAGCCGGGGGGAGAGAGCTATTTGCCACCCGAGGAGCGCATCGCCGTCTTCGACAACGACGGCACGCTTTGGCCTGAGCAGCCGATGTACGTGCAGCTGGCCTTCGCGATCGAGCGGGCCCGCGCCCTGGTGGCCCAACAGCCCGGGCTCGCCACCAACCCGGTCATCGCCGCCGCAACCGCTACCGGCAACGGGGAGGCCGTGCTCCCCATGGGCATCAAGGGCCTGCTGGAACTCGTGGGGATCACCCATGCCGGCATGAGCACGGAGGCGTTCCGCCATCAGGTGCGCGCGTGGCTGGACAGCGCCTGCCACCCGACCCTGCAGCGGCCTTACACCGACCTCACCTACCAGCCGATGCAGGAGCTGCTGCAGCACCTGCGTGCCAATGGATTCCGCACCTACATCGTGTCGGCCGGCGGCGTGGAGTTCATGCGGGTGTTCGCCGAGCAGGTCTACGGCATCCCTCCGGAGCAGGTGATCGGCTCCAGCGTCGTCACCACCTATGCCCGCGAGGGCGGTTTGCCGGTGATCCAGCGCCAGAGCAAGATGCAGACCATCGCCGATCGGGCCATGAAGCCGGTCCTGATCGAGCAACTGATTGGCCGCAGGCCGGTCGCCGCTTTCGGCAACTCCGACGGCGATCTGGAGATGCTCGAGTGGGTCACCAGCCAGCCGGGGCAACGGCTGGGAGTGATCGTTCACCACGACGACGCCGAGCGGGAGGTGGCCTACGACCGGGAGTCGGCCTTCGGCCGTCTCGATCGGGCCTTGAACGAGGCGCCCCGGCGGGGCTGGACGGTGGTGAGCATGCGCAACGACTGGGCCAGCGTGTTCGCGGCCCCACCAGCGGCAACGGGGTCAGGAGGGGGAGTGGTCGAGCGCTGTGCCGTGCCCCCCGCGAGCCAACCCGCGCCGGCTGGAGAGCGTGGCACTGGGAAGCTCTCCGAACAGCCGGCGGTAATCCCGGGCGAAATGCCCCGCATTGAGGAAGCCCCAGGAGGCCGCCAGCCCTGAGATCGTTGCGCTGCCCGGCTGGGCCTCCAGCAGCCCGCGGCGCACACCATGCAGCCGCTGCAGCTTGAAGTAAGCCATCGGGCCCATGCCCAGGTGCTCCCGGAACCCCTGGATCAGGGTGCGTCGCCCCACATACATCTCACGGCAGAGCGCCTCCAGGCTGATCGGCTCGAGCGGATGCTCCTCCGTCCAGCGCTGCACTTGCTTGACAAGTTCGATCCGCGCCGGCGGGCGGTCGGGCCAGCCCTGTTGCCTGAGGCCCTGCTCCAGAGCGTCAACGAGCAGTGGGAGGAGACCCTCTGCACTTCCTTCAGGTTCTGACGGCGCTGGAACAGAGGGTGTCTTCGAATGGAGGGGCAGCAGATTGAGCAACCAGCGCTGGAGCGGCGTTCGGCTGGCGGCGTCAATGGGCAACACATTGAAGCGGAAGGGCGCCGATCCCAGATCGAGGCTCCCCTTGCCGCTGCTCCAACGCGTCAGCGTGCCGGGGTTGACCATCACCACGGCCAGATCCATCCGCTCAGGCGTGGAGAGATGGACGTCCGCCTGGGGATCCAGTCCGAACAACGCATCGGCGCCGACGGCGGTGCCGTGGGCCCGCAGGGGCGGCGCGTTGCGGTCGGACACCAGGTTCAGTGCCATCAGCCGTTGGTCGCGTGGCTTGCCGCCAGCCACGTGCAGACAACGGTTGACCTGAAGCCGCAGCAACCGCAGCGGCCCGAGCTGGCGGGTGACCAGGCGGCCGCTGAGGTTGCCGTTGGAGAGCTGGAGCAGGCGCAGATCCAGGCCCACCGCTCGCAGCTGGGTTTCGAGCTCTTCAACAGCCTCGAACCTGTGGAGCGGAGCCATCGAAGCCTGCACTTTTTGAGTGGCCCCACCCTGCCATGGGCAGCAGGTTGTAGCTGAGTTCATCAGCGTGCCGGGGCTGCATCCTTCTCCAGCCCCTGCCCGCCCCCTCACCCCCAGCCTCCACCTGCCATGCCCAACGGACAACCCAACATCCTGATCCTCTGGGGCGATGACATCGGCCAGAGCAACCTCAGTTGCTACAGCGATGGGCTGATGGGTTATCAGACCCCCAACATCGACCGTGTCGCCAAGGAGGGCGGGCGCTTCATCCACTACTACGCCGAGCAGAGCTGCACCGCAGGGCGGGCCGCCTTCATCTCCGGCCAGAGCGTGTTCCGCACCGGCCTGAGCAAGGTGGGCCTACCGGGCGCCGAACAGGGCTATCGCGCCGAGGACCCCACCATCGCCGAACTGCTCCAGCCCCTGGGCTACCGCACCGGCCAGTTCGGCAAGAACCACTTCGGCGACCGGGATGAGCATCTGCCGACGATGCACGGCTTCGATGAGTTCTTCGGCAACCTTTACCACCTCAATGCTGAGGAAGAACCGGAGCTGCGCGATTATCCAAAGCCGGAAGACTTCCCCGATTTCCAGAAGAACTTCGGCCCCCGCGGTGTGTTGCACTGCTGGGCCAACGGTGATGGCACCCAGCGCATCGAGAACACCGGGCCGCTTACCAAGAAGCGGATGGAGAACTGCGACGAGGAGTTCATGGCCGAAGCCAAGCGTTTCATCCGTGAGGCGGTGGCCTCCGGTGAACCGTTCTTCGTCTGGTTCAACACCACTCACATGCACTTCCGCACCCACGCACGGCCCCAGGATCTGGGCCAGTCAGGGCGGTGGCAATCGGAATACCACGACGTGATGATCTATCACGACAACTGCATCGGCGAGATGCTCGACCTGCTCGATGAGCTGGGCATCGCCGATGACACGATCGTGATGTACAGCACCGACAACGGGCCCCACATGAACAGCTGGCCCGATGCCGGCATGACCCCGTTCCGCAACGAGAAGAACTCCAACTGGGAGGGTGCGTACCGGGTGCCCGCCCTGGTGCGCTGGCCCGGCAAAATCGCCCCCGGCACCCTGTTCACCGGCATCGTCAGCCACCTCGACTGGCTACCCACTCTGGTAGCAGCGGCAGGGGAACCGGAGATCAAGCAGAAGCTGCTCACAGGCCATCAGGTGGGATCGAAAACCTTCAAGATCCACCTGGACGGCTACAACATGCTCGACTACTGGACGGGCCAGAGCGATAAGAGCCCCCGGGTTGAGTTCTTCTACTTCTCCGACGACGGCGACCTCACAGGCTTGCGCTACGACAACTGGAAGTTTGTGTTCATGGAGCAACGCCAGCCTGGCACCTGCCAGATCTGGGCAGAGCCGTTCGTTGTCCTGCGCCTGCCGAAGATCTTCAACCTGCTCACCGATCCCTATGAGCGGGCCGACATCACCTCCAACACCTACTGGGACTGGATGCTGGACCATGCCTTTGCGCTGGTGCCCGCCCAGGTGATCGTCGGGCGGTTCCTGGCCACCTTCCAGGCCTATCCGCCCCGCCAGAAGGCGGCGAGCTTCTCACTGGAGGAGGTGATCGCGAAGATGACCTCCGCAGCGAGCGGCGGCCACTGAACAACGCAGCGTTCCGCGGAGTCGCCATGGCCTCGAACCGTTCCCTTGCCCCGGCTCTCCGGCCGGGGCGACCGCCGGCGCGAGACATGGCCTGGATCCCCGCGGGCACGTTCCTGATGGGCTCCAACCACCACTACCCGGAGGAGGCTCCGGCCCACCGGGTGGCGCTGGAGGGCTTCTGGATCGACCGTGCCCCGGTCACCAACGCCCAGTTCCTCAAGTTCGTGAAGGCCACGGGCCACCGCACCCTGGCCGAGCGGCCGGCCGATCCGGCCCTCTACCCCGAGGCGCCACCAGAGCGGCTGGCACCCGCCTCGATCGTGTTCGTGCCCCCGCCCGGCCCGTTGGGAACGGACGATCCCTACCGCTGGTGGCAGTACATCCCCGGCGCCGACTGGCGTCACCCGGAGGGCCCCGGCAGCTCAATCAGGAACCGCCCGCAGCATCCGGTGGTGCACGTGGCCCATGAGGATGCGACCGCCTATGCCGCCTGGTGCGGCAAGCAGCTGCCGAGCGAAGCGGAATGGGAGCGGGCCGCCTGGGGCGGCCGTGAAGGCTGCGAGTTCGCCTGGGGGGATGCGCTGCACCCGGAGGGCCGCCCGGTGGCGAACACTTTCCAGGGCGACTTCCCCCACCACAACAGCCTGCTCGACGGCTATGCCGGCACCTCGCCGGTGGGCGCCTTTCCTGCCAACGGCTTCGGGCTGCTCGATTGCATCGGCAACGTGTGGGAGTGGACCGATAGCTGGTACGGCCCCCACCCGCACCAAGCCGATGGGGCGTTACCGGCTGAGGGGAGCAGCGGCTGCTGCGCCGAAGCGGCTGCCGCCCGTGAGGCCAGCATCGATCCCACCAGCCAGCACGGAACGATGCCCCGCAAGGTGGTGAAGGGCGGCTCGTTTCTGTGCGCCCCCAGCTATTGCCGTCGCTACCGGCCGGCGGCGCGCATGGCCCAGGGCATTGACACCTCCACCGGCCACATGGGCTTTCGCTGCATCGTGCGGCCCTGAAGCCATGGCGCCACCATCCCTTTCAGTCAGCTGATTTCCACCCCTTGGCTGACGCCTGCCGCAAGGTGATCACTCCTCCGATGACACTGCCCAAACGATCCACCTGGCTGACCCGTCAGCAGCTCCGCCGCGAGTCACCGTTCTTCCTGCTGCTGGATCGCTCCTTCAGATTCAGGCTGTTGATGGCAGCAACCCTGTCCTTTGTGTTGCTGTCCGTCGTCAATCGTTTCGACAACTGCCATGGAGCCGAACCCAGCGAGAACTGCCTGACCAGCAATTTCCTGGACGTCATCAGCATTGACAATGTGGAGTCGTTCAGCATCGTTACAGCGGGTCTTGTTTACATCCTGGAGGCGGGTCGTCGCAAGGAGAGAGAACATCACGAGCAACTCTCGCTGTTGTTGGCGCAGCAAGAGGCTGGCATCAGATTCAGCCTGGCACGCATCCGCGCCCTTGAAGATCTGTGCTCTGATGGCATCTGGCAGGACGATTTCGATCTGCAGGCCACGAATCTGGAGGGGATCAAGATTCCGTTCAGCCGTTGGCGAGGCGGCAACTTCAGCGCAACGGTGTTGCGCAAGGCGAATCTCCAGGGTTCGGATCTGCAAGGGGCCAACTTCACGGAGGCCGATCTCAGCGAGGCCAATCTGGCCGGGGCGGACCTCAGCCAGGCCAACTTCACCCGCGCCATCCTCACCAAGGCCGATCTCCGCGGCGCCATCCTCACCGGCGCTGTGTTCCAGGAGGCCGATCTCACTGGAACCAGCCTGGATCCGAGCGGTTGAACCTCAGTCACTTGCCTCTGAATCGCTCAGTTTCCATCCAGCTAGCTCGATTTCTCTCCATCCAGCCAGCTCCATCTGTTTCTCCTGCCATCTGATGCCATGGGCCAGCCCTCCCTGTTGATCGTCAGCGCCGCCCTGTTCACGATCATGTTCGCTCTGGGAGTGGGTCTGACTGGAGAGGCGATCGTTCGCCTGAGCCGAAGACCCGCCCTGGTGATCCGGGTATTGATCGGCTCCTGTGTGCTGGTGCCCCTGGTCGCCCTGCTGCTGATGAAGCTGCCGCTGAGCTTGGCCCTGACCCAACCGGCCCGCATCGGCATCGCCCTGATGGCGGCCTCCCCAAGCGCTCCGCTCACCCTGCGCAAGGCGGGCAAGGTCGGCGGCGACCGTGAGCTGGCCGCTGTCCTGCAGGCCTGTGTGGCCGTGGCGGCGATCGTGTCGATTCCGCTGATCGCCGATCTGTACCAGTCCTCCTTCGGGGTATCCGGCTGGGACATCACGGCGAGGACGGTAGCCCTACAGGTGGGCAAGACCCAGGTGCTGCCCCTGCTGGCGGGCCTGACGCTGAGGCGCTGGCGACCTGGCTTGGCAGAGCGGCTCTCCGGTCCTCTCGACAAGCTGGCCAATGGCCTGCTGCTGCTGCTGATCGTGCTGGTGCTGGTCAAGTCGTTGCCCCTGCTGGTCGCGTTCGTGGGCGCCAACCTGCTGGCTCTGCCCTTCATGGCGGTGATGGTGCTGGCGTCCCTGACCATCGGCTACGGGATCGCTGGCCCTGAGCCCCGGGAACGCGTCACGATCGCCCTGGTCACCTCCATGCGGAACCCGGGCCTGGCCCTGCTGTTCGCGACGACCTACGGCAGCGACATTCCCGGCCTGAAACTCGCGGTGCTGGCCTACCTCGTGGTCACCGTGCTGCTGTCGATTCCCTTTCTGCGCTGGCAACGCCAGAGGCAGTCGGTGCCCTTCGCCGCCCTGTAGATGCCCTGGCTTGAATCCTCCGAGGCCCTGCTGCAGGGTCTGGCGACTGTCGTTCGCCTCAGCCTGGAAGCCCTGTCGGTGCTCTGTGTGGTGGCCGGCATGATCGCCACCTTTCGCCTGGCCCTGCCGTTCCTGCCCGTGCTGACCCATCGCGGGCGCCGCCCCCCCAGCGCGGTTCGCCTCTGTTTCGGCAGCTGGCTATCGATGGCGCTGGAGTTTCAGCTTGGTGCCGACATCGTCGCCACCACCACAGCTCCCACGGACAGCAACCTGATCCAACTGGCGACGGTGGCCGTGATCCGCACCTTCCTCAATGTGTTCCTCGCCAAGGAACTGGAGGCTGAACGGCGGCTGGAGCAAGACCAGCCGCAGCCGCCTGGATCCTGATCACACCATCCTCGCCATCTGACACCCCATGAACCTCACCAATGAACTGGCCAAGGAGCGCAACCGGGAGGCGGCGGAGCGCACGCTGATGGCCTGGATCCGCACCTGCCTGTCGCTGATCAGCTTCGGCTTCGGTCTCGACAAGATCATCGGAGCGATCGAGGCCAGCCGCTTTGAGGGCAGCTCCCATGCCCATCTCAGCGTGCGCTTGATCTCGATCGGGTTTGTGGTCACGGGGATCGTGGCCATGGCAGCGGCCACGCGTCAGCACCGCAGGGTGGTGCGGCGCTTGAAGCATGACGATTTCATTTACATCGAAAAGGCCTCGATCGCCACGGCGACGGCCCTGGCCCTCACCCTGATCGGCCTGCTGGCCCTGGTGCTGCTGATCGCCGGCGGATTGGGTGGCCGATGAGCGCAACCCGCCGCAACGGCCACAGCCTCCGCCCCTTCGAATCGCGCCTCCCGTCGATACCGGCCAGGCCCCTTGTGGGATGCTCGGCGTGTTCAAAGCCTTCTGACACCGGCCTCGAACAAGTGATGTCACTCCCTTCCCTTCAGCCGATGGTCTGGTGCCTGCCTCGCTCTCACGCTGGTCGTTCAGCGCTTCCGCTCCAGCGGATCAGCGCTGTGTGGCTGATCGCTGCTCTGGGTGGCGCCCTCGAGGCCTCTGTGGCGAAAGCTGCTGAGCCGGCTACGGCGGCCTCCAGCTTGATGGGGCCGATCCTGAGGGCATCCGTTCAGGCCGAAGCAGCTCAGGGTGATACGGGTCTGAGTGAGACGGCCCAGCTTGAACCAGGCTCCGTTGACCCGGCGGCCAGCGAAGGCGCACCATCGCCGTGGGCCGGCAGTGTGGAGCTCTATGGATTCGCGCCGCTGCGCACCACCGGGTCCACCACCGTCAAAGGCTTCGACACCGAACTGGATCTCAACCTCGGCCAGGTGCTGAAGGCGCTCACCGGCGTGGCCTCCATCCGCGGCAGTGTGGAGTACGGCCGCATCGGCCTCCTCACCGACATCAGCTACGTCTCCGTCGCCGGGGAAGAAGGCAGGCTGCAGGACATCACAACACGCTCGATTGAAGGCCCGCTCGGCCGCCGCAGCCTCACCCTCACCCCTGACAGCCAACGCAGCGTCGCTGCCAGCATCAGCAACATTCAAGGCCTCTACGACCTGGCCCTGCGCTATCGCTTCGGCGATCGGGAATCAGCCGTGGCCCGCGCCGGCAGCTTCGCTGTCATCCCCTACGCGGGCGTGCGGTTCGTGAACATGCAGTACAACCTGGCCGTGCAGAGCAGCGGTCCCGGCCGAACCCTCACCTTCAGAGGGCCGCGCCTGGAGGGATCCAGAACCCTTGAGGGCTTGAACCTTCAACCACAACAGTCGTTCGGGAGCACTGTGGCTCAGCCCCTGCTGGGCACCCAGGCCATGCTGTTTCTCTCCCCGCGCCTCAGGCTGTTCGCCCGCGCCGACATCGGCGGATTCGGGCTGAACAACGCCGATGATTACTCCTGGAACACGCAGCTGGGGGTGGGCTATGCCATCGGCAACTCCACCCAGCTCAACATCTCCTGGCGGTATCTGCACCTGGGGGGAAGTAATGGAGAGGATCCCGAAAATGCCTTCAACATCAATCAAAATGGCGTCGAAGCCGGTGTGAAGTTCTTCTTCTGATCGAGCAGCTACTGGGGGAGGAGGCCACTCTGCAGCTGCCTGCTCAGCAGCAGGCATGAACAACCTGGTGGGGAAACGCAGCTAGGGGCGAACGCACCTGGAGATCCTCCAGCAGTGGAGAGCGGCCTGCCTACCCACCAGCTCTCAGAAAACTGGAGGCGGGCATGGTCTGACTGTGCTGAGCCGGTACGCGCAGCTGAGTCATTGGGCTTCAAACCCCTTGCTACCACTGATGGTCAGCAAAGCTGCAAGGTCAGCCGACCGCCGTAGCTGTTCGCCCAAAACCTCACCACATCAGGTGATGCATCCCAGAGTCAAAGTTCCTAGGGTGGAATTACTTCGAGATAGGGGCCCAATGGCCACCTGCGACCTACCGACCACCTCTGCCACTGCTCCGAACGAAGACGCCCTGCATCAACTCAAGACGCTATTGCAACAAGATCAAAGCTTTGCCAATGCGCTGTCTGGGAACACCACCACAGAGGAAGCGGCCCATCTAGCCTTTGAGCACGGGATTTCTGTCACTCCTGAGGCCATCTGGCGTCAGCGTGGCACCCTGTTAGAGGGAGGAATTCCGACTTGGCGTGGCTGATTGAGCCCCCCCTAACTCTTGCGACACAAGCTGGGGACACGCTGATCAGTCCTCTTGGACTGAAGGAAGACGTTGACCTCAGCTCATGTCGCCACCTTCGATCGAATCGAGTTCTGTCGGCAGAGTGATATCAGCGTGGGCGAGCCCCTCGGGCTGGTGGGTATAAGTGATAGCTTCCGCATAACCCTAGCCCAGCATGTAAGTAGGTCATGGGAATCTTTGATCTCATCTGGCGTGAGGTTGGCAGCGACTTCCCCGGCAGGACTATCGACCTAATCGGGCAATGCCAGAATTAGTCAACTTGACCAGGGTCTTTGATCGCCTAGAGATGAAGAAGCCGCCCGAAGGCTTTCCCCTGGTTGCTCAAGACGCAATCAAGACTCTGACCCATAGCACATGTGGCCCTCAGAGCAATACGCTCAGCCCTCTAGAACCAGCATGGTGCAACGGAAGGCAACCGATGTGATCAAGCTCGCTTGACCTCGGCTATGAGTTTGATCATCAACATCGTCAACCCGTCAGTGAAGACTCAGTACTATTCCGCCTCCAGCCTGGATGGCTTCATTGCCACCAAGGACAACTCCCTGGACTGGCTGCTTCAGTTCGGAGAAGCCGAAGGCACAGGCTACGAAGATTTCCTTGCTGAGGTTGGTGCGATCACGATGGGGTCATCCACCTATGAGTGGCTGTTGGATCATCACATCAAAGCGGGAACACCAGAAGAAAAGTCCTGGCCTTATCAACAGCCCACGTGGGTCTTCTCGAGCCGCAAGCTACCCGCCGTGCGGGATGCCGATCTGCGCTTCGTGTCTGGCACTGTCTCTCACGTGCACGAACAGATGGTGGCCACAGCTGCGGGGAAGAACATCTGGGTTGCCGGAGGCGGCGAGTTGGCCGCGCAGTTCTTCGATGCTGGCCTGCTTGATGAACTGATCATTCAGGTGGCCTCGGTGACCCTGGGGCAGGGCTCGCCGCTCCTACCGCGGCAGATCGCCTTCCCACCCCTGAGGCTCACCTCGGCGCGGGCCTTGGGCGAGGCCTTTGCTGAGCTCCACTATGAGGTGCCGCGGCAACTTCAGGTGTCCAGCCCCGCCTAGATGATGAAGATGCAGCGTTATCTCGTGACATCGCAAAGGGGAGTGGCTTTGTGATTGAGCTCACGAGAAGAAGCCCTTGGGCCAGAACGATCAGGGTGGCCAGCACGTTGGCACTGACATGCAACCGGCGCCAGCGCAGGTGGTTGTGGATCTCAGGGCGGCAGGCCACAGAGAACAGCGTCAGGCCCACGAGCCCCATGCCCAGCAAGGGCAACGGCCAGGACCGATTGAAGCAACCAGAGGCAGTCGAGGGCCTGAATGGCTCAGGGCTTCAGGGGTGCCCAGGCCATTGTGGCGTTGAAGGCCTCGCACCAGATCAGCAGCGACCCCTGCTGGCTGAGGTCGATGGAGGAGGGGATCACATAGCTCTGGGCGCCGGAGGCGGATTTAAGCGGGGCGAGGATTGTGTAGCTGCCGGCTTTGAGCGGAAAGCTGGGGGCCTTGGTGCTTGCCAATGGGGTTGCTGATGGGCTGAAGACCACTTTCAGGTCGGGGGCTGTCTCCTTGGTCTTGAAGTCGCTGCTTATCACAAGCAACTGCTTGCCGGCTTTCTTGATGATGGTGAAGCTGCCAGTAACAGGAGCTTCGGCCATGCGGAAGCTCTGCATGGCCATGGGAGTTGCCTGGGCGATCACCATGGAGGCAGGGCCCTGCAAGGTTTCGGCTTGCCCAGGAGCCGCGGAGCTGCCGAGCAGTGCCAGGACCAGGGCACCGATCAGAGTTGTCTTCAGAGCCGTCATGACGAATGCAGACCGAGTGGGAAGCTAAGGCCATGAACCGATGCGGCATGGACCTCAGACTCCTCATGTACCGATGAGCGTTCCGAGCGGATTGGAACTGAAGGATCTGGATTGGCGGCGCGTTCTGCCACTCAGCCTGTACGTGCTGCTCAAAGGGCTGGATGCCACAGTTCTCAAAGCCCTGCAGACCTATGGCACCACCCACCCGGTGCATGGGGAAAACCCGATCAGCTTCTGCAACGTTTTCTTCGTGGCTCAGCTGGTGATCGGACTGACCTTCCTGATGCCGAACCCTGGGGCCATCCGACCTGCTCTTGCGCAACTGAACCCGACGGACCGATGGTTGCTGATCATCGATGCTGGCCTGGGTCTGTTCATCGGCCCGATCGCTTACTACTTCACCCTCGAATCCCTGTCGGTGATCAGCCTGACCCTGTTATTCGCCCTCGTGTTGCCAGTCTCAGCCCTTCTGGCTCGCCAGTTCCTTGCAGAAAGCCTGCCTCGCCGCTTCTGGCTCAGTCTGAGCCTGATCGCCATCGGCCTGATGCTGCCAGGGGCGGCCATGATGAAGGCGGCGGGACAGGGTGATCAACTGATCGGTTACGGCTGGGCTTTGGTGGGAGTGCTGGCCTTCGGTTCCACCGCCGTGACCGGTCGCAGCATCGCCACGCGGCATTGGCCTGCCGTGGTCACGATCGGGATCCCCTCAACGATGTCAGCACTGCTGTTTGGCATCATCGCTCTGGTGCTCTTCGGTCCCGGGCACTTCCACCTGCTGAACGTGCGCTGGGTCGTCGGAGTGATCTTGATCTACGGCATCACTCTGTCCCTGGGTAGCACTGTGGCTCTGGGAATGGCCTATCGGCAATACAGTGTGGCGACCGTATCAATCTGGGGATCACTGACGATCGTGGTGGCCATCGTCAGCGCGTCTGTGCTGTTGGGAGAACCACTCGACTTGGCCACAGTGTCAAGAGTGATCTTCCTGCTGGCCGGGATCATCACCAGCCACCGCTCCATTCGATCGGATCAGGTCGTTCAACAGTAGCTGTCCATTCATTCCGGGCCTGTGGCCTGCATGAAGGACAGACACGACACATTCCACAGCAGTGTCGTTCGGGAGGGTTCACACTCCCGAACTGCCATTCAAGCAACCCGAGCCAAAGATGATCACGACGAGTCGATGACGTTGATCGCTGAATCACTTCTGCAATTCGATCGGACCTGGCCGCCAGGTTTTGTTGAACCAGGGCTCCAACGGACCATAGAGGCGCAGAAGCGTGAACCAGCCCTTGCCAGGAATCGTCTGCACCCAGTTCTTCTCGAATCCAGCCGGTGGCTGTGGACCAAACCAGACATCGACAGAACCGTCGGCATTGGTTTTGATGCCCTTGTCCTGGCTGCTGACGCTCGGTGCTTTCTGGTCTGTCTGCAGCATGGAACGGGTCTGCGTGTCGTACACGATCACTGACCAGAAATCGGCAACGGGAGTGTTGGGCGGCAGGCGCAACCGATAGGTTTTGCCGCCATCGAAGCGATCGCCCTTGGAATCCAACGCGGCCCAGGGATACTGGGAGCCCTTGCCGACAATCTTTTCTTCCATGGCCGGCGTCACACCGGTGGCGAAGTAGTAATAGAAAATCGCACCATCAAGGTTGGCCACACCTGGGGATACTTCGAACCTGTATCCACCGAAGAAGGGCAACCGCCAGGAACTGTTGGGATAGAAATAGGCTTCCGGCTCGCGAATCTTGAGAGCCAGGGTTCGTGCCGTCACGGCACCGATGTTGGCGGCGTCGGCGAGGATGGCTTTCCAGCGCTCGTTGGGTTTGAAGGGCTTGCCTTTGACAATGCCGATCGAGGCGAACAGTCCCAACGTGGTGGGGTCAGCGCCGGTGGGAGGTTCCTCCTGAATCACCTGGTTGAGCAGCGCCCAGAAGGAGTAGTCGCCAGGGGCGACGAAATTGGCTGGCACGCCTGAGGCATTGGCAAACTTGATCGCCGGAGGGTTGGCAGCATCGGAGAGTTGGTAGATCTTCAGGTTCGCTTTCACCGACTCCACCCCTGGCTTGGTGGAACCATCCACCAGAAAGGAGCGGAAGAACAGCCAGTTGCCGAAGGTTTTGGGTTTGACCACGACATAACCTTGCGGGATGGCGCCCTGATACCCCGGTGGCAGGAACAGGTACTTGCCGCCCGCGCCCTTGTCGGCCCCCGTGATGCCGATGTCGGCCACCCAGCGATACCAGAAGTCATTGACAGCACCCAGCACCTTGGGAGGCACTTCGACCACCAAGGGCCCTTTCTTCGTGTCGAGCCAGATAAAGCTGTATACCGTGTTGTCGTTGGCCGTGAGTTCTATCGTTCTGGGATCCACCAGGTTCTCCCAGATCACGTTGGTGGTGTTCTCGGGGCCAAACTTGCGCAACGATTCACGCATACCGGCCTGATTCACAATCGGAATGGCCAGCAGGTAGGCCTGTAAAGCGCGGGAGCGATCCAGATTGTCGTAGATCTTCTCGATGGTATCTGGCTGCGGGAAACCATCGATAAGGTTCAACGGGCCGATCGACGTCTCCAACCGGTCAGGAGTGGCCACTCCAGGTGGTATTGGCGTGGTCATCTGGAAGGTCTGAGCCGATGCAGTGGTGGCCGCATTCGCAACAAGAGCGGCAACGGCAAGTCCCAGATAGTGTTGGCTTGATGACCTCATCTCGACGACTCCGTGCACTGGGAAAGGGAATGCCAGAAGCCTATCCCAACATCTTCTGGCAAAGGATGCGGCCAAACGGCGGGCATCACCAAACCGCAAGAACTGTGAGGATCCAGGCAGCCACCCTGCTACAGCTGCCTGGATGAATGGTCTTGCCATACCGTTTCATACTGGCATAGCTGCGTAAACTCAGACTTCTTGCCATCAAAAGAGTCGTAGAGGGCTCGATGCCTGGGAAGGCCGTACTCATCAGAACGCTTCTCATAGGTACGAACCCATTGGATCAGGTTGTCCAAGTTCTCATCTTGCTCCTTTCGGGAACGAAACTTGTCCGGCTCCCAAGGTCTCGAGCGGCAGTTGGCCACACATACATCTACCCCAGGATTCAGGAAGATCAGTTCATCGCAGTAGACCAATATAGGCTCAATAATGTCCGCATAGCAGCCTTCGATGATCCAGCTGGAATGCCGTAAAATCCAACACCTTACATCTTCGATACTATCTTGAAGTGGCCGTCTTTCAGTGCCGCCGAGGAACGCCACCTCATCCAGCGATAGTCGAGCGGCTGGTCGCTTCGCAAGCAACAGCCTCGACAAGGTAGTCTTCCCTGCTCCAGCGTTTCCCAGAAGGATCACTTTCATGGCGCTAACGCTCCATCGGGAGAACGATTGCCTTCACCTGGCCGCAGTGATCTCGGGCGTCGGCAAAGAGTGATGTGGAGGCGGGCGGGTGAGTGGCATTGTTTAACAGCCGTCTCTGCTTCAACAGCAGGACTGGCATGCAGTTGAAGCCCGAGTGCCGAACCAACCTTCAAGACAGTTCCACGTTCGGGATTACCGCTAGAGGAGAGCGCCGTATAGAGACTTTCGCGACCCAGTCCAGCTTCCCTTGCCATCTGTGTCATGCCTTTGGCACGAGCACTATCACCTAGAGAGGCTTTGCAATAGGCAGCCATGACTTCACAAATGCTGAGATGATTGGCCAGATTCCAGGCAGTGGCTGCGGTCTTCATCTGGGGCACAACCTCCCAGGGGCAGCATGGCCTCCAGGCCAAGGGCCCGGTGCTCCGCGCGGCTGAAAACGGTGTTCAGGTTAAGCCGGAGCTTGGTGAGCAACGCGGCGCCGCGGAGGTTGGCACCGCAGGCGTGGGCCTCAGCGCCGACAGCTGTCGTTGACCGTTGCGACAGGCTTGGGCCCCATCGGTGCGCTCCCGGGAAGCTCCGCCCCGCGCAAAACAGACACCACCGCGCCGAACAGTCCCGTGGTTGCCGCCAGTCGATAGGCCACAACTGCTGGGCCCCCAGAAAGGCACCCAGGGGCTGTCCGCTCAAGCACGCGCCATCGAGTGGCACCCGTTGGCCACACTGAGGTGCTCGGGTGGAATGGTGTTGAGGGTGGCGCTGTTGCTGGGCGGATGAAAGGGCACGCCGCCCACGCCCAGCAGCACCAGGGGCCACACGATGGCGGTGGTGGAGGCGTCAGGACCTAGCCAGGGCAGGCCGACCAGGCCGGTGCTGATGCTGATGCTGAGCATCCCGGCGTTGCTGAGAGTTCGCGCCCCCACCCGTTCGCCCAGGCTGCTGACCGTGAGACTCGTGGCGGGGAGGACCAGCGATCTTGTCCTCCCTGAAGACCCTCTGCATGATTCAGTGCAGCTCGGTTGTCCTGGCCCATGGCAGTGACTACCGGAATGCCGAATCATCAATGTCTGTTTTAACTGTTTGCAGGAGAACTTCTTCTAGGCTTTCGTTGAGGTGGGTTGGTCTCAGCCTGGCAAGCCGAGAGTTCCTGCAGTGCTGGTGATGGCTCTGGCAGGCGTATTGATGCAGAACAGGAATACACAGTGATTAGCTATAAGGTCTAGTTCTGAATCCAGAATTCCTGTTCAGCGACTTGTTGAGCGCCTATGGAGCAGGTTGGTGTGAATCCTCACCTGACCAAGGCCAGCCAGGATATCCGCCACATTCATGGGTTGCCTGTTATCAACCATCGCAGAAGAGGGATTGCCGGTATCGGAGTTCGCATGAGGCAATCGATAACGACTTGGCTGGCCAGGGAGGCCATTCCAATGATCTGACTGATGAAGATTCCTCAGCTGCATGATCAGCAGCCTGGGCTTGCAGAAGGAGCCCAAGGCGATTGAAGCCAGCAGCTTCGCACTGCTTCTTCGCCACTCCTGAACCGTCTAACAGCACAGCCCTACGGTTGCAAGTAACCTTTGCCCCGTCACCAGCACATACAAACAGCCCGTTGCAGCGACGTGTTAGCTTGCGCTCTTTGGCGATCGCCTATTGGAACACCATCTATCACCACACAGATATAGCTTTCTGTGATCACCATAGCGCGTCTAAGTCCTCATGTTTAGCAAATGGATTCTGCCTTCGCTCTTTAGCCAACCATGTCTCACGATTGTTCATTCGTGCGATCACCTCTGATCAAAACTATTCTGTTTATCTGCCTCAGCCTACTGAGCCTGTTCATTCTGGTGCTAACCACTGGCATGATTGCTATTTGCAGTTTCTTTATTGCCAACCCTGAGCTCTATCCCGGTGATATCAGCGATCGAGCGGCAACCTATCTTGGTTTTATGGCTGTCGGAGGCTGCTTATTGAAGTGGATCTTCGTTTGGCTGTTGGTTCGCTATCGCTGGATGGCTCGCTCAACAGGGAAGTGGTTCATCTACTGCAGCTGGGCGATCGCCTCTTTGAATGGGGTGTTGTTGCTCATTCCCTTAGTCGCCTGGAAGAGCGCATTCTAGCCGATGTAACGTGCTTAACTATAGCACTGGAGCGATCGCTGAGACACCAAAGCCGTGGGACTGGAGACTTAGGCGATCACCCTCACCGATACCGTTGAAGCTCCAGGCTCTTCAACTTCCCAACCCCTCGATAACCCTATTGCGAAAGCTGGCTTGAACGTGCCCCTGATTGGCCGGGAAGGAGCATACGGGGGCGTCAGCAGAGAGTTGGTGGTGGCCTGACCACTCAAGGGGGCCTGTTCGAAGGTGCAGCTTCTCAACAAGCCGCGTGGAAACGCTGATCGATTTTTGGAGTCGCCTTGGCCCCCTGAGTGGAAACTTCTTGCTCATTGCTCTCGCCACATACTCAACCAGTTTGAGCATGCGCTCTACATCAAAGCAGCGCAAGGCGATCCATCCTCATGGCTCTCTTCACCTCGCCAGGGGCGCCGCATCGCCGATCACGATCAACGGGGCCCAGACAAAGGGGTGCAGGCCATCCGGATCGCGCCGCAGCAGCGCCAGCTTTGCCTGCCGCATCGCTTCGGCCTTGTCCATCCCTGCCTTGAGGTTCCCGTAGAACGCCTTGGTGATCTGGGCGCTCTCCGCATCCACCGCGCTCCACAGGCTCGCCACCACTGCTCTGGCGCCGGCCCGTTCCCATACGTAGGCCAGGCCGCTCAGCCCCACGTCGTTGTCGCTGGTGATCTGAGCCGTCTGGCAAGCCCCCAGCACCAGCAGCTCGGTGTTCGACAGACCCAGCTGGGCCGCGTCGGCGATCGGGTATTGCTGGCTGTTGGCGAACAGCAGGGTGTTCGCCTTCATCCCCAGATCCGGGCAGCCCGTTGCCACGAAGCAGCCGTGGGTGCCGAGGTGCAGGATCGGATAGCGGCTCGCCTGCTGCTGAAACCGCTCCAGCGTCGCCTGTCCGCGGCGCAGATCACGGCTGCCTGGATAAGCACCCACCAGATAGTCAGCCTCCGCTTCCGTACCCGGCAGCTCCTTGGCGGTGGGGGTGGGATTGGCCAGCACCAGGGCCCGCTGAGCGCTGCCGCCACCAGCGGGCTGGGCGGCTGGGGCGCTGTTGCGGCTCAGCCGTGTCAGGTAGTGGATCGGGTACTTCTCCAACAGGTACTGCTTCGTGCGGCCGTCGTAGAGCGTTTCCAGAGGGATCTCCCGAAGCTTGCCGGTGGCGATCACCGCCAGCCGACTTCCCGACGGCAGCAGCCCCCGGTCCTCCAGGGGTCGGATCAACAGGTCGTACAGCTGCTGGCTCCGCTCCAGATAGGATTCCGCCTTCTCCAACTGCCGCCTGTAGGTCTCCACCAGTGCAGGGAAATCCTGCGGTAGGGGCACCGTCACCACCTGCAGATCAGTGCGACTCAGCGCAAACAACGCCATAGTGTCGGCCCGTTTGGGTACGCCGGTGAGCGGCGCCGGCTGAATCACCACCGTGCCCGCCGGGATTCCCGCCTGCAGCCGCTGCAGATCCGCCGGCCGGGTTTCCAGCAACTCGGCAATCTCCGGGTACCGCCCGATCAAATCCTCCGCAATGAGGAATTGTGACGCCTCCTGTTCCACCAGTTGCTGCATCATCCACTGATTCGGCTCCCGCTCCAACCGCTGCCGCTTCACCAGAAGCTCCACCTGCCGCAGCTGCCACCCTTCAAGCGCCCGCTGCGCCTCAGGATTGCTCACCCGGGCCTCGATCAGCCGGCTGTAATCGGCCAGATCAGCTGTGGCGAAGAGATTGACCCAGGTGAAGGCTTTCGCTGCCATCTTCTTCTCAATCAACAGCTCCACCAAGGAGGCGGCTGCGCCTTGGCTCTGGCCAATGAAGCTCTGCCGATTGCTGCGTTGAAGGCCACGCCTGATCTCCAATTGGATCGCCAGCCCCTTTTCCAGGCTCTCAATAGCTAGATTGGGCTGCTGGCGATCCCTCTGCAAAATTGCCAGATTGATGAGAGTGATGGCCTCACCTAGTGAGTCCTTCACTTCTCGCAAAATCACCATCGTTAACTTGTAGGCTGTAAGCGCCTGATCAAAATCGCCAAGCCCGGCAGAGATCGTGGCCATGTTGCCGAGAGTTGCTGCCTCTGATCTGCGGTCACCTATCTTGCGATTGATGACAAGCGCTTGCTGGTAGGTCTTCAACGCCGCTTGAGGATTGCCCTGAGCGCTGTAAACGTGGGCGATATTATTAAGAATGGCTGCATCTACGTCGGGGTCCTTCATCTTTTGCGGCATGTCCGCTGCCCGCTGGAGGGTATTCAGCGCCCTATCCAGGTCTTTTTGATCGCTATAGATCTTTCCGATATTGTTGAGAATGACAGCCTCTAGCCTGCTGTCGCCCCAATCCTTGGCCATCGAAAGCGCCTGGTAAAAATAGACAAGAGCCATCATTGATGAGCCTAGCTGGCCATACACATCACCGATGTTATTGACCACCTTTCGGGCTGACTCGTGGTCATCCGTCTTGCGCAGTATCTTCAATGCTTTTTCGTAGTTCTCCAAGGCCTTCCCCAAATCACCTTGACTTCTATAGACCAAGGCTATGTTGTTGGTGGTGACTCCTTCTCCGACAAGATCATTTTCCTGTTGACGGATTAACAGTGCCTGTTTGTAGATCTTGAGCGCTTCGTCCATATTGCCGCGAGTGCTGACTAAAAAACCTATATCATTGAGGACAAGACCCTCTCTTTTGCGATTGTTCTCCTTGCGCATGATTTTCAGGGCTTCTTCGTAGGCGGAAAGAGCCTTCTCGTATTCATTCAAGGAGGTATAGGCAGATCCTATGTCATGGAGTACATTTCCCACTCCCTCGGGCAAATCAAGGCTGCGATAGATTAAGAGTGCTTGCTGGTAGGACTTTAGCGCCTCTGCGAGATTACCAAGATCTTTGTAAATCCATCCCATGTATCTGTGAATACCTCCTTCTAGCTTGTAAATCCATCCCATGGGTCCGTGAATGCCTCCTTCTAGCTTGCGTTCAATCAATTCTCGTGCAATTCTCAGGGCATTCGTGTAGTTGATCAGAGCCGCCTCTCTCTCACTTTTCTCCCTCTGTCGATTGGCCAGTTGAACCACGTCCACAAGACGTTTTGGATTCGATACCTCCGCCGCCATCACCGCCGGCACCACCAGCCCCCCCACCGGCAGCAGGCCCAGGCTGAGGGCCAGTCCAGTGGCCAGCCAGCGACCCATCAGCTCAATCTGCTCCGCTTCATCGAGACCCTCCTGGGGCGCAGGCTTTGTAGGCCAAGTTCACCAAGCCGCCTGGAGCAAAGCGCATGGAATCAACCACGAGGGTGCGGAGGCTCCCGACCTGGCGCAAGTCCTTCCGCACAAGGTCCTGCAAAGCGTCGGGCTTCAGGGCAAGGGTGGAACCATCGGATTGGATCGCGAGGGCCGCGGAGGCCAGCCGCACCTCCGGTTGTGGAAGGCAATCCTTCAGGGGCTCTCCGCGCATTTCAGGATTGCGATCCTCCCTCGGCTTCACCGCCCCCTGAAAGGTGATGCTGGCCACCTGGGCCAGGGGCACCGTTCGCACACCCCCCTTCGTGAAGACCACATCCGTGGGTCCGACAGCGATCAGCCGCACCCCCGAATAGGATCCGCCTTTGGCCAGCCCGCGTATGGTGACGATCGGCGGCAGCTGAAGGCGCACCGGCTCTGCGGCCATGGCAGAAAGCTGGTGGGAGACGACAGAAAGAAGAGCAGTCGCAGCCGTAGCGATGGCTACGAGACATTTTCGACTTCTGCTAAGCATGGATCCGCCAACTAGCATGGCCGACTGGAAAGAGCTTAAGGGCAGGCGACTGTGGGCCCGCCAACTCCACGAATCGTCATACGCCCCTCTCACCCAGCAAGAGTCTTCCCATGGCCAATGAGGCAGGCAACGAGAAGCTTCCCTTCCTGGGTGGATTCGCCAGCATCCTCAGTCTGCTGGGGATCACCCTGTTCTTCTCTGGCTGGATCTATCGCTGGGCCTACTTCGCCTACTTCAATCTGGACGTCAATGCGCAGTCCTATCCCGCCCAGTCGTTCCTGATCGTTCCGATTCAGGTCTTTGTCGGCAGTGTCGCTAATTTCTTTAAAACCCTGATTGTCCTGTCGGCGCTGCCGCTGCTGATCGTCGGCACCCTTTGGTTGCTGCACCGGCTGCCGGCCCTCCTGGCGATGGCGATCCGCCGGCTGCCCTGGATCCGCTCCCTGCGGCCAATAGCGCGGCAGGCCTCAGGCCCGCAACCGGCGGTCAGGCGCTTTGGGGCCTCCCTGCTCGATGAGCTGGTGGTCGTCGGCTGGGTGCTGGTCCTGCTGTTCTGGCTGTCCCAGCACCAGGGGCAGGTCGATGCCCGCCGGGATGCCCTGGAGAGCAGCTCCACCCTCCCGGTGGTCACCTTGGTCCTGCCGCAGGCGGAGGGAGTTCTGGGTCAGGATCTGCGCTACCTCGACGACTCCACTGAGGCGATTCCCGATCCACCGCTGGCGAACAACGTGTTCATCGGTGACCGGGTCCTCGCCCGCCAGATCCGCGACTCCAGCCTTTCCGACCCCGACAGTCAGCATGTGTGGCGGCTTCTGGCCAACGAAACCCTCGGCTGGCTCTACCTGATCCGCACGTTGCCCGACACCTCCGAACCCAGCGAACGACCGCTGGTTCTTGCGATCCCGAATGCCAAGCAGGGCCAGTCGTTGATCCTCAGCCCGGCAACACCGGAGATCAGCCCCTGATCACCCCTCCTTGCTCCGCAGCCTTCGAACGCCTCCACTCAGCAGCGGGTATAAGTCAAAGAGTTCAGCCGCTCTTGGGTGCAACTCATTCGTGCCCCCTTCTGCTGAAGTTGATTGTTGGCTTGCCTTCCCAGAGTGGCAGAGAGTTGAGGCAATGGCTCCT
The DNA here is from genome assembly GCF_002252635.1 of Synechococcus sp. MW101C3. Classification (NCBI taxonomy): domain Bacteria; kingdom Bacillati; phylum Cyanobacteriota; class Cyanophyceae; order Synechococcales; family Synechococcaceae; genus Synechococcus; species Synechococcus sp. MW101C3. The sequence goes on from NZ_NQKX01000003.1 coordinate 193,827, forward strand.
GGACTTTGCTTCACTTGACTTCTGTCAAGCGTGGCAGCGTCCATGTTCCCTTCAAGACTGGATCCTTAGGACCATACAAACGCGCCACGAAGAAAAAGGGACCAGCTGGCGCAGGCAGCCAATTCGAGACTTTGTCCGTTCCTGGATTCTCGCTCTGGATATAGATCTCCAGGGATCCATCAGTTCCCAGCTTCAGGCCTGATGTGCGATCACCGATCGAATAGCGTTGAATAGGATTCTCCACAAGCAGGCGTTCCGGCAACGTGTACATCGTCACCGACCAGAACTCCGTCACCGGTGGCAGCTGGCCCGGTTCGAATCGCAGCACCCATCGCTTGCGCCCATCAAGCACTTGGCCGTCGGGCCCGGTCTGCTGGGTGGCATAGAAGGCCTCTTCACTGCTGTTGCCATAAATCCCCAGCATCGCTCCCATCGAGCGGAACGTGAGGTAATCAGACCCCAGTTGCTGTCTGCTGCCGAAGAATCCCTGGGAGCTGGTCTGTTGTTGGGCCTTGGCCTTGAGCTCCTGGCTGGCCTCGGCCACCCCTTCCTCCAGGGCGGTGCGGAGCTTCGGATCCAGCCGGGCCGGATCAAAGGGCAGGCCGGGGCCGATGCCGATGCGGGCGAACCGGGCCCGCATCTCCCGCTCCGATGGCACGGCGGGCATGAACGGCAACAGGGCGTTGAGGTAGGTGATGAAGCCGATCCCCTCGGCCTTGGAGGCGTTCCAGGCGGGCCAGGCCACCGCTGGGGCGGGCGGTGGCGCCGGTTGGCCTGTGAAGCGCGACAGGGGCGTGAGCACGTATTGGGCCTGGATCGCCTTCAGTGCTGGGATGTCATCGGGCCCGTTCAACTGGGTGCGGGTGAGGGTGCCGACGAAGTCGGTTTCGGCGCGGAACACCTTGGTGATGCCCTTCGGCACCGTGCCCTTCCAGTGGGGACCGGCGAACAGATAGGTGCCGGCCCCGCGGCCGTTGGAACGCACGCCGGTGTAGGCGAAGTTGTGGGTGTAGAGATCGAACCACTGGTTGACGTAGTAGCGGGGTGCCGGCACTGCGGGCAGCGACAGCACGATCGGCTCGGTCCGCAGATCCAGCCAGGCCCAGGAGTAGGGCGTGTCGTTGTTGGGGGTGACGATGTCCTTGTCGGCCGGGGTGGCGGAGCGGCTGTAGTGCCGGAAGCGGTCGAAGCCACCCACGTAGCCCGGGAACGCCTTGTTCTGGGTCTGGTTCCAGAGGGTCTGGTAGCCCTGCAGGGGGGCATAGGCGTAGAGCCAGGCCTCTTTGGCGATGGCGCGGGCTTCTGCGGGGCTGGGGGCTGGGGCCTGGCTCGCTGAGCTGGAAACTTGTGCCGAAGCCGGTGTCGCGGCCAGGGAACCCAGGGGAGTCAGCGGCAGAGCGGCGATGAGGGCGGCGATCAAGGCGACCGCTGGTCGGCTGGGGGTCGGGACCATCGTGTTGGTGGGGAACGCTGTGGGTACGGAGGGCGGGTGTCAGGCGAAGGGTTGCCTCAGGGCTTGAGCGCTTCGATGTCGTTCAGCTGCCAGGCCTTGCTGAAGTAGGCCTCGGTGGGGCCGTAGAAGCGGAAGTAGGCGAACCAGCCCTTGCCCGGGGTGGTCTTGATCCAGTTGGCGGCGCCGGCCGGCCGTACCGGGCCAAAGGACACATCCAACGAGCCATCGGTGTTGGTGACAAGATCCGGCTTGCGGGAGCTGAGGTCGGCGGCACCCTGGTCGGTGATCAGCGGGCCACGGCTGAGGTTGTCGTACAGGGTGATCGACCAGAACTGCTTCACCGGCGCGCCAGCCGGCACGCGCATCCGGTAGGTGCGGCCGCCATCAAGCCAACGTCCTCCCTTGTCTTTGGAGGCCTCCAGGTATACCTGGCCAAAGCCCACGATCCGCCCCTGCATGCCTGCTGACATGCCGATCGCCTCGTAGAACCAGGAACTGCGCTCGTCGATCTGCACGCGCCGTTTGTCCGGGGTTTCCTGATCAAGGTCGAACAACACGGCGTACTCCCATTGCTTGCCGGGGTACACCGTTGCTCCGGGGATTCGCTTGTCGTAGGCGATGGTGCGGGCCATCAGATCGCCCACCTGGGCGGCCTCCGTGAGCACCTTGGCCTGGCGGGCATCCGGTTGGAAGGGCTGGCCAGGGGTGATCCCCAGAGGAGCGAGCATCCCGAACAGCATGCGGTCGCCGGGGGCCACCGGCTCGTTGGCATAGAGCTCGCTCAGCAGGCGCCAGTAGTTCAGGTCGGCGGGCTGGGCCGACTGCCAGGGGCGACCAGCCACCGGCACATAGGCGTTCGTGGGCGGGTTATCCCGCTGGCTCCAGCCGTAGAGCCGGTGGCGGCGCACGGTGGCTTCGGCCACGGCCTTGTCGGGATCAAGGCCTCGGGTGGCGAACCAGATCTGATTGCTTGGGGAGCGGACGATGAGGTAGCCCGGGGCCACCGGCTCGGGACTGCCGGGGGGAAGGATCAGAAACTTGCCACCGGCACCCTTGTCGGGTCCCGTCTGGCCCATGTCGGTGATCGGCTGTTGCCAGATGTCCAGCACCCCGCCGGCGGTGAGCCCGGCGGGCACCTCGATCACCAATGGTCCCTGCTTGGCAAGGTCCCAGAAGCTGAAGGCGTAGAGGGTGGTGATGTTGGGGGTGAGCATCCCCGCCTTGTCCTTCAGGGTCTGGTAGAGCACCACATCGCCGTTGCGGGCGCCGAAGGTTTTGGCCTGGGCGTCGTAGAGCGCCTTGAAACCGACGGCCGGCAGGGCCCAGAGATAGGCCTGGGTGGCGCGCTGGAAGTCGAGCTCGTCGTAGAGCCTGGCAGCGGTGGCCTTGCTGGGGTAGCCATTCTCCAGTTGAAGAGCCCCAAACCTTGTCTGTCGGACATCAGCTGCTGCAGGCTGCTTGGCTTGCACGCCACTGAAGAAGCTGATACTGGCCAGGGAGGCGATCAGCGACTTCCGAAAGAGGTTGAGCTTCACGGAGTTGAGTCAGTGATCAACTTTAACTGCTCGTTCAGCTACGGCCCAGCCAACGCTCAAGATCAGTGGCGGGCAGGAGCCAAATGCGCTGACAAGGCGTCTCTGGTTTCGGCGGCTGGATCTTGGTGCTAGGTATCTCGCTCTTGATGAACTACACCGGCTCGAAGCCCGATGCTGAAGGAGAGACGACGGAAACAAAGACAAGTGGTTCTTGCCCGGTGTTAAGAACACCGTGGACTTCTCGGCGATGGGCTACAAGCACATCTCCCTGAGCGATGGCAATCGACTCCCCCTTAGACCCAAGGCTGTACTCGCCGCAACCTGAAAGGATGGTCCATGTATCTTGGCCATCAGGATGCACATGAGCCGAGATATGCTGGCCAGGCTTGATATGCCAAGCAACGACCGTTGCGTCAGCCGACTCGGTGATGACTGAGCGAATGGGCTCACCGTCCGCTGGTTGTAGAAAGTCTGTGACCTTAAACAAGCGCTTCGGGCTCGTTATGGACACGATGGAATGGTGTTTGTTGGGTGGATTTTAGCAAGAACGGCGGGCCAGCCGTTGTTAAGCTGCACCGGCGAGAGATCGTGAAAAAATCACCTTCGAGTCCCCTTCAGCATAGAAATCGGGGATACGTCCTCGCACTTCATACCCGCGCTTCAGGTAAAAGTTTCGAGCTCGCGCCAACGCTTCCTGGTCACTAGTCTCAATAACAATCACGCGCGCACCCAATGCTGCCGCATCTCGCTCGATGTTAGAAAGAATGGCTTGGCCGACACCGCCGCCATGATGACCGGGTCTTACGCCAATCCACCACACGTTCCACACCCGCTCGGAATAGGCGTCTGGAGAATAGTACGACCACCCAATGACTGGGCCGTCTTGAAACTCGCGACAAGCCACAGCAGTATGCCCCTCGGGCAGCTCCCCAGCAGCAAGGGAATCCAGAACTCCACCCAAAAGGGCTTCCGCATCCTCGGCAGTGAATAGTCCGGTGCTCACGGCTAGTCCAAGCAATACCTCTCTCTCATGCGCTTGAATGGGGCCGATGATCACTTGATTGCCTCCGTTGTGGTCTTGCCGCCTAACGCTGATTGGGCGTACCCGGTGAAAACGCGCTGCGCCTACCCAGTGAAGCCTAAGCGAGGTAGGGATTGAAGCCAGAGCAACACAAACCCAGGGCAGGCCAAAGATCCCAGGCTCATCCTGCCAGGGGCCAAGGTTTTCGGCGGACCCGTCTAAGACAGTTCGACGCGTTACAGAAGGTCGGCAGGACTGCTGACGCCCAGGGGCCCGCGGTTCAGCACATGCGTGTAGATCATGGTTGTCTGCACATCCTTATTCCCCAGCAATTCCTGGATCGGCGAATGTCCTGGCCCCACTCCACCGGAGCGTTGGGCTCCTTCCTCCCCAGCGCGTGGGGATGCGGCATCGGGCCAGCACAGCCCCTCCAGCACCCAATGTGGGTGAGGAACGCCTTCACCTCGGCGCTGGCCAGGGTGTTCACTCATGCCCACCGACTTCCTACGCCTTCGCCTTCGTCGACTGACCAACCGGATGGCACGGATGATCCCCGCAGGCATTTACCGTCTTAATCGTCCATGCTGCATACATAAGCAAATCAGAAGTTTCAGTATTTCTTTATCAGGACATTCCGTTCACATGATGCTGAAATTCAGCACCATATGACAAGTCTTGCTGATGTTCCCTGTTGCGTGTTCAGCCCCTGATCCAAATCATCGACCACGAGCCTCACGTTCTTGAGGTGCTGGCCCCGTTACTGGAGCAGGTGGGCTGGCGCGTTCTTCACGCCGATGATGGACATCACGGCCAGGCCATGGCCTTGCAGCACCAGCCCCATCTGATCGTGCTCGACCTGCTGCTGCCCAAGCTGGATGGCCTCTCGGTGCTGCAGCGCCTGCGGCGCGATCGGCGCACCGCGCGGGTGCCGGTGATGGTGCTCACGGCGCTGGCCAGCAAGGAAGACAGGCTCAAGGCCTTCAACTGCGGCGCCGACGACTACGTCCTCAAGCCCTTCGAGGTGGAGGAGGTGTTCGTGCGCATCCGATCCCTGCTGCGCCACCAGCTGGAAACGCCGCTGGCCTTGGCCACCCCGGAGATCCTGTCCTACGGGCCGCTCAGGCTCTGTCCTGAACAGCTGGAGGCGCTCTGGTTCGATCAGGTTGTTTGCCTTACCCGCAAGGAGTTTGAGCTGCTGCATTGCCTGTTGCAGCGCCACGGCCAGGCTGTGTCATGGGGGGTGATGCTCAAGGAGGTGTGGGGCTACTCCCCTGGCGATGACATCGAGTGCATCCGCACCCATATCCGCCACCTCAGAACCAAGATCGAGCCGGATCCCGGCCGACCCCAGTTTCTGAAGACGATCTATGGCGTGGGCTACTGCCTGGATCTTCCCCATCAACAGCGCCAAGCGATGGCCTGAGGCTCAGGGCGCTCCACTGCCGAAGGAGCGAGGTTCAGAGAAAGCTGCCGTTGTGTGTGGGCGCGGCCTCAGGGGTGTACGGGCTGAAGCGCATGTGGCTTCTGTTCAGCACGCCAGGCTGCACAACAGGGGCCTCGGCAGGGGCGGCAGCGGGCTTCTGCTGGTGGAGCACTTCCTCCAGCAGGAAGGCACAGAGGTTGGACATGGAACGCCCTTCCTCTTCCGAACGGTTCAGGAGTGTTTGAAACACCTGATAGCTGATGGTGATGGAGATGCGGCGTGGTTGACGTTGCATGATCCGAAGTCGCTCGCTTGTGGTAAGGGTTGGATTCGTTGCTTCTTGGCTGGAATGAGGAGTGATGGAAGTCATGGAACGTTGCTGGTATTTCCGCGTGTGATGCACTAAGCAACACTTGAGGTGATCACTACTGCCGACATAGCGGTGTGCAGGTGATTCAACAAACCCATCGAATCAATCTGATCAGAATCCGACTACTTCAGAGACTGCCTCAAACGCCGGGTCCGTCTGAACGGCGTCTTTTCCATCATCCTAGCGGGAGTTAAAAGACCTGGCTCCTGGCGCTGGACAGCGCACTGGGCAACGCGCGAGACGAATGCCCCCATCACGCAGGTCAGAACTGACTGGATGAGTGGAGAGCGCCTTGGCCATCGCATGACCGGAGGATCCACCTGCCAAAGGCAGAATCACCTGGGCTTGCCCATTCCCATGCACTCGTCCAGATCCCTTGCAGTCCCATGGGTCTGGACAGATTCACGGACATCGGTGCAGTAAAAAGCCGCGAGCGATGCGCTACAGACGCCTCGCTTAATCTTCAATGGAATCCACGGCGACGAAGCAAGCCCGTTGAGCTAAGGATACACAGCAGAACTTTCAAGGACAAATCTATACAGCCGAGCCAGCTTTCATCGTTGGATGTTGATGGCGCCGTGGATATGACGCACATCTACAGCAGCCAACAACCTGCATGTTTCCCATAGTGAAGGGAGAGATGCATTGACATGACAAGCCAAACGAATTGCTCCGGCAGCAATCCGCCCGCTCCATGGTCGCTTGCATCGCTCCTCCAACCCCAGCCCTCGCGGACCTGCTCATGAACAAGCTCCAGTTCAAAGGTGAATGGCACGAGCTCAAAGGAAAGCTCCGGCAGAAGTTTGCCGAACTCACCGATGACGACGTGGATTACGCCGAGGGCCAAGAAGAGGAGTTGCTTGGTCATCTCCAGAAGAAGCTTGGCAAGACCCAGGAAGAACTTGCCCAACTGGTAAACACACCCTGAAGGTCGCATCATGCTGAACTATGCCATCACTTTCCTAGTCATTGCAATCATCGCCGCCGTTCTCGGCTTCGGTGGTATCGCCGGATCAGCTGCAGGCATCGCCCAGATCCTGTTCCTTGTCTTCCTCGTGCTTGCCCTGCTCTCCTTCTTCACCGGCCGGCGCAACGTGCTGTGAATACCCGCGAGAACAACGCTGTTCAGATCACATCCACCTGATCGCATCACCTCCTTTTCCCATCGTCATCGTCACCATGAATCACCAAGCTCGTTCACTGCGCCAGCTGGTTGCCGCCTGCCTTGGGCTGGCCTTCAGCCTTTTGGTGTTGATCGCCACGCCTGCCATGAGCGCTCCCGCCCATGCCTCAGATGTCTTCGTCAGCAGCACCTCCACCTTGCCGCTGGCCGCCACCACCGGCCGCATCAAAGCGGGTGCCAAGGAATTCGAGGGCAAGACCCAGGAATCCATCGGCAACGTCACTGGCAACAAGGGTGATCGTCTGGCCGGCAAGGCGAAACAGGCCGAAGCCAAGGTTCGCAATACTGTCGAAGACATCAAGGACAAGGCCGCAAGGGGCTGACCCAGGATCAGCGCGTCGGCCTGGCATCACGCCGCATCACGCCTTTGAGGGCCAGGCCGACCTGCTGATACCGGAGGCTGTTGGTCACGTGCCCGGTGGGCAAGGCGATCATCGCTGCGCCTTTCGGGTCTGTGGCCAGACCCGTCAAGGGCTTGCGCGGGTGGCCACTGTCTGCGTCTCAGCCGTGGCGATCGGGCTGCGAACGGCGAGCACGCGGCGCAGGCGCTCACGGAACCACTGCAGGGGTTGGTGAACATCAGCGTCGTCGAGCAGTCCGCGCTGGCGCAGGCAGTCTTGATAGCTGCGCAGCACGTCGCTGCGACGGGCCACCTCCTGGGCGACTGTGTCGGCGAAGTCGGGCCTGGAGGCCAGCAGGGCGCGAAAGCTGCCGCTGGGAACCACGAACAGCATCGTCTCCTGGGACGTCACCATCGACGTGGGATAGGGCACCTGGAGCAGCAGCGGCAGTTCACCGAAGAACTCACCTGCGGTGAAGGTGAACAGCTTGCGGCTCACCCGGTCCGTTTCATGGATCGCATCCACCGCGCCACTCAGCACCAGGTGGAAGGAGCGGCCCTCGTCACCCTGGTGGACCAGCACCGTGCCGGCGGGCAGCGAGCGGCGGGCGCCGCTGCCCACGAGTTCCCGCAGGCGTCGATCATCCATGCTGCTGAAGCAGGGATGGTCGGGCAGTGACGCCCGCAAGGGGCTCCAGTCCGGGCCTGCTCCGTCCTCTTCCACCGCGCGCCTGGAGGACAGCAGCTGGACCTGCTGTCGGGCTCCGGCCAGTTCGATGTGCCGTTCGCGCAGCCCCTGCTCGATCGCGTAGTTGAGTGAACTGCGCAGGCTGAGGCCGGCTTGGATCGCCGAGGTCCAGGCCCAGAGCTCGAACGCCATCCCCTGGCCCTGGAGGCCGTGCAGCAGCACCTTCGGCGGCGGATCGGTCAACACCGTGGGCTCGGCGAGGGCGGCATCCAGCAGCACCTCGGTCACGGCCAGCGGGTCGCTGCCATGGGCCACCGTGACCGCCACATCCACTCGCCCGTCGGGGCTCTGATAACTGAGGTTCTTCACCGGCGCGTTGGTGATGGACGAATTGGGCACCACGATCTCGGCGCCCTGGAAGGTGCGGATCACGGTGGAGCGGATCGAGATCTCGCGGATGAAGCCGGTGGTGTCGCCGAATTCAATCTGGTCGCCCACCTTCAGCTTCCCCTCCATCAGCAGGGTGAGGCCACTGGTGAGATTGCGGGTGAGCTCCTGCAGGCCGAAGCCGATCCCCACCCCCAGAGCGCCGAACACCACAGCAAGGGCGCCGATGTCGAGCCCCATCCCCTGGGCCACCACCACATACCCCAGGGCGGCCAGCCCCAGAGAAACCAGCGTGGCCACCGCCTCGCGACGGCCCTCCGGCAGGGAAAACCAGAGCAGCACGCGACCGGCCAGCAGCCGCTTCAGCTCCCGCGCCGCCAGGCTCACGGCCAGCAGCAACAGCAGCACCTGCAGAATCCAGAGCAGGGAGAAGCTCTGGCGCCCCAGCGGCAGCAACGGCGATGTGAACAGCTTCTCCAGGCGTTCGAACGTCACCGCTTGTTTCCCGCCGACCTGACCATTCAGCCAGGCCAAGCGGATGGCTGCGGCTCACACGAGAGCGTTTCTGTGAGGCGAGAGCCTTTCCGTGCTGCGAGAGCCATGCCATGGCTCGTGCTCTCGCCCGTGAGATCGGCGGTGACGCTCACTCACTCACGGCCTTGGCGCGCATCGCCGCCTCCAGGCTTTTGATCTCCTGCGGCGACAGCTTGGGCCGATCCAGCTTGATGGTGAGCTTGTCGAGGGTGCCGGTGAAGCGGAACGGCGGCTGGTAGTCGGCGTCGTTGACGCCGGTGAGGGTATCGGAGCCCACGTCAAAGCTTTCATCCCACTGCAGGATCATCGGCAGGGTTTTGGGCATGGTTCTGGTGGCCACCACCTTGCCGTCCACCTTGAGGGTGCCTGTACCCGGGCGGCCGACGCCGCTGAAGTCGTTGAAGGCCAGCGTGCCGGCCCCCTTGCCGTCGTAGACAAAATCGAACTCAACCTTGTGCTTGCCGGGGGAGAGCGGATCAGTGCCCTCCCACTTCAGCCGCTCCAGATCCACCATGTTCCACACCCACACCGGCTTGCCGTTCTTGAGGTAGAAGCCGTAGCCGCCGAAGCGGCCGCCGGAGGTGAGCAGCATGCCCTCGGCACCGCCGGCCGGCACCTCGATGTCGGCGGTGACGGTGTAGGAGGTGTTGAGCAGCACAGGCGAATCCCCCTGGGGCAGCCCCACCATTGGATGGGTGTACACGAACTGGTTGCGCCCAGCGGTGATGTTCGGCCGTGGCGCCACGATGCGCCCCGCCACCGAAGCATCGAGCGGGAACACCTGATACTTGCGAGCCTCGCTGATGAAGGCCTCCTTCATCTCCTTCACCTTGCCGGGGTTCTGGGCCGCCAGGTCGGTGGTCTGGCTGAAATCGTTGTTGAGGTTGTAGAGCTCCAGCGTCTGGTTGTTGAGCGGATCCGGGTTGGCCGGGCCGAAGGCGTCCCAGGGAGCGCGGTTCACCTTGGTGCTCAGCAGCCAGCCCTTGTCATAAAGCGCCCACTGGCCGAACATCTCGAAGTATTGCCGCTCGTGCCTGGAGGGCGCCTTGGCATTCTTCGCGTCGAAGGTGTAAACGAAGCTCGTACCCTCGATCGGCTTCTGGGGGATGCCATCCACCACCTCGGGCGCGTTCAACCCAGCCGCCTCAAGGATCGTGGGCACCACGTCGATCACATGCACGAACTGCTCGCGCAGGGCCCCTTTGTCCTTGATGCGCGCCGGCCACGACACCACCATGTTCTGGTTCACCCCACCGAGACGGGAAGCGTTCTGCTTGAACCAGCTGAACGGGGTGTCAAACGCCCAGCTCCAGCCTGCTGACATGTGGTTGTAGGTGAGATCGGTGCCCCACACGTCGTAGAACTTCATCTGCACATCGACGGGCAGCTTGTTGAGGCCGTTGAAGAAGGCCACCTCGTTGGGGGTACCGAGCGGCCCGCCTTCTGCACTGGTGCCGTTATCGCCGTTGATGTAGATGATCAGCGTGTTGTCGAGCTTGCCGAGATCGTCGAACTGCTGGATCACCCGGCCGATTTCGTAGTCGCTATAGGCGGCGTAGGCGGCGAACACCTCCACCTGGCGGATGAACAGCTTCTGGGCGTCTGGGCTCAGCTGGTCCCAGGGGGTGATCACATCGGCGGGCCAGGGATCGAGCTTGGCGTCCTTGGGGATCACGCCGAGTTTCTTCTGGTTGGCGAAGATGCGCTCCCTCAGTTTCTCGTAGCCATCATCAAAGAGATGCATGGCGTGAATTCTGTCCACCCACTCCTTGGTGGGGTGGTGGGGCGCATGGGTGGCCCCGGGGGCGTACTTGATGAACAGCGGCTTGCTGGGATTGATCTGGTGCATCCGCGCCATGTAGTCGATGGCGTCATCGGCCATCTCTGTCACCAGGTTCCAGCTGCCGGGCTCCGCGCCCTCAAAGGGATAGATCTGGGTGGTATTGCGGAACAGGTTGGGCTGCCACTGGTTGGCGTCCCCACCCACGAAGCCGTAGAAGTATTCGAAGCCCATTCCCGTGGGCCATTGATCAAACGGCCCGCTCTGGCTGGCCTGGAAGGCGGGCACGTTGTGGTCCTTGCCGAACCAGGCGGTGGAATAGCCGTTGTCCTTGAGCAGGCGACCGATCGTGGCCTTGTCGCGCTCAATGAGGCTGTTGTAGCCGGGGAAGCCGGTGGACTGCTCCGAGATCACCCCAAACCCTGCCGAGTGGTGGTTGCGGCCGGTGATCAGCGCCGCGCGGGTGGGAGAGCACAGGGCCGTGGAGAACATGCGGTTGTACCGCAGGCCCGCCTTGGCGATGCGATCCATCGCCGGCGTGGGAATCACCCCGCCGAAGGTGCTGGGCACCCCGAATCCAGCGTCGTCCGTGAGGATCAGCAGCACGTTCGGGGCGCTCTGGGGCGGCGTGATCCGCGGCGCCCACCAGGGCTTCGATTGCTGGGCGCCGTCTTTGATCACGCCGCCGAAGGGTGGCGCTGGGGCCGGCAATTGCGTGCCGGAGATGGTGGTGGTGGCATTGGGGGCTCCCGGCGTGCCGGAGATGCGCTGGGCCAGGGCGGGCATGCCACCCAGTTGCCAGCCGGCCAGCAACAGAGCCGCTGCCACCAGAAACAGCCGGCGCGCCGCACCGGCCAGGCCATCCGCTCTGAGGAAGCGGCCCAGCCGACGGGACATCTGCAGCAGCACAGCGAACAGGCCCTTATCCATGGGAGACGGGAAGCGGCGGGGAAACAAGACGGAAGCCGATATGGGAGGTGCCGGTGTCAGGGCTTTCGGCCTCCCTGGCCGCCGGGCGGAAACGGCTGCAGAAGTTGGGGGCGCAGAGGAACGAGCCGCCCTTGATCACATGCTTGGCCACACCAGGCTCGCGCGGATCGAGGCTGGCGGCTTCATCGACCACACGGGGGTCGAGGCCGCCGTCGACGGCGGCATGGTCTGGTTGGTACCAGTCGCTGGTCCATTCCCAGACGTTGCCGATCATGTCGTACAGGCCGTAGCCATTCGCGGGGAAGCTGGCCACCGGAGCAGTACCCAGATAGCCATCCTCGCCGGAATTGGAGAGGGGAAACTCCCCCTGCCAGGTGTTGGCCTGGCCAGGACGCCAGGTGTTCCCCCAGCTGAAGACACGATCCTTGAGGCCGCCGCGAGCAGCGAACTCCCACTGAGCTTCCGATGGAAGCGCCGCACCAGCCCAGGCGGCATAAGCCTCCGCATCTGCCACCGACACCTGCACGACGGGGTGATCGCCAAGGGTGTCGATGGAACTGCCGGGGCCCTGGGGATGGCGCCAGTCGGCGCCCGGAACCCACTCCCAGCCACTCCATTCCTGAAGCTGGGCGTGCATGGAAGGCGGCTTGAACACCACCGAACCAGGGGCGCGCTCCGCTGCAGATAGAGCCGGGAACTGCTCCGCGGGCAGCGGACCTTCGGCCTGCGTGCGGTAGCCGGTGGCGGCCACAAAGGCGGCGAAGTCGTGGTTGCTCACTTCAGTGCGGCCCAGGCAGAAGGGGCGGACCTGCACCGCGGCCTCGGATTCCTCTGGCAGGAGCCCGGCGGCCCCGATCAGGAAGCGGCCGCCGGCGATGGGCTGCATCCCGGCCGGGCAGCTGATGGCGGCCTGGGCGGGCAAAGCCCGCAACAGGAGCAGGGCCAGGCTGAGCACCAGCACAACCACGACCAGCAAACCCTCCGAAAACGAGGCATCGGCACGGAGATAGGACAACGAGAGGTTCGCTTCAGTGGCCATGCGCTCAGGGAGCATTGTTCCGTAGCGAGGGATCAAATCAGGGTGTGAATGATCACATTGTTCACATGGATTCCACCCTGAGGCGCCGCACCGATCTGAGCATGGACGCCAAACGGCAATCCTGCCGCAGAAACGCAGTCATCCCTCAGGCTGTGTGGCTCACTGCCTTTGCTCTGATACAAGGAAGGCCATGCCAATCATGACCATGAATCGCCAGTTGATGATCACGTGCGTGGCCATGGGCTGCATAGCAGCCCCACAAGCAGCAGAGGCGCAGGCACAGCCCAATCCCGACCAGAACGCCGCACTCAATGCGGCCGCCAGGATGACGGAAGGGCAGCGCACTTACTTCCAGAAGAACGGAGCCTTCCGGGCCACCGTTTCCTCTATCCAGCAGGATTTCGGCATCACGCTTCCCGCCAGCTTCGACTATGCCGTGCGCACCACCACGGAAGCCGCCTATAGCTATGTGATACCCGCCCAGGGTTCAACAGTGGGACAGCTCAATGCCTATGTGGGAGCAGCTTTTCTCACACCCAATCAGAATCCCATGATCACCACGATCATCTGCAGAAACCTTCAACCAGGCCAGATCCGTCCGGCGGATCCACAGCTCGTGCTGGGCACCTTAATGCCGAATCCCAGCGGCAGGCTTGTGCAATGCGGCGACGGCTCCATGGAAGTGCAGGCTTCGGTGGTCAACGAGTAACGCCAAACGTGCTGGCCTGCGGTGAGCGGACATTCGGTGAGCAGACATGCGGTGAGGAGGCAATCAACACCGCAAGGGCCAGCCTCGTAAGACTTACGGCTTAGGGATCATCATGCCTGCGTCAACAGGAGGATAGGCGGCGCTACGGGAATGGCGCAGAACGGACGACGGCGACACACCAAAGGTGCGTTTGAAGCTGGCTGCAAAGGAGGAGAGGTGAATGAAGCCATAGCGGCGGGCAATGGTGGCCACCGTGTCTGCCGACTGGTTGTGGAGCAGCTCGCGGTGCACGGCATGCAACCGCCGCTGCTTCACCCATTGCATGGGGCTGCAGCAAAATCTGTCTTGAAACAGATACTGGAGATTGCGCACGGAATAGCAACTACGGCGGCTGAGTTCGGTGGGCGTGATCGCGGTGTGCAGATGGGCTTCGATCCACTCCAGCAGTTCTGCAAAGATCTGATCTCCGCTGGCGTGGGGGAGAGATTGCTCAGTCCCTTGGGCGGCGGCTGGGCACAGGATGGCGGCAACCAATCGGTACACCAGATCTTCCAGCTGCGCCGCCTTGATGCCACCCACCGACTGAAGCAATGGGGCCTCCACCAGGCGCAAGGCCAGGTGCAGGTGGTTGAGGAGATCCGCCTGCGGGGAGATGCCGCTGCCATCCACCAGCAGCGTGTTCTGGAACTGAGGCACAAAGCTGCTGGTGTTGCCAAGCTGTCCCACCAGGGCAGAGGCGGTCTCAGCCAGTCGCCGGCGGTCCAGGCAGATCATCACCTCCTCGAAGGTGTCGGTGCTGGCGGTGAAGGCGGCTCCAGGCAGGTAAGCCGCCATCGACCCACCCTGGAGCGAGAGCCGCTGCCCATCCGTGCGCACCTGAGCATTGCCAGACAACGGCAGGATCAGGGTGGAGAAGGCACAGTCGCCGAAGCCGATTTCAATCGGTGCGTGGCGGCTGCAGGAGACCGTTGCCTCTCCCAGCTGCATCACTCCACTGCGGTGGTAGAAGCCTGAACACTGTGGACCTTCCAGGAAGCCCAGAAGTGGCATGGTCTGCGCCACACGTTCCAGCAGGGCGGCCGGGTCGTCGAGGGCCACAGCCTGCGACTCCAGCACCGTCAGAGGTGTGTGAATGCCGGAGTGCCCGCTTTGCACAGCGCACGTCAGGAGCAACCAGCAGGGATCGTACAAGGAGCAACAGGTGATGCCTCTGGCCAAGCGTTGAGGCAGATGGCAGGCGGCAGCTGGCGTGAAGGTCAGCGCCCCGCTTGCCCATGACCCTCCCGCACGAAGTGCCGGGGCTGCCAACTGCACAGTGAAACGAGGCGAGCGGTGCAGGTGGTGGGGACCGAGCCAGCGGCTGGCACCAAATGGCCGCAAAGCTCACGTTCAAGGCGAGCTGGCGGAACTGAAGACTTCCAGAATCCAGCGTGGCGGCATCGGTGCGGACCAAAGAAATGCAGGGCGTTGGCCTCAACGCCGAACGGCGTGCTGAAGTTCGTTGTTCTGTCGTCCATGAAGGTCGTCTCCACCGATGTGCTGTCACCCTGGCTGAGATCAGTACGTGGTTGTGCGCTTGGTGGCCACTGGCCACTCACTACGCAGCGTTGCGTGTTGCCTGGTCTGCAGTGATGCGGCCATCCTGAATCTGGATGATGCGTTCACTGTTCTGGGCCACGGAGGCGTCGTGCGTCACCAGCACGATCGTGAGGCCGCCGGCATGCAGCCCTGAGATCAATTCGATCACCTCCCCGCCCGTGCGTGAATCGAGTGCGCCGGTTGGTTCATCGGCCAGAAGCACCTGCGGCTGGTTCACAAGCGCGCGGGCGATCGCCACTCGCTGCTGCTGGCCGCCGGAGAGTTGATTGGGCCGGTTGGCCAGGCGATCAGCCAGCCCCACGCGCTCCAGCAGTGTTTCCGCACGCTCACGTCGCTCCAGGGGTGAATACCCTGCATAGACCATCGGCAGCATCACATTCTGCAGGGCGCTGAGGCGAGGAAGAAGATTGAATTGCTGGAACACGAAGCCGATCTGCAGGTTACGTAGATCTGTGCGGTCGTTGTCGCTGAGCTTGCTGATCGCACGGGCGTCGAAGTAGTACTCCCCCGTGCTCGGTTGCTCCAGGCAACCGAGGATGTTCATCAGTGTCGATTTGCCTGAACCGGAGGTGCCCACAATCGCTGTGTATTCACCGCGGAGCACTGTGAGGTTGATGTCATGAAGGATCGTCAGCTCCTGCTCACCCAGTTGATAGGCCTTGGAAATACTGCGAAGTTGCAGCATGGCTCAATCGCTCCGCAGGGCTGTGATCGGATCCAGCTGGGCCGCCTTGTTGGCGGGATAGGCCCCGAAGAACACACCAATCACCAGGCAGAAGGCCAGCGACCATCCCACCGCATCCAGGGCAATGCCGCTGCTCCAGCCAAACGCCGCATTGATGGCTAGTGAGGCCACCACACCCAGCAGAACACCCAGCACTCCGCCCACCAACGACAACACGGTCGACTCGATCAGGAATTGACGCAGGATGTCGCTGCAGCGCGCCCCGATGGCGCGACGAATGCCGATCTCCCTGGTGCGTTCGGTGACGGACACCAGCATGATGTTCATGATGCCGATGCCACCCACCAGCAGGGAGATGGCTGCTGATCCACCCAGCAATCCGGTGAACACATTGGCCACGGCGTTCGAGGCATTCACCAGGTCTGCCTGGTTACGGATGGAGAAGTCGTCCACCAGAGGCGGCACGATCCGGTGCCGAAGACGCAGCAGGTTGGTGATCTGATACTCAGCATCAGCCATGCTTTCCGCCGATCGCGCCGATACGGCAATGCTGTCAACGGACACTCCAGCCGTGGTATTGACCCCCACGATGCGCGAGGCCATCGTGGTGAGAGGGATCAGCACCTGATCATCCTGATCGCGGAAACCGGTGCTGCCCTTGAATTCCAGCGTTCCGATCACCGTGAATGTTTCCCCACGGATGCGGATCATGCTGTTGGGGGCAGAGGCGGCCGTCAGGCCAAGGCTGTCCACCACAGTCTGGCCAAGCACAGCCACCCTGGCCGATTGATCAAGTTCAGCCGTGTTGAAGAAGCGACCGGTGAGTGGCAGAAAATCACGGACGACGACATAATCAGGCGTACTGCCCAGGATGGTGGTGTTTGTGTTGCGCTCAGCCAGCACCACCTGGCTGCGTTGGGAAAGGTTGGGGGCAACAGCGACAACAGCCCCGCACGATTCAGCGATCGCCCTGGCATCGTCCCAGATCAACGTGGTGGCGGAGCCTGCCCCAGGGGAAACCGGCCCTCGGCCCGTGGCCACACCGCTCTGTACAAAGATCAGGTTCGAGCCCAGTGATTTCAACTGGGCTTCTGTTTGCTGCTGGGCGCCACGGCCGATCGTCACCATGCTGATCACGGCACCGATGCCGATGATCACTCCCAGCATCGTGAGGGCGGAGCGCATCCGATTGGCCAGCAGCGAAGACCAGGCCATGGCGAGGCTCTCGCCCAGATCGCCGCGCTGCCGGCTGGGCCGCCGTTGCCGACCAGTGGATGCCATCAGCGCGGCAACCTTCCCGGGCCACGCGGCTGCTGCAGTGGCGACACGCTCGACACCGGGCGGCTGTTGGGCTGGCGTTGGCCCGGGGCCGACACATATACCCGATCGCCTTCCTTGAGGCCCTTGAGCACCTCCGTTCTGGCGCCCAACGTGGCTCCCACCGTCACCGGACGGAACACAGGCTGC
Source organism: Synechococcus sp. MW101C3 (assembly GCF_002252635.1). Classification (NCBI taxonomy): domain Bacteria; kingdom Bacillati; phylum Cyanobacteriota; class Cyanophyceae; order Synechococcales; family Synechococcaceae; genus Synechococcus; species Synechococcus sp. MW101C3. The sequence continues at coordinate 210,970 of NZ_NQKX01000003.1, forward strand.
TTGTCGCCCCCCAACACCATCACCCCAGAGCCACCGCTCTCGCTCACGATCGACGGGGTAGGGATCAACAGGGCGTTGGCTCGATTGCCCACCAGCACATTGGCGGTGAGGTTCATTCCTGAGCGCAGCTTGCTGGCGGCTTCCGGGCTCAGGGCAATCCGCACCTGAAAGCTGGTGACGTTGGCCTCCACAACCGCTTCTGGCGCCACCAACCTGACCGTGCCGCGAAACAGCTCACCGGGAAACGCATCCACCTGCAGCTCCACCTGCTGGCCTGGCTGGATCTCCCCCACATCCATCTCCGCCACATTGGCCACCGCCTCCAGCTCACTGGCCAGCGCCAGGATCGATGAAGAGGTGGCCGAGCTGGTGGCACTGGCAGAGGTGGTGGGCGTCACAAACGCCCCCACATCTGCGTACTTCTGGGTGATCACCCCGGTGAAGGGCGCACGGATCACGGTGTCCTCCAACTGCGCCTGCACCGAAACAAGATCTCCCTGTGCCTGCAGCAGCTGTGCTTGGGCGGCTGCGATGTCTTCACGGCGGGCGCCGGCCTGCACCAGGTTCAGCTGCGCCCGCAATGCCCCCACCCGTGCCTCACCGGCAAGAAACGCTGAGCGGCTGGCGTCGAAGGTCACGGTCGCAATCGCGCCGGAGCCATACAGCTGCTGGTTGCTGCGATAGCTGGAGCTGATCGCGATCTGATCGGCCAGCGCCGCCTGCAGATTGCGTCTGGCCGCCTCAATCTCCTGAGGTCTGTTGCCGGCTTGCAGCCTGTTCAGGTTCGCCTCTGCAGCCGCCACCACTCCCTTCGCCCGCAGCCAGGTGCCGCGAAGGTTGCTGTTGTCCATACGCGCCAGGATCTGACCAGCGCTCACCCGATCGCCCTGATCCACGGCCAGGAAGGTGACCCGACCCGGCTGCTTCGGGCTGATGTTCACCGGTGTGGTGGGTCGGATCGAGCCAGCGGCCGTGACCTTCAACACCAGATCACTGCGCTCCACGGGCGCTGTCTGCTGTGCCAGTGCGACTTGCCTGGCCTGCGTCTGACGCTGCTGCATCAGCAGCCAACCGACCGCGGCCACACAGAGGGCGATTCCCGTTCCCACGACGATCAGGGTCCGCCGCGGCGGTACGTGCGAAGCCTGGGGCCGGGAAGGCTCAGGCTCAGCAGGGGCGGGCGGGTGCCGTGCGTCGCTGCGGCGAATGACGGTCTGCAGCAGTCCGAGGGGTGTCGCGGGGATCCTGGCGGGTTCTCCTCAACCATCGTTCACCCCGATCACTGTGGGATGACCCCAGCGGGCGTATGTGTGACCGGGTGTGAGCTGCGCTGCTGGTGGGTGATGCGCTAGCGGTGCATGAACGAGTGAAAACTCCGCGTCCCTCAGCGTTGCAGCAGCCAGCGCAGGAACGAGAGCGTGATCAACAGACCCACGCCCACAGTCCAGATCCAATCAGAGCGGTCGGTTAGCCGTTGCAGCCAGGTGGGCAGCGGCGTGCCGCGTTGCAGAAGCACGGTGAACAGAAGCAGCAGAGCCGTTGGGATGCCGATCGCCAGCAACAGATCGCGGAGCATGGATCGAGGTTCGCCGCCAGCATCAACTTACCGAGGCTGGTGAGCGTTGCCGCACCTGGTTGGCGCTGCCAGCGTGGCAACCACAGCTGCCATAGGATGGGTCAGCTGTTGCAGCACACGTGAAAGAGCTTGTCGGGCCTGTACGCAGGGCTTTGATCTATGGCCTCATCAGCTATGCCGGGCTTGTTGTGATCAACAACGCGGAGCTGGATCTGCCCAATATGTGGATCGCCTACCTGCCAATGTTCATCGGCGTGTTTGTTGCAACGCAATGGCTCGACAGGAAGTTCGGAGAGTGAGACGTTCAGGCATCGGCAGCGAACGTTCGCAAGTGAACTCTTGATCCTGCCTTTACAAACGCCTCGGCACGACTGGCACTTACAAATGGCTCTAGACAAGGCAGAATCATGGTCAAGAACAGATTTCGCTGCCTTGCCACAGGTACGCCCGGCTCTTTAACCTAGATGCTTGTCGAGGAACGCACGGTGGAGGCGAGCCCGGTTTTGGGCATGGACGATTTCTGTGGAATGCGAGCGATGCCTTGCTCAATGACCGCGACCAGCAACAGCTGGAGATCATTTCATGAGATCTGCTGTGGCCATGGCACTATCCGCCCCCTCAACCTCCCGTGAGAGCTCCACAGTCTCTTGATTCAGAACATGCGCGGGAAGCTGAAGCTACTCGAGACTTTTCAAGAATAGAGAGAGTTTCATCTCGAATTCCCTGATCTGTTCTCTTGTATCCCAAGATAGATAAATGACGACCGAACAATGGCGCAGATCTACTGAGCTTTATCGGAATTAATTGGATTGGAGGCCTCATTCTATCACTCTGGATCTTGCTAATCTTGGCAAGTTGATTCAAGGTTAACTCTGCAGTGCGACTGGCCAAAGAAAGAACGGACGTAATGGAAAACAAAGCCGATGATTTGATAAGCTCTATAGTCATTGCTTGAGATGGATGGACCTTCAATACAGAATCGAAGATACTCCTCAGGAAAGGCAAAGGGATTGCTGCCTCTAGATCAGCAATAACAGGATCAACCAGGATCTGCTGCTGATCGCGTAGAGAAATAATATGGGCATCGAGCTGGCTTAGCTTATTCAAGAGTTCGTCAGCCTGCTCTGGAACTTCCAGCTTCAATGCCGAAATGATATTGTCCGACTTGGAGATCTCTTCGCTGTCACTAAGAAGCTCAAGCAGTGCCACATACTTACAGCCAAGACTATGGGCAATCCAGAGGTAGTCAACCGAACAGACTGGTTCATTCTGCAGGCCATCTGCCATAAGTAGAGCTGCCACTTCCGCTCTAAGCTCAGACTGGTAACTGGCGAGGGACAGGGAAATATCCCAATGGCGAAGGGAAAACCGGAATGGAAGAGCAACAATTCCGTAGCCAGCTTCGTAGATATCCCGAAGATAGGCGCGGTAAAACACAGTAGGGAAGGAGCCGAAGAATGCCCCGCCCAAGAAAATCACGATCGCATGGGGGTGAGCCGGAAGAGCGGCCCAGCCAAAATGGAGAGGGTGAAACTTCATGGGTAATGGCTATGCATTTTGGCATCACTATTGATCGATTAGCTACGCGTGAGGCTTATCAGTGAGCCACCATTTGCCAAAGGAAGTGCATAGGATAATTCGCCGAGAGCTGCTGTGTTGTCTAGGTTAGAGCCATCAAAGAAAGTTCCTCGGTGCTCAGCAGTCACCAGGACATCAGACGCCTGCTGCATGTTTGAGGCGCTCAGCGAGAGCTCCACATAGCCTCTGAGCTCAAAATCAACAGCCTTTAGAACATTAGGCTTGGAAGCATCTGGCTGAACAATCAGCAGCCCCGTGTCATGTGGGTTTAGGAAAATGCTAAACTTTGTTCTTACTACATCCCCTTTTTTAGGGCTGGGCTGATTCGCAGGTGGGGGATCTTGTGTCAACGATGCAGGACCGTTTTGACCGATAACATCAAATCTAGCCAGAATCTTGCTTGGATCAAGCCCTGGCGTGATCGTCACAAATGTAACCGAGAGTCCGACTCCTTTGTCGCTCAAGTTGGATACTGTAAGAAAATATCCCTGAAGAATGACTCGGGTGACTTTCCCCAACGCTGGAATTTTTTCTGTCAAGTCCTTTGGCAATTGAGGCTTAAGAAGAATCTCAAAAGTTGATAGAACAGTCATTTTGAAATCTTGAAGTATATATCAAAATTTAGTTAATGACGATCTTCGCTTTGGGTCAATACTCCGTCACTCATCGTGATGTTGATGTGTCGGCGATGCCAGGAAAAAGCAGTTGTGTATTGCGCGACACATTGGCCTCCCTTCATCCGTCTACCTGGAAAGTCGGGATCTCTCCATACGCCGTAATCACAATCAACATCCAGCTTGATGAGCAGCGCAGGGCAGTGCCGCACCAACTGAGCAATCAACTCACCTGCAATGACAAGCGTATGAGGAGCCGTGTCCCTGCCACGGAAACGCCAGGGCAGGGCATTTAGCATTGGCGCAAGCTAAAGAGCTGCCTGTCCAACCTTGTGAGTGTTCAGGAGAGCTGGAGCAGTCATTGGGGTCAGGCTTGGGTGGTAGCTCAGATGAGCGGCATCGATCCCAGTGCCTTCCTCTTCCACTGACGAACCAACCCAGCAGCACCCTCTCCGCCGTCCATCAGGCCACGCCGTTGGCCTTGAACCAGCTCAGCAGCCGCTTCCAGCCATCCGCTGCGTCTGCCGCTCGGTAAGTGGGGCGGAAATCGGCATGGAAGCCATGGGGAGCGTCGGGAAACACGATGATTTCGCTGCGGCTGCCGGCAGCCTTGAGGGCGGCTTGCATGCGCTCCACAGATTCCAGCGGGATGCCGTCATCCTTGCCGCCGTACAGACCCAGCACCGGCGCCTTGAGCTTGGCCGCCACATCCAGGGGATAGAAGGGCTGCTCCGGAGTGCGGGTTCCCTCCAGGCGGCCATACCAGGCCACGCCGGCGGCGAGCTTCGGGTTGTGGGCGGCGTAGAGCCAGGTGATGCGCCCCCCCCAGCAGAAGCCGGTGATGCCGAGCTTGCTGATGTTGCCGCCGCCGCTGCTGGCTGCCCAGGCCACGCTGGCATCGAGGTCGGCCATCACCTGGGCATCCGGCACGGTGGCCACCACCGGCAGGATCGCGGCGATATCGGGCAGCTTGGTGACATCCCCCTGGCGCTCGAACAGGCTGGGGGCAATGGCCAGATAGCCCAGACGCGCCAGGCGGCGGCACACGTCCTGGAGATAGGCATGCACCCCGAAGATCTCCTGCACCACCAGCACCACCGGCAGATTCGTGCCTGCGGCCGGCCGGGCCCGGTAGGCCGGGATGGAGCGGCCCTGCACCGGAATCGACACGAAGCCGGCGGTAAGGCCCTCTGCAGCCGTGGTGATCGTGGACGCCGCGATCGGCCGCACCGCTGCCGCGAAGCCAGCCGCCAGAGTGCCCAGCAGCAGATCACGGCGGCGCAGGCCCTGCGGGCCGGCTGAATCCGAAGGCATCGAGGGCATGGCGTTGTGGGTGTGGCACGGATGGGTTCATTCTGCTGCGCTCTGCTGATTACGGCTGCAACGAATAAACCCAGGCGCAACGTTGCAGGTGGTGCGCCGCTGTGATCGTGGCTAGAGGTGGGTGGTGCCAACGCACAAAACACATGCGAGAACAGACATGAAAAGATTTATCGCCTCATTGATTTCGGCTGTGATTCTGATGACAACCCTGCTGTTCCAGTCACCCGCTATGGCCCTGGCGTCGTCATCCTCACCGGACTCAGGTGAGCGTGGCGCAGCAACGAGCCAGGTGGAGACCGTCTCTCAGCAGGGCGACGACAAGGCCCAGGACACGATCGGCTCCATCACTGGAGAAGGGGGCCAGAAGGGGAAGCAAAGCGAGGCGAAAGCCAAGGCCGCCGGTAAGACCGTGGACCGCAACACCAAGGAACTCGTTGCCAACGACAACAAGATGGTGAACAAAGCGGTCAACTGACCCAGGCCATTCCGTTCGGCCAGGGAGCCGAGGCCACACGCAGATGTGAGGCATGCCAGTTAACTATGTGCGCGGGCTCACGGCCACGGTTCGCACAAGGCGCAGCAATACCCACCTCGGCATCGGCCTGGCGTTCGTGGCCGGCGCCACCAATGCCGGTGGGTTTCTTGCCGTGCAGCAATACACGTCCCACATGACAGGGATCGTGTCGTCGATGGCGGAGGCGGCCATTGGTGGCGACTGGTTTGTGTTGAGCACAGGCGGCGTCGCCCTGGCTGCGTTCCTCATCGGTGCCGCAACAACGGCCATCCTGGTGAATGCGGCGCGGCAGCACAATCTGAGCAGCGCCTATGCACTGCCGCTGCTGCTGGAGGCGCTGTTGCTGCTGCTGTTCGGCACGATTGGCGCTCGCCTCAATGAGATGCATGAGCTGTTCGTGCCACTCACTGTGGTGTTGCTCTGCTTCATCATGGGCCTGCAGAATGCGGTGATCACCAAGATTTCGCATGCTGAGATCCGCACCACCCATGTCACCGGGCTGGTGACGGATATCGGCATCGAAGTGGGCAAGCTGCTGCTGGTGAATCGGCCCACACACGCAGTTCAGCCGCCTGTGGTGGTAGACCGTGAACGCCTGCAGCTGCTGCTGCTGCTCTTCTCCGGCTTCTTCAGCGGGGGCGTGGTGGGCGCGGCCGGCTTTCGTGCCATCGGCTTCGCCGCCACGGTTCCTCTGGCTCTGGTGGTGGTAGCGCTGGCCTTGATCCCGGTGATCGACGACCTGCGCCGCACCGCCTAATGACACCACCCCCGGGTGCCGGGCCAACGAAACAAGACAGTTTCCTAAGCCACCAGGCAAGCCCGGAAGCCACTGGCCAGCATGAAACCCCTTTCCAGCACTGGCCTGTGGCCGCCCGAAGCAAGACGCTGACGCTGGCCGGGGTGCCGGAGAACATCCTGGTGCTGGTGCCCGACCTGCACCGGGAATTCCATGGCTGGAAGAGCGGCGCCTGCAGCCCTAAAGACGTGCTGGTGTTCTTCGAAGCCGCGCGGGGGGATCTGTTCGATCCGGTGAACTCGCGCGACATGAAACGGCTACGGGCACTGACCCACCGGCTGCAGCGGTTTGAGAGTGAGCGGGAGGGGCAGAAGGTGCGGTATCACCGGGGCTAACGCTCCAGATCAGAAGCGGGCTGGGTTGCACCAGTATGACAAGGAAGCTTTTGCTCCCGTCTTCTGTATCTGGATGTTATACGACCCCTGACTAAGCTAGTCATCCATAGACCTCCTAAGAAAGGCCGAGTAAGCATGTATAACTTCCTTGCTTACTTCTATCGCAGATCCTATAGAACTCTTAACTCTTTCATGTGCTTCGTCATTAAGTGTATAGTGAGCCACATCGTCTGAGTTTCTAATATTTAGAATTGGCTTTACCTTTTCCTCCCAATACCCCCCTTTTAGGCCATACTTCTTAGAGCGGCTTTGATAGTCTCTGCGGTCGTTGGCGTTTGCTGGATCGCCAAGAAGTACAGTAATAGATTTCCATATGTGCATATATGCAGAGGTAATCACGTAGGACTGGTGAGGGGACCCGTACGGGAGCTGAGACTGCAAAGAGTAAAGCAGCACTGCGTGCTCATGATAAAGCAAAGCCTTTGAAAGCTTTTCGTCGTCCAATCCTGAGCGATTTGCGGCTTGCAGAATTGATGTCTTTAGCTTATCGAGATCATAGAAAGTTACTCGAAGAAGTGGCAGGCTACTTGGGGTCAACTGTGAATCGACTTCTCCGTCTGGACAATCAACTTGTAAGATTTGGTACGGGAAAAGACATCCATACTCTACGCAGAGAAATCTTGATATCTCATCTATCAATGTTACCGCCTGCCGAAGAGCGCTTTTCTTATCGCTTGCCGGAATTGAAACACGAAAGAAGTTGTCGTTCACAGACAGAACTCCAGTTCCCAGCTCACACGTCACCGTAAGCGCATCGATTGGCTCGCGATATCTTGAGAATGCTCCGTAAGCGATTATATGACCACTTCGCATGTCAATCGCATCACTATGGCTTTCAGCGCTATTTGTTGACTTCATTACTGTCGTATCGCCGTCGGGCAGGCCAAATAGTCCGGGGTTCCCGAACTTGAAGATAATCCAGTAGTCGTTCATAGACTCAGAAAGTGCGTTGAACGCTTGCCATCACCTGGCCGCAACGAGACAATGCTATGGAGGGTAGCCTTGGGAGGCGGCTCAGGTGAATGGCAATGTTAGAAGGCCGCCTGTAGTGAATATAAGTACGCATCAGGCAGCCACGACAAAGACGTAAAAAGCCAATCGCGTGTTACGGGCGAACACTTGATGGCCGCGGACAACCATGAGGCCCCCAGGATTGAAGGATCACTCACTTCACTCCCTGTTATCAGATAATCAACGCCACTGGGAGCCTTCTTTCTGTTTGCTCGTAGCTTTAGCTTTACCTGAAGCGCACATCTACTCTTGGGGAGTAGCGTAATCCCGCACAACGATAAATCGACGCTACTGTTATTGTGGACAAAGATATCGACATCTTTAATCATCCCTCCTCTGTAAGCCGGGACGAAGCATCCTAGTTCTTCGAATAGTTTGGCAACTAGGGTTTCGAGTTCAACACTGCTCAAGCATTCTAATGCATGGATGACTGTACATTGGAGCGGCAACTGAACCTTCGACTTGTCGAGAATGCATTGCAATGCAGTTTTATTGCCATTATCTGAGATCTCGCGGAAAGTGCCAGATGAATAGTATCTATTTGCGTTGATACCTGCAAGAATTGCAGGAACGTCTTTGACGGGCTCACGAATTACCTCTCGAACTGGCAGAAGCTTAACGAAGCCATCGTATCCAGGTTGAACTTCTGACTTAACAAACCGGATCGGCCCAGCAGGTTCCAACACAACTACTTCTCCGCCGTATATAACTACGATAAACTTGTTTGCTGGATTCCTGCCGCATTCAAAAAACAACTGGCCTTGTTTCCTAGCTCCACCCCCTGACAAGAACTCCTCTTCATTGTCCGCAGAGCCATCAAAGTAAATGGGAATACATGGTGACCCAATCTCGCCGTTACCTGTCAGGTAGCGAGCAGCACTTCGATTGGCTGTGTCAATCTTGGCATAAATGAACTGAGTCATGATGTTTTCTTGGTACTTCTAACGTTGCCCCTGAGTGGCAGGCAAGAACCCGACAGCTCTGACTGGGAATCGGTGGGGGCCTGTCCACTCGAGGGGCTTGTTAGACAGCGTATTTGATATGAATTCACTTCCTTCCACGGCTCTTCAAGGTATTCATAGGTCCCCTGAAGATTCTTGTGAAATCTATTAGATCAAAGGATCTGCTCCGCTCTCTCCAAAAGGCATTCCGTAGGGACTCTCTGTCCAACTTAGCTGCCGCCGAATAGCAAGCTAGCTTTTTATCGAGAAGATCGTTAAACGCCTCGATCTCTTCAAGGCTTGGCAGTTTTCTCTGAGCGAAGAACTGTTCCTGCATGTGTTGGTAAGCATGGTCTGGCTCGTCTGAAAGCACCGCGTTCACACGATCAGACCCAAGAAGCGTAAAGACTGAAAAAGCGGTATTCTTGAGGTCACGAATTGCTTCTGGATCATTAGAGTGGTCTTTTAACAGCTTAACCCCAAATATTGCCTTGTCTCCCTCAGCAAGCTGACTAAAGTTAATGCCATCGGCTCTCATCTGCTTAGCCAACGCGCCAAGGCTGGAGGCCAGGTCTTGAAGCTTTGAGTAATACTGGAGTCCACTAAAAAATGCCTTGTCAAACTTATTAATGTCGTCCTTCGTAAGTTCGATGGCACGATTATGCCAGTTAGACTCCCTGCTTGAGCGATGTGATGTAAGTGCCTGGATACCCGTTCCACCAAGGGCGAATAAGGCAATAATGATTGCAGGATCCATCCAGCGAGTCGTCAGTGTGATGATGATTTGGCAGAAACCATAGTATGGAAATGTGAGTTTAGTGCGATTACCATCTGCAGAAGATATCTGGTTGTTGGTTGGCCGCCTGTCTAACTCTTAATTAGACGGTTCCGCGAACCACCCCCAGCCGGTAGGTCCATTCCAGATAAGTCAACTGAGTTCACAGCGGACAGTCTCTTAAACCGTGGCACGCAAGGACACTCTAATCAAGAACACCCACCCCAGCCGTGGTTAACGGGTCCGTGAACCACTTGTGACCACTGCTACAGCAGAGCGGAATGGCTTGACTCATGCAGGATGCTCCAACGGCAACCCCTGCGCCTTCCAGGCCCGCAGGCCGCCGTGCAGGTTGGCCACGCGTGTGAGCCCTTTCTTCAGCAGCTGTTGAGTGGCCAGGGCGGAGCGGCTGCCGGAGTGGCAGAGCAGCACCGTGGGGCGATCCGCGGGAATCTCGTCAGCTCGCGTCTGCAAGTCGGGCAGGGGAATCAGCAGGCTGCCTGGGATGCGACCGTCCGGGCCCTGCACCTCCGCTTCGGAACGCACATCCACCAGCGTCAAGGTCTGGCGGTGTTCGGCCACCCAGCCGGCCGTGAGCTCCGGCAGGCCGGCATAGCTGCGCTCAATCGGTGCCCAGTCCTCCGCTTCCTCCAGGCCACCGTCCGCGGGCCTGCCGCAGCGGAGGTTGGCCGGCAGGGCCACGGCGATTCGGTTGGGGTGGGGAAGGTGCAGGTTCTCCATGTAGCCCACGAAGTCACGCTCGTCGGCCTCACCACCGAGCCGGGCGTTGTAGGCCTTCTCCTCGGCCACCGAACTCACCGCCCTGCCGCTGTAATCGTGGGCCGGGTAGAGCAGGCAGTGATCGGGCAGGGAGAGGAGCTGCCCGGTGATCGAGTGGTAGAGGGTGGAGGCATCTCCCTGCTGAAAGTCGCAGCGGCCGCAGCCGCGCACCAGCAGGGCATCGCCGGTGAAGGCCAGGCTGTGGTCATCGAGCACGAAGCTGAGGCAGCCATCGGTGTGGCCGGGGGTGGCGCGCACCTCCAGGTGGCGGCCGCCGAAGCTCACCAAATCACCGTGGCGCAGGGGACGGGTCACGTTCTCAGCCCCGGCGACGGCGGCCAGAGCGATGGCGCAGCCGGTGGCCCGCTGCAGCCGCCAGCTGCCGGTGACGTGGTCGGCGTGCACGTGGGTGTCGAGGCTGGCGACCAGATCGATCCCCAGTTCGCGGATCAACGAAAGATCGCGGGGGTGCTGCTCATACACCGAATCGATCAGCACCCCCTGCCGGGAGGCCACCTCCGCCAGCAGGTAGGTGAAGGTGCCCGTCTCGGCATCAAAGAGCTGCCGCAGCAGCAGCGGCGCACCGCCGGCGGCGGCCGCCAGGGGAAAGGGAAGCCCAATCAAGGCGGTCATTGAAGACTGTTGGACCATAAGCACAGAGGCGACAGCAGGGAACTGCTGGTGGGTAGCCGCCTGACGTGCTCCCCATAAACCGCGCCAGGGTGAAGGAGAAGGAGAGTCTTCAGCGGTACAACTGGCGGCGCAGGAGCAACCCTGCCGATCAGCCCATGCGGCAGACGTCGTAGTAGTGGTTCTCTCCTTCATCCACAAACTCACCAACAACCTGCAGGCCAGCGGCGGCAAGGGCGCGACGGTACGCCTCATCCCCGAGGGAGACGCAGTGACCGCCCATCATCGTGTCTGTCCAGGCCACCGCCTGCACAGGAGCGGTGAACAGAAAGCGGCCACCAGGCCGCAGAGCAGCAGAGACGCGACGGATCAGTGAGCGCTGCCCATCAGCTGGCAGCAGAAACAACAGGCCAACGGCCACAACTCCGTGGAATGCGTTGTTGAAGAAACTGGAATCTTCCACGGGCTCGCACGCCACCCTCCCCAGGGGAAAGCGCTGCCGAAACGCAGCCACCATGGAGGGAGAGGCATCCACGGCTGACACATTGCAGCCTTCGGCCATCAGGGCAGCAGAAATCGGCACGCCACAACCGCAGCCCAGATCAAGAACCGAAGCACCTGCCGGCAAGGCCCGGCACCAGCTGCGCACGGTGGCGGCACCAATCGAGGAGCGCTCGGCCACAAAACGGGCCGCTACGGCTTCCCAGCCATTGGATCGATCAACCTGCACCCACCGCCTCCGCTGACAATGGCCTGGCCCCGTCCATCCTCAGCCAACGGCGATCAGGACGAACGCTGCCCCTACTCCACAACAAACGCAGGCTTCACCTGATCGATACAGCGGCTGTCGGCTGCGGCAGGCATCAACCAGGCACGAACAGCGCCCATGGCCGACACCCAGGAAGGTGAATACCTAGGCGATTGTGATGGTCTTCGGTGTGCTTACCCACCAGGTTGTTCCTGCTTGCAGCTGAGCGTGTCGCTGCTGAGAGGGTATGGATGGCCTGCCGCCCTTGGGGATTGGGTCCTCGGTAGAGACGGAAGCGAGCAGAGGGCCGGTCCGTTCCTGCTGGCCGCGCTGCCGCTGAGTGCCGTTGGACACATCTCCAGCGGCTCGGTTTGTTGTTCAGCAGCCGCCTAGGATCGGCCTGGCTAGCGATCGACCAGTTCGGGACGATTGGACGCATGGGCACGACACAACGCGGGCTCGACGTCAGCACCGACGACGTAGGCGCCATCGCCGCCATCGACACCTTCACCGACCGCCTCTGCGGTCTTGACCTCGGTGCCGAGAGCGTGCTCGACGCCGCCGCCACGTTCGCCGACGTGGCCAGCCTGCAGCTCGGCGCAGCGATGGTCGGGCTCTACGGCCAGACCACTGAGGCCTCCGCGCTGGCCGCCGGCCACCTCGCTCGGCTGACAACGCTCGAATCCGCGCTGAACGAACGGGAGGCCGCCACGCTTGCGGCGCTGCGGCGGTGGGACAGCGGCGATTTCCTGCTCGCGGTCGAGCGGCTTGAGGCGCTGGTTACACGCTGGCCCACCGATCTACTGGCGGTCAAGGCCCTCGAGTTCCTTTACTACTTGCTCGGCCAGCAGCACATGGGGCCACGGTTCCTCGACCAGATCGAGCGCATCGCCGAACCCAATCGCGACGACCCGGACTTCCTGGCCGTGTGGTCCTTCGCCACCGAACTCGCCGGCAACGCCGAGGCCGCAGCTCAGCTGGCTGAGCAGGCCCTCGCCCTTGACGCTCACACCCCATGGGCTCAACACACACTCGCCCACGTGTTCATCACCCACGGCGACCCGCCCGGCGCCATCGACCGCCTGGCCGGCTTCCTCCCCGTCTGGCAAACCAGCAGCAGGCTCATCTACTGCCACAACGCCTGGCATCTGGCGGTCGCGCATCTCGACCAGCTCGACCGTGACGGCGCCGACGCCGTGTTCCGCGACCACATCTGGGGCCTCACCCCTGACAGCCCCGGCGAGCAGATCGACGCCATCTCCTACCTGTGGCGCGCCGAGATGGCCGGCGCGACCGTGCCCGACGCGACCTGGGCCGACGTGGCCGACCACGTGGAGGCCAGGGTTCACGAGTGCGTGTTCCCGTTCCTGAGCGCCCATCACGGCTACGCGCTGGCCCGCGCCGGGTGCGGCGATGCTCTGGCGAGGCTGCGGGAGTCTGTGCAGGCCCGCACCGACCGCGGTGACGGCGAGTCGACGCGGGTCTGGCAACCGGTCGGACAGGCGGTGGTCGAGGCCTGCATCGCCCACGGCGCCGGTGACTACGCCACCAGCGCGGCGCTGCTTGATCCCGTGGTGCCGGCCGTGACCGCCATCGGCGGAAGCGACGCCCAGGACGATCTGTTCCGCCTCGCGTACCTCACCGCCCTCGCCGGCGCCGACCGCCACGCTGAAGCGCGCCGCTACTGGGAGCTGATGACAGCCTTCAAGACCCCGTCGCCCCTGGATCTCCAGCTCCGGGCGCAGGTCTGATGGGAGCCCCTACTCCACAACAAACGCAGGCTTCACCTGATCGACACAGCGGCTGTCGGGAGTGGTGGTGGGACGTGCCAGAAAATCTGCGGCGATCTGGGTGACGCAGGCTGCGGCCGGCGTGCCCCCCGGCGCGAACAGTGCCCCATGGCCCACACCCGGGAAGGTGACCACAGTGGCGGTGGTGAGATTCTTCGCCACAGCTTCGCCGTAAGGAGCAGGCGTGACGGGGTCGTAGCTGCCATTGAGCACCAGTGTGGGGATCTGGCGGTTTCTGTAGACGAAGGGCGGCTTCTGCTCCACCTGCAGCACCTCACAAGCCCGGTTGACAGTTTCGGCTTCGCGCAGGCCGAGGGGAACCAGCTGCGGATAGGCGGGCGGCAGCACCTGGGCCGGATCCACCCGAATCGAGCGCGCCCGCGCGCAGAGAACGGTGTGATACATCTCCTTCGCGCCAGGAGGCTCCAGATCGGAGAGCGCCTCAGCCACCCAGGCGAAGTTGCCCTGGCTGGCCGCTTTGATGAATCGGGGCAAAGAACTGCCGCGGGTGGACTCACCGGAATAGGGCCGCGCCAGATAGGGAACCATGGCCGTCACGAAGGCATTGCCATCGAGCTTGGTGACGAATGGCTGCTTGCTGGAGGGGATGGTCAGCGTGAGGGGCAGCGGCTTGCGGTTGAGCTCATCAACGATGGCGAGAAACGTCTGCTCAAGCCTGGGATAGGCGGCGTTGCAGGCGGGATTCTGGGCGCAGGCCTGGAACACGTTCCGCAGGGCGTAGCTGAACGTGTGGCTGGAGGCCAGATTGAAATCCACATCAGGCCGCACCACGCCATCAAGGATCACGCTGCGGAGCTTGGCCTTGTGCTGATCCGCCTGGGCGATCACATATTGCCCCAGCAAGGTGCCATAGGAAACGCCGTAGTAGTTGAACTGCGGGTAGCGCAGCGTCTCCACCACCGTATAGATATCGGCGGCATTTTCACGGGTGTTGAAGGCACTGGGGTTGATGCCCTGGGCCTTGAGGCGCTGATTGCAGGCCTGGATCCAGCTGGCATCGGTATAGGGGATCTGCCCCTTCGCCACCGCAATGTTGTGCGCATGGTGCTCAGGGCAGAAGAGGAAGGGTTTGGCAAAGCGCGTGCCGCGCTCCTCCACAAAGATCAGATCACGGCCCTTCAACAACGCCGGGAGTTCCGGAAACTTCGGCAGGCCACCATTGACGATGTCACCGATGGTGGAATCCCCCGGGCCGCCCTGTTCCACCACCAAGGGATCAGCAGCAGGGGCACGGCCGCTGCTGCGGGTGCGCACCACACCGAGCTGGATCGTGCGCCCATGGGGTTGCGCGTGCAGTTCAGGGACGGTGACGTAGCCACAATCCGACTGGGAGGCGATCGCGGGAGGCACGTCAAAGGTTGTGCAGTCGACACGGGCCCATGCCGCGCCAAACCGGGCTCGATCGGCAGCGGCATGGCTCACCCCACCATTGCCGGCGGCCACACACGCCACGGCAAAGAGCGTGAAGGGGCCGACACGAGACAATGCCCGCTGCGCCAGGCGAACGGTGCGTGCTGGAGGGCGGGAAGGAGGAAGCTGCATCGGGGCCAACGTTCTGCTGAATTCAAGCAAAGAACCGTTGTGAATCAGTAGTTGGTGCTCACTCTCACCATCACTGTGTGCTGCTGAGGATCAAGCACGGCGAGCATGAAGTCGTTCACGTCCGTGTCGAGCGTGTCTCGCACGGTCTTGGGCGCGTGCAGGATGTTGGTGCCTGCGGTTCTGATCTGGTACCAACCGATGGGCGGATGGGGAGGCATCGTCTGACGGAACTGCCCCAGCAGCTGCTGATCAGTGGAGTTGCCCACGCCCCCCGCCGCTCGGGCCCTACGAATACCGGCGAGGTGCGCCAAGGTCGTCTCAGGAATCGGCAGAGGTTGCCACTGGCTGGTGGCCTTCAGCCGGCGCGTCAACGCGTCGAAGTCGCCCTCGCTGAGCCCAAATACCATCGTGATCTTGAGCCCTTCGCGCCCAAACCAGCCCGCCTCCGCCGGCGACACCTGAGCCATCAACACTCTGGCCGCCGCTGGAATGCCGTACTGGCGGCGAATCACCTGCTCGTCTGTCTCAGGCGCCATGCAGCCCGCAAGGGCGAAAGAGGAGAGCAGCACGGGGAGCAGGAGTGGCCTCATGGGGTCAGATTCTGCTGGGCGGGGGGGCTCACGGGTTGCGGGGGGCAGTAGAGCGAAATGTCCACTTCAAGCACGTACCTAGGCGTTCAGTCCAAACAGCGAGGGCGTGATTTGCGTAACACGCTCCACATATACACGCGTGGGTTGATCCTGAAAGAGCTAAAGGAAGACGGGTAGCTGAAAGTCTGCTTTCCTTTATAATCGGAGGCAGTAGCCCTGAATCGAACGCTGCCCATGAGTGGCAGGCAGGAAGTGTATGGAGGCGTGAGCAGAGAGTTTGTGGTGGCCTGTCCACTCGAGGGGTGTGTTCGAAGAGTCGCCTCTCAACTGCCCACCTCTGCGGACTTCCGCTTCTCAAGCAGCATTCATACAACCTCTGCTTCCTGCTTAACACTCGCGCTGAACTTGAGGCCTAAAGCAGCAACCACCTTGAGGATAGTATCAAAACTAGGGCTTCGATCTCCAGAAAGTGCCTTGTACAGACTTTCACGGGAGAGACCAGTCTCTCGCGCAATCTGTGTCATTCCTTTGGCACGAGCAATATCCCCAAGTGCCTTGGCGATGAAGGCAGCATCACCCTCCGACTCCTCAATGCAAGCCTCAAGATAGGCAGCCATCTCCTCAGGGGTTTCGAGGAACTCTGCAACATCATATGGGGCTGTTGTGGTCTGCATCATTCATCCTCTTTGAAGGTGTGAGCGAGGGCAATAGCTGATTCGATATCCATTGCTTGGGTACTTTTGTCACCACCGGCAAGAAGAATGAGCAAAAACGATCCTTTCTGCTGGTAGTAGATTCTGTAACCAGGGCCATGGTCGATCCGCAACTCCGACACGCCTGCCCCTACAGGCCGGACATCACCAGGATTGCCGCCAATGAGGCGCTCAACCCTGGCCTGAACCTTCGCCTTGGCCCTCAGATCACGAAGACCCCTAAGCCATCGAGCGGACTCCTCTGTACGGCGGACTTCAAGCACTTCGACATTGTAGCCCCGTGGCTACGGCCCTGCAAGGGCCCGGAACGCCATCCTCGAAACGAAGTCGCGATCCTTCGAACGCTGGCAATCACCTGCCCGCGAGAGATATTGCCTCAAGCATCCCCACATGCTAAATGGACAGGTTGGTTCGGGTCAGGTGAATTGCCTTGTTAGGCGAATCGGCAGCATGACGACTACAAGTGTTGCTCAGGGAGCATCTTTCGTAGGTGCTTAGACAGATGACAAGAGCGTTTCCCGTTGTCATCCCACTCAACAAGATAGTAAACCCCAGACTGCCCCCCACCAGCGCTCTTTCTTCTCTACAATCTTTCCAATTTCGCTGGCTTCTGGGTAATGAAAGAAGCTTTCGACTGCTTTTCCTACGCCGGCCCCTGCCGCTGCCTGAACGCCTACTCCTACTCCAATTCCGGTACCAGCTGACACAATCCCAATCCCAGCAGCGATTCCGCCTGGCAGGGCTGCCGGAAGCGCAACAGCAACTGCGGCTGCGCCACCTCCAACGGCAACTGTTTGTTGATGATTCCTATGAGCCTTGGCCCCTTCCTTCGTAAGCATGACTCGATCGCCTACAACAAGCTGTTCCGAGAAGCGCATAGGTCGAACTATATTTGTCATCCTAATCTAGATGACAAAGGCGTAGGGCGGCAAGTTCATAGGGAAAGGGATGCTCGAGCCGGGCGAGACATCAAGACCAGGGTTGCCCAGGCAAGGCAATCAATATCGGCCAATACATGAACGAGAAACGGGATATGCTAAGACTTCTTTCAAGCGGGCATGGCTAAGCACTAAGCCTATTGCGTGCATCGTCAATACCACAAGCACGTAATAATCCGCTTTATGGTAGAGAGATGATGAGTTAGTAGCGATGGAGCTCACGGGTTCTTGCGGGCATAAGCATGCACAGCATGAACCCTCATAGCAACTCAGGCGCATTTAGGCGAAGATAATCCTCCAAGACTCTTTTGGCAATCTTGTGATCGCCATTTGGATCTAACCCTGCCATCCACCAGGCCAACTTGCTCTGGTAGCATCTCGGTCGATTGGTTGCAACAAGGCGAGCGAGATGCTCACAGTTCCAACCAAGAAGCGAGTACTTCCAATCTTCGAATACAACTATGGCGTGCTTCAATCGGCCAATTGTGATTGTAGGCGAATAATGAATACCATCTACTCCAATCACATTCCGACAGCTGGTCCGCTCAAAAACTCGCAATCCTTGGCCAGTATCGAAGACGTGTGAATCAGAAATTCCAATGCCATAGTGCCAAAATGGATCTCCATGGTTCTGCCAGTTAAGTAATCTGCCGCACCGATTACTTCCAAAATCAACACACGCATCTATGTGCCTCAATTCTGTGCTCATTGAATAAAGCTGATGATTTGTCCACACAATAGCGGCTCATCCTGGCTCTATGCATCCCACCTTGGGTTTCGCCTAACTTGTTCTTCGAAAGTTCTGCAAACCACATTCTGCCATCGTGACTTTTCTGTCAAACACGCCCGGCATCTCACCCAATCCTGAGAAACCCTAGCTGCTGCAGCGAGGCTGCAGCCCGAGCGGGTGCTCATCCCACTGTTTGCAGATCCGCAAACCACTGTCCGGCCTGAAATGCTCTCAGCCACGGAGAGAGACTCAACGAAGAGGCGTTTGCCCATCCCCACACCCACAAGAGCCGCAATAAATCTCAGGCCGCATAAAGAGGTAAACAACTAAGCGCTCTTTGCCACTGATCCCCATCACCCAACACACGCCCCCACCTCCCCCCGAAACGCCGCAATCGCCTCAGGCAAGGTGGGGTAGAAGTGCTCAGGGCCAACCCGGTCCACGAAACCGGTTCTGCTGAGCTGTTGGTAGAGGTCCTGCTTGGTGCGGGCCATGGCGAAGACGACGCCGTTGGCCGTGAGTTCGCGCTGGAAGTCCTGGAGCACATCGGCGGCGGTGATGTCGATCTCCACGATCGCCTCGGCGTTGAGTACGAACCAGCGCACCGGCGTGGCCTCGGCCGCCACAGCGGCCAGGGCGCGGCGGCGGAAGTCTTCCGCATTGGCGAAGCAGAGGGGGGCGTCGTAGCGGTACAGCACCAGGCCGGGGATGGTGCTGGCGCCCTCCCAGTCGTCCACGTCGTGCAGGCCGCCCAGCTGGGGCACCTGGCCCAGCACCGCGTCGTGAGGGCGCACCAACCGGGCGAACAGATCGATCACCGACAGCGCCACCGCCAGACCCACGCCCATCAGGATGTCGGTGAACAGCACACCCACGCAGGTGATCAGCGCCAGCTGGAATTCGCTGCGCTTGAAATGGCGCATCCGCTTGAGCTCGCCGATGTCGATCAGGCGCAGGGCGGCATAGATCACGATCGACCCCAACGCTGCCTGCGGGAACAATGCCAGCAGCGGCCGCAGGAACAGCAGCACCACCAGCACCACAACGAACGCCACCAGTGAGAACAGCTGCGAACGGCTGCCCAGCGATTCGCTGATCGCCGTGCGGCTGCCGCTGCTGCTCACCGGAAAGCCCTGCATCAACCCATTGCCCAGATTCACGGCCCCCAGCGCCAGCAGCTCCTGGTTCGCATCGATGCGGTAGCTGCCCCGGGCGGCGAAGGCGCGGGCGGTGAGCACGTTGTCGGAGTAGCCCACCAGGGCGATGCCCACGGCCGCCGTGAGCAGATACCGGATCTTGTCGAGCGCCAGGCCACCGGGCGGCGCCAGGTGGCTCAGCTCCGTGAAGGGCAACGCAAAGCTGGGCAGGCCGGCCGGGATCGCGCCGATCACGGCCACTCCCGCCTGATCCAGGTGGAACAGCGACACCGCCGCCACCGCCAGCAGCACCGCCAGCAAGGGCCCGGGCGCCGAGGGGAACCGCCGCTGGATCAGCAGCAGGAAAACCAGCACCCCAATCGCCAGCAGCAACGTGGGCGGATGGATCTCGCTGCTGCGTCCAGCCAGCTCGAGCAGCTCACCCGCCAGCGACTTGGCCTTGAGCTCCAGGCCGCTGATCTTGCCGATCTGGCCGCTGATCATGATCACCGCCACCCCAGCCATGTAGCCCACCAGGATTGGCTTCGAGAGCAGATCAGCCAGAAAGCCCAGCCGCGCCCAGCCCCCCAGCACGCACACCACGCCCACCAACAGGGCCAGCAGGCTGGCGAAGCTGGCATAAGCCAGCGGATCGCCGGCGGCGATCGGGGCGATGGCGGCTGCCGTCATCACCGCCGTGGTGGATTCGGGCCCCACCGACAGCTGCGGCGAGGAGCCGATCAGCGCATACAGCAGCATCGGCGGAAGAATCGCCCAGAGCCCGGCGATCGGCGCCACGCCGGCCAGCTCCCCGTAGGCCATGCACTGCGGCACCAGGTAGGCGGCCACGGTCACACCCGCCAGCACGTCCCCCCGCAGCCACGACGGTTGGTAGGCACGTAGACGCTTCAGGCCAGGCAACAGCGAGACGGACATTCCCTTGGCCTGCTCCACCATCGCCTTCCTCCACAATGGCCTTCAACGCCGGAACGGGCGCCATGGAACCCGGCGCTGTTGGGCTCACCGCGCTCGTGGGGGTGATTGCCTTTCTCTATTCCGCCGTCGGCCAAGCAGGAGCCAGCGGCTATGTGGCGGCGCTGGTGGTGGCGGGGCTGCCGGCGCAGGATCTCAAGGCCACGGCGCTGCTGCTCAACGTGGCCGTCGCCACGATCGGCACGCTGCAATTTGCCCAGGCCGGGCATCTGCGTTGGCGGCGCGTGTGGCCGTTTGCGGCCGGATCGCTGCCGCTGGCGGCCTTCGGCGGCTTTCTGCAACTGAGCGCCAGGCCCTTCGAACTTCTGGTGGGAGCGATCCTGCTGGCCTCTTCGCTGCGGTTGATCTTCAAGGCGAGCGGCAGCAGCCCAGGCCGTATCCCCACACCACCCTCTTTCGGCAGCGCGCTCGGCAGTGGTGCCGTGATCGGCCTGGTTGGTGGCCTGAGTGGCACCGGCGGTGGTGTGATCCTTTCACCGCTGATGCTGATCAAGGGCTGGGCCTCGGCACCGGAGGTGGCCGCCACCTCCATCACCTTCATCCTCTGCAACTCACTGGCCGCCCTCGGCGGTGTGCTGGTGAGCCAGCGGCACTTGCCCGCGGGGATCACGCGCCTGCTGCTCACCGTGGCGGTCGCCGGCTGGCTGGGTTCCCGGCTCGGCAGCCGCCTGCTTTCGCTGCGCGTGCTGGAGCGCTGGATGGCCGCCTTGATCGCGTTGGTGGGGTTGAAGTTGCTGGTGGGGTGAGCGAAAGGAGCCAGGTGGGGTGATCTGCTGCATCGGCGGCTGAACCAGCCGCAGCAACGCCGCGGATCAGCCCCAGGCTTTGCCACAGCCGCTACCGATTCATACGTTGAAGGTGTACCGAAGATTGCCTGCCATGCGCCGTGATACCCAGCTCTGGCTTGCAGGAAGCATCGTGGTGGCGATCGCGGTGGCCTCCGTCGTGGTGATCAACCAACGCGCCCAGATCTCCGACCAACGCGAGAGCCTTGACCAGCAGAGTCAGCTGGCTGCTGAGCTGAAGGAACGCAGCGACGAGGCCGCCCGCCTGCGTCAGCAGGAAACGAACTTTGCCTTGCAACTCAAGGCGCTGGATGCGGAGCAGGCCAGGAACGCCGCCTCGGCGGCAGCCGATCAGGCCAGCCAGGCCGCGTCGGAGCAACGGGCACAGGAACGCCAGCGGCTGGAGGCCCAGATCCAGGACCTCAAAGTGCAACGGGAGCGGCTGGCGCGCCAGACCACCTGCACCCAGATCCAGACGGGCCTGCGCTCAGCCGAACGGAACGGGGATGAAAGCCAGACCAAGACCCTGCAGGAGCGCTGGAACGCCACCTGCACCAGTGGCTGAACTCGTCGGACCTAAGTTCCCTTCACCGCCTCCACGACGGCCATGACCCGCTTCCAGCAGTCCCTGCAGGCCCTGGGGCAGGCCCGTCAGCTGATCGCGGTGGGGCGCAGTCAGGGGGATCTCGCCAGGATCGCCGACCTGGTGGACAGCTTCCTGGACACGCCCCAGATGGACGCCTGCATCGCCCGCTTCCGGGCCCTGCCGGGTGGGGCAGAGCTGATGGACAGCCGCTATCCCCCCCTCCAACCCGACCTGGATCGGCTCTCGGCCCTACCGCCGGGGAGCCTCGGCCACGCCTACGCCGCCCTGATCCAGCGCCTCAATTACGACCCCTCCTTCTTCCGCCCACGCCCGATCGACACCGAAGGCCGCTGGCTCACCCAGCGGATCGCCACCACCCACGACCTGCACCATGTGGTGAGTGGCTTCGGCACCTCACCGGCGGGCGAGAACGGGGTGCTGGCGATCACCGCCACCCAGATCGGCTTCCCCGCCTACGTGAGCCTCACCCATGCTGCCCAGATCGCCGGCTTCCGCTTCGGGCTCGACGACTACGCCAACCTGAGCCGAGCCATCAGCCACGGCGTCACCATCGGCTTCACCGCCTCTGCCTTCGCCACCGCCCGCTGGGAGGAGGGCTGGGAGCTGCCGGTGGCGGCCTGGCGGGAGCGGCTGGGGGTCACCCTGCCAGCGGACGGTGAGCCCTACGGGCTGACCCCGCCCTGACGCTGGGATGGTGAACGCACCTCTGCCCTTCGAGATTCAGGCCTTCTGGGCGGGCCTGGCAGCCGTCGCCGCCGGGGCGATCAATGCCCTGGCCGGCGGCGGCTCACTGCTGAGCTTTCCCGCCCTCACCGCCATCGGCCTGCCGGCGGTGATGGCCAACGTGACCAACACCGTGGCCCTGGTGCCGGGCTACCTGGGGGCGACCAGGGCCCAGCGCCGCGAACTCAAGGGCCAGCGCCAGCGCCTGCTCTTGCTGCTGCCGGCCGCCGCCCTCGGTGGCCTGCTGGGCGGCTGGCTGCTGCTGAAAACCGGCGAGCGCTTGTTCACCCAGCTGGTGCCGTTCCTGATCCTGTTCGCCTCGGCGTTGCTGGCGGTGCAGGAGCCCGTGCGCCGCTGGCTGCAGCGCCGCTCCGAGCGACACGGCCGCAAGCCCTCGGAGCGATGGGCGGTGGGGCCGGTGTTCCTGGCGGCCGTCTACGGCGGCTTCTTCGGCGGCGGGCTGAGCGTGATCGTGCTGGCGGTGCTGGCCCTCAGCCTCGATGACACCCTCACCCGCCTCAACGGCCTCAAGCAGGCCGTGTCGTTCGCCGCCAACCTCACCGCCGCCGCCTTCTTCCTGTTCTCCGGTCAGGTGGCCTGGGGCCTGGCGGCGGTGATGGCGGTGGGTGCCATCGTCGGCGGTGCCCTGGGCGGCAAGGTGGCGGGCCGCGTCCCGCCGGCCACCCTGCGGGCCATCGTCGTGGTGGTCGGAGTGGCGGTGGCGGTGGTGTATTTCGTCAGAACGTGAGGGTGGCGGCGAGCTGCCGTGCGCCCTGATGCCCAGACTGGCCGTTCCTGGGCCAGTCAGCGTGGGGCACTCCACAACTAGCCGCACCGCTGCCTTCTCTGCTGCCTTCGCTGCTGCCCTTGGCAAAGCCCTGGCCATGCTGGTGCTGCTGCTGGCCCTGGCCCAGCCGGGCCTGGCGGTGGACACGCCCAGCCCCGCCGCGCCGGCGGACAGCCAGCCGGTGGCGGGCAGCTTTCGTCTCTCCCAGGTGCGCATCCTCGGCGTGCCGGTGATCAACGTGGCGTCGTTGCGGGTGGCAGGCCCTGATCAGGCCGGCCCCGACGCCGCCGAGCGGGCGAAGGTGGTCGAAGGCAACCTCGACCTGCTCTATCGGCCTGCCCAGCCCTGCACGCCGGGGGAGCGGATCGGCGAGCTGCTGCTGGAGCGCGGCGGTGTGAACGCCCTCGAAGCCGTGTGCGACCCGGATCACCTGGGGCTGCAGGGCGCCCCGCAGGCCTTGCGCGTGGTGGTGCAACGGCAGGCCGGGGGGCTGAACCAGCTGGCCGCCGTGGTGCCAGGCCGCGCCACGCCGTTCCCGCTGCTCACCGTCACCGCTGCCGACGCCCAGCTCAACGGCACCAGCGAGGCGGTGCTGGCGGAGCGCTGGCGCAGCCGGCTGGAGCGGCGGCTGCGCCGTGCCCGCCAGATCTACGGGAAGCAGCAGATCTCCGAGCGGATGAGCATGGCGGCGTGGGTGGTCGCCGGCCTCACGGTGGTGCTGGTGCTGGCCGTGTGGCTGTGGCGGCGCCTGCAACGCCAGTTGCCGCGGCTGCAGCGCCATCGCGTCGAGCACGCCAGCCGGCTCGCCGCTGCCCGCTTCCATCTGGCCCAGAGCCTCAGCCGGCTGCTGCTGGCGGCGGTGCTGGTGCTGGGCGTAGCGATCGGCGCCGTGCTGCTGCTGGCCTCCCCCGGCCAGGTGGCGCCAGCGATCGATGTGCTGTTTCAGCCGCTGGTGGTGCTGTTCAAAGCCCTGGCGATGCTGCTGGCGGCTGCCCTGCTGCGGGCGCTGGTGGGGTTGCTGCTGAGCCAGTGGGCCAGCAACGTGTTCGTGCCGGCGGCCTTCCAGGCGCGCCGTGAGCAGCGCTACCGCAGCCTGTTGCGCGTGCTCAGGCGCCTGGTGGATCTGGCCTGCGTGCTGGTGTTCAGCGCCTGGACGGTGATGGGCATTCCCGTGCTGCGCGATCTCTCCAGCAATGCCCTGCTGGCCAGTGGCGCCGTGCTCGGTGCCCTCGCCCTGGTGTTCCAGGGCTTGCTGCGCGATTTCGTGGCTGGTCTGGTGCTGCTCTTCGACGACCGCTACGCCATCGGCGACACCGTGGAGATCGGCGGGCGCCTGGGCGAGGTGATCGATGTGGGGGTGCTGAGCACCGAGCTGCGCTGCCGCGACCAGCGGGTGGTGGTGGTGCCGAACAGCGGCTGTGAGCAGAGCGTGAACCACACCAAGCTGCGCTCAGGCGCCGAGCTGTCGCTGCTGCTGCCCCATGGCACCGATCTGGCCGTGGCCCTGCCCGCCATCAGCGCCGAGCTGGCCGCCTTCGCGGCCGATCCCGCCTGGAGCGCCACGCTGCTGAAGCCCCCCCAGCTGCTGGGCGTCGATGCCATGACCGCCGATGGCCTGCAGGTCACCGCCCTGCTGATCACCGAAGCGGGCCGGCAGGGGGAGGCCCGCCGCGCCCTGCTCTCACGCCTGGTGCAGCGGCTCGAAGGCGGCGCACAAGCAGAGCCAGGCTGAGGGCGAGTGCGGCAACCAGCTGGAGCAGGGGCACGCCGATCGTGACCACAGCCTGCGCCAGTCCAGGTTCAGGCGTCGAAATGGAGTGGGGCGCGCTCAAGGCCAGCAGAGCGACACCGCCAACGCCAAGCACCACGCTGGCGATCAGCAGCATCCATGCCTCACCGTTGCGTCGCCGCACACAGGCCGCCAACACCGCCAACAGCAGATACGGAGCAACCAGCAGGGCCAGAACCGGCAGATCCATGCTCCACACGCCGCCGCTGCGTGCAGCGTGGAGAACCACGGTGGCAGCACCAGCGCAGGCGCAGACCAGAAGGGTGGCGCGCGGCGGTGGCGTGGTGTTGATGCCGTTCAAGGTTGAACGGGCGCTGGCTGCCGCGTCGCGGGCCGAGCCTGCAACTGGCGCAGCCGTTGGCTCTGGCTGGCCTTCACACAGGCCCGCAGCTGCTCCCCTGCGCGCCAGCACTGGTCCATGGCGACCACCCATTGCTCCTGCTCGCGCAGCAGAGCCGCACGCCCGCTTGCCTGAAGCGCAGGATCCGCAAGCGCAGCACGGAACGCCTGACGAAGCTGCCGGTCGAGGGCCGTGAGTTCTGCATCCCGGCAGATCAGCACCGTGGCGGCGCTGCCCGCCACCTGGCAGCGAATCGTCTCGCCATCAAAGGAATCCGGCGGTGGCGGAATCGCCAGCGCAGCAGACGTGCCGAGGACCGCCATCAGCAGCAACAGCCCCCGCGGGAATCGCCACCGTCCCCAGGCCCAGACAGCCGGTGTCAGCAGTAGCCGGAACAGATGCGGCGACACAGGATTCAGCAGGGGGCGTGGCAACTGTGGCAGGAGAGGCTGCTGGAGAGGCTGCAGCCGAGGGTGATGCTGTGGATGGGGCAAACAGCACCAGGGGACACCACCAGGGACTTCACACGGAGAATCCCATGGGTGCATCGGCTGGGAGACACAGCTGCGAGCCGCCTGGGACCCGGCGAGCCAACGGTGCTGGGGTGTTCACATTGCAGGGGGCGGGGAGGCCTCACGGAAAAGGATCGCCGCAAGAAAAAGAGTGGTCGCAAGCCTTCACAAGGTGCATCCGGATGGCGCTGAAAACAGACGATCTCTTGATTCATGTGGATTCAGACGCATCACCAAGGCAACAATGATGGCCAAGGGCACAACAAGATTCAGCGATGCCTCCAATGAAGCAATGGCCAAGCAACAGCCGGAAGCCGCCGCAGAGATACAAACCAAAGATCACGTGCTAAAATTAACGTGTGCTAGCCACAAGCGATTCGCCGAGCAGAACGCAACTCTCTGAAACGAATTGTTGTGAATTGCTGCATTTTGAAGCACCCTTCAGCATGAATACCCTCAAGCAGATCGTCACCGCAGCGGCCGCAGCGGCCTCTTTTGGCATGGCCCTGCCGCTCGCCTCCCATGCCATTGATCCGGCCTACGCCAAGCAACTGGAGAAATCCGGGTGCACCCAGGCCACGGAGCTGAAAGGCTGCGACATCAACAAGAGCAGGGAAAAGAATACAAAAGCTGGCTTTGGTGCCGCCAGCAGCGTGGTGTCTCCCTATGCGGGCCAGTGGGTCGCGAGAAACATTGACGGTCGTACCGTTTCCAAGATCCGTATCGACGGCAAGAACAAGGTCATGGTGAACGGCATCGCTGTGAAGAGCAAGCTCAGCGATGGCGCCTTGGTCTTCACGTCAGGCATGATCACCTACACGATTCAAGGTGATCCCCGCCTCCAGCATGAGAGCAGCTGGTTCAATTCCGACGCTCGCACCACCGGCCCGATTCGCCGTCAATAGACGAAGGATTCATGCCTCGCAGTTGGAGCGCCTATCCATGCGCCAGCGCCGAAGCCAATCAGAGACCCTGTTCACGGTAAAAGCGGCGGATCGCATCCTCCGCTACTTCAACCTGCGCGGCATCGCAGGTTGAGGTCTTGCTGAAACGCTTGCCGGCCTTGTTGAAGTTGACGCGGCAACCACCCTCAAACTTCACCTGATGAATGCCAAGCAACAGGGGAACGATCTCAGGGGGATTGCCCGTGGATGACCCGCCACCGGAACTGGAAGCACCGCCTGCCGCACCTTTCGTGTAGGGGGCCGTATCCCAGAAGACAAAGATGGATTGCTTCTCCAACCGGTACACCTGGCCGCGCTTGCCATCGAGGATCTCACGCTTGGCAGGTTCGCCACGCTCATCAAAGTACGCATTGGGCATGCTCTCATTGGGCTTGAGCTCAATGGTTTGGCCGCCCTTGAGCCGAATAGAAACGAAGCCTTGCCGTTGGGAGAATGTGCACAGCCCAGAAGAGGTGGCCTTATCTTCTCCTGCAGGGAAAACGTCGCAGCGGGAATCAACAGTATCTGCCAGTGCTGGCGACGTGACCGCTAGAGCAGCAACACTCAGCAGGGATGCAGCAAAGCCATGAAGCGCTTTCACCTGCATAGCAATCACATCTGCAATGACTGTTTCACCATACCCGACTTATGCCTCAGAAAGACAAGCCGAAGACTGAGAAAACCTGAAGATTCAGCAGGCCACTGGCCACAACAGACGGCCCAGAGCCAACTCTTCGGCAGTGATCAGACAGCCGATGGGTAACCAACAGGGCATCATCGACGGGCTCTGGCAGCCATTGTGCGAGGCCCCAATCGCGCACCATACGCACAAACAATCGCGCGCACCACGCCCAGCCGAACGCCGGCCCCTACGGACAGCGCACCATCCCGTGGCCAGCCTGGCGCCAGCTCTTGAAGCAGCTGTTCTCGGCCTCGAGCACCAGCGGGCGGAACAGATCGTTGCGCTGCCCGTCGATCAGTTGCTGCTGGTTGATCCAGGTGCCGGGGTAGGGCACCACCGTGCGGTGTCGCACGGCATCGGCGCCGGCTGCGGCCGTGAGGGTGGGCGTAGACACCACCGGCTCCGGCCCAAAGATGCCGGCGGCCGTGGAGGTGCCGACGCGGCGGCCACCGCTGACCACCCACAGCTGGCCCAGCTTGGCGGCCAGGTAGGGATGCAGATCGGCGCGACCGGTGGGGGGATCACTGACCGCGTACAGCAGGGGGTCGATCTCCACCTTGAGGGCGGCAGGGGCACCGGCCGGGGCGGCCAGCAGGTCGGCGCGCAGGCTCTGGTAGAGCCCGGTCACCTCCGTGACCGCCAGATCGCCCACCGTGGCCAGGCCCACCCGGCCCAGCGGCGTGGCCACCACCACCGGAGCGTCACCGGCGCTGGCCCAGGCCCGCTCGGAAGCCGTGAGGTGGGTAGCGCGGTAGCGGCCCAGGATCGTGCCGGCCGGGCCAGCCAGGGCCACGGTGTGAAACACCTGGCCGCCCTCACGCCCGGGGTAGCTGTCCACCAGATAACCGCTGCCGGCCTGAGCCCGCTGCACCAACAATTGCTCGAAGGCGCCGCCACGGCGCTCGGCCCGGCGCCGCAGCTCGGTGGCATCCAGGCCGCTGGGCAGGGCCGAGAGCTCCGGCAGCACCAGCAGCTCGTTGGGCTGGGGCTGGCTGCTGCTCAGCAGTGAAGGGCCGCTGCTCCACTGGGCGGCGGCCAGTTGCACCGGACGGCGGCTGGCGGTGGCGGTGACATCGACCGGCGCCCGGCGCAGCGCCAGCAGGGGGTTGTAGAGCGAGGGGTGGCGTGCGGCCAGGCGCTGATCGCGCACGGCATCGGCGTCTGCCGGGGTGATCGTGGCCGAAAAAATGCCGTTCAGGCCAGGCGGCAACACCTTGGGCGGCACCACCGGCGCTTGCACCAGCTTGCGTCCGCTGGGTGACCAGATGCTGGAGCCGCCGTTGTAATAGAGCTGGCTGCCGGTGATCGGATTGCGCTCGATGCCGCTGCGCGTGGCCCCCACCACCCACACGCCATTCAGTGCACTCATGTGCTGCACGCTGGCCACCGTGGAATGGTTCGAGCGCGCCTGGGCGGCCGGTGTGCCGGGCATCACCCGATCGGAAACGGAATGCCAGCCGATGATCTGCGCGCCCCGCAACGCCGCCAGCCTGTCGTACTGCCAGTAGGTGTCGTCGTAGCAGATGATCAGGGCGATGCGGCCGATCGGCGTGTCAAAAACACCCACATCGGTATCCCCGGGGCCGAACAACTGCACGTCCTGGCCGTTCAGGCCATTCTTGCGGTACTTGCCGATGATGCCCTCCGGCCCCATCAACACAGCGGTGTTGTAGAAGAGCCCGGTAGTGCTGTCTTTCTCGGCAATGCCCACACTCACATAGAGGCCCGTGCGATTGAGCACCGGCAGCAACGCCGCGGTGGCCTGCCCGGGAATGGTGTCCACAAAGGGAGCCAACTGGGCGGGGCCAGTGAAGTCGTAGCCACTGATCGCCGTTTCGGGAAACACGGCGTAGTTCACACCTTCAGCAGCCACCCGCTCAGTGCCTGAACCAGTCGGCGGATGTTGCCGTCGCGATCCCCCCAGGCGGGGATGAAATCCACCGCCGCCACCTTGATCGGCCGGCTGCCCACCTGAGCGCTGGCCGGAACCACCACACTGCCCAGCAGGCCGGTGATCATCAGGCCGAGCGAAGCAACGGCCAGGTGCTGCAGGGGAACTGGCGTCATGGTCAGACACCAATGGAGGCCACGCCGAGACAGGCGCAGTGGCTCAATCATGAAAGGGCGGTGCACGCCTGAGCGTGGATGCTGTTGATTGTCAACGCAGCGCCTGAAGCACCTGGGGAGTTCACGTGGTGAGTGACAGCGCTGCGGCGTTCCAACAGCCCAGTGCCGGCTCACCGGCATACCGGGAGAGGATCGAAAGCGTGGCAGTGTCGAGCAGAAAATGGCTGCCATGGCTCGGTGGCAGCCCGATCCAGCGCGCCGCCAGCACCCGCAACAGATGGCCATGGGCGAACACAGCCACCTTGCCGCCATGCGCACGCACCCGCTCAATCACCCGATCAGCGCGCGCGCCGATCTGCGCCGGACTCTCGCCCTCGGGACAACCATCCCGGAACACCATCCAGCCGGGGGCCATGCACTGAATCTCAGCGGAGGTGATCCCCTCATAGTCGCCGTAATTCCATTCGCGCAGATCAGGATCAACTGTGGCGTGCTCCGCCAGGCCCGCCAACTCACAGGTGCGCCGGGCCCGCTGCAGCGGACTCACCAGCACCAGCTCCACACCCAGAACAGCCAGCAGCGGCGCCAAAGCACGAGCTGCCCGCTCGCCATTGGCCGTCAGGGGGATGTCGGTGTTGCCGGTGTGGCGGCCCGACAGGCTCCACTCCGTTTCGCCGTGGCGGATCAGCAGCACCTCACCAGCAGACAGTGATCGTGTTGCCATGGGCGGAAGCTGCGGCCTTGGAAAGTGTTGCCTGAAGCTGGCTCGCAGGCAAGGGTGGCGAGCAGCGGCACTCTCCACATTCGATCAGGTTGCTCAACGGATGTCAGCCACTGCCCAACACAGGAAGCTCACTGCGGAGCGTGAGCACCCCGGACTCCAGCGGGCATTCAGATCAACAGCACCAACGATGGATGGATGGAAAGCACAATCGATGACGGTGCTTTTCAGCTCTTGTTTCCACAACGACGGAGTAGCCGATGACACAACTCCACGGATGGGAAAGAACATGAAATCAGCACACCGGACGCACTGATCCTGTTGTCGCTTTGCTCATCGTCACCGGGATTGTGTAGGAGCCCCTGCAGGGCTGCAGCAGATATGCGGTAAGCCAGTGCGGTGCGAGTGGCGTGGGTATGGTCTGGATGAGCGGACCAATGAAGGATGCAGGCACAGATATGCGAATTGCCCAGATTTCAACCCTCCACGAAAGAGTTCCACCCATTGGTTACGGGGGCACCGAACGGGTGGTGCACTATCTCACCGAAGAGCTGGTGAGGCGTGGCCATGAGGTGGTGCTGTTTGCCAGTGGTGACTCCCTGACCAGCGCTCAACTCTGCCCCTGTGTGCCGAAGGCCTTGCGCCTTGGCGGCCCAATGGGGGATCCCAGCGTGCACAACATGATCCAGCTCGATCATGTGATTGAACAGCTCGACAGCTTTGATGTGCTTCATTTTCACAATGGACACTTTCACTTCCCCATCGGTGATCTGCTGGGTGTTCCCCA
This sequence comes from Synechococcus sp. MW101C3, assembly GCF_002252635.1. Taxonomy (NCBI): domain Bacteria; kingdom Bacillati; phylum Cyanobacteriota; class Cyanophyceae; order Synechococcales; family Synechococcaceae; genus Synechococcus; species Synechococcus sp. MW101C3. Next base: position 241,848 of record NZ_NQKX01000003.1, read on the forward strand.
CTTGAGCACCATTCACGGGCCACTGCATGCACCGGAGCAGAAGATGCTCTACAACCACTTCAATCAGGTGCCGTTGGTATCGATTTCAGAAACCCAGCGCCTGCCCGTGCCTGCTGCCAACTGGCTCGGAACCGTGTACCACGGTCTCCCCAACGACCTCTACCGCTACGAAGCCACACCGGAGCCCTATCTGGTGTTTGTGGGCCGTATTTCACCCGAAAAACGACTGGACCGTGCCATCGCCATCGCCACGGCCGTGGGCATGCCGCTGAAGGTGGCAGCGAAGATCGATCCGGTGGATGAACCCTATTTTCAAGCTCAGATTGAACCGCTGCTGCGGAACAATTCCCTGGTGGAGCTGGTTGGAGAGGTGGATGATGCGGGCAAACAGGATCTGCTGGGAAATGCCTTCGCCTTGCTGTTTCCCATCGATTGGCCTGAGCCCTTCGGCCTTGTGATGATTGAGGCCAATGCCTGCGGCACTCCGGTGATAGCCTGGCGCAATGGATCAACACCTGAAGTGATCCGGGAAGGGGTGAATGGCTTCCTCGTGGATTCTATCGAGGAGGCCATTGCTGCGGTGCATCAGGTGGAGCAGCTGGATCGCTCGAGGGTACGCAGCCACTTCGAGGTGTGCTTCTCGGTGAGCCGCCAGGCGGAAGACTATGAACAGCTCTACCGGCACCTGATCCAAGCCCGGCGCTGCCAGAGTCCCGCTCACCGCCTGTCGGTGCATGCCTGAACCGCTCCCTCCCTTCGTTCTAAAGAACGAGGAAACCTTCGCCGTTCTGGATTCACGCGGCGAGATCTGCCCCGAACTTCAGCATGATGCCGGCATCTTCCACCGCGGCACCCGCCACATCAGCCGGCTGCAGGTCTTGCTGTGGAACCAATCACCGATGGTGCTGAGCTCCACGGAGCTTGGCGCCATGGGCGTGATGGTGAGCCATCTCGCCAACAACGATGGCGGCAGCACCGGTTCAGCTGCGATGAGCATCCACCTGGAACGCAGCACCGTGCTCACAGCCACGGCCTGCCTGCAACAATTCAGCTTCACCAGCTATGAAGGCCGGCCGGTGAAGATGCCGCTCACCCTGCGGCTGGATGCAGACTTCCGCGACATCTTTGAGGTGCGGGGCTATCACCGGCCGCAGCGCGGCCGCACAGTGCGCCGCGGCAGCCACGGTGCTCTGGAGCTCGTCTACAGGGGCCTTGATGGGGAGGATCGGGTCACGGTGCTGCGCATGAGCGAGCCGATTGAGAACGTCAATGCCGAAGACATCGGACTGGTGCTGACACTGGAGCCCAGGCAGAGCTTCCGGCTGTTCCTGGTGCTGGACTTCCATCCCACTGCTGAAGCAATGGGTGCAGAAGATCATTACAACGCCGCGATGTCCGCCACGATTCAGCGTTTCCGCGAGGCCCGCCGCAGCGCCGCCTCTGTAGTCAGCGACAATCCGGCCTTCAACAGTTGGTTACTGCGCTCGTTCTCAGATGTGCACCTGTTGGCCAGCCAGGTGGAAGACGGCCTCTACCCCTATGCCGGCGTGCCCTGGTTCAGCTGTCCGTTCGGTCGAGATGGCCTGATCACAGCGCGCCAGATGCTGATGGTGGAGCCGCGTCTGGCGCGGGGTGTGCTGGGCTTTCTGGCACGGCGGCAGGCCCTGGTGGTGGATCCCGCCCACGACGAGGAACCCGGCAAGATCCTGCACGAATCGCGGCTGGGTGAAATGGCGGCGCTGGGTGAAGTGCCATTCTCCAGTTATTACGGTGCCGTGGATTCCACACCGTTGTTTCTGATGTTAGCGGGGGATTACCTCTGCCGCAGTGGTGATCGCGATTTCATCGCTGGCCTGTTACCTGAACTGGAAGCGGCCATGGCCTGGATCCACAGGGCCGAAGCCAGCAGCAGCGACGGCTTCCTGCGCTACCTGCGCGCCGCCGCCGGCGGGTTGAGCAATCAGGGCTGGAAAGATTCAAACGATTCCATTCACCACGCCGATGGCCACCTGGCGGAGGGGTCCATTGCTCTCTGCGAGGTGCAGGCCTATGCCTATGGGGCTCGCCGCGCATTGGCCAGGATCTATCAATGCCTGGGCCGCGGCGGTGAAGCGGAAGTGCTGAGGGATGAAGCCGCTGCCTTGCGCCAACGCTTTCATACCGCTTTCTGGACGCCAGCGATTGATTCCTACGCCCTCGCTCTCGACGGCGAGAGCAGGCCTTGCATGGTGCGTGCCTCCAATGCCGGCCACTGCCTATGGACGGGCATCGCCACTCCGGAAGCAGCCGCGGCGGTGGCGAGGCACTTGATGGCCCCCACCAGCTTCAACGGCTGGGGAGTGCGCACCTTGGATGAACGGGAGAGGCGCTACAACCCGATGAGTTATCACAACGGGTCCGTATGGCCCCATGACAACGCCCTGATCGGCATGGGTCTGGCGCACTATGGGCACCGCTCCGAAGCACTGCGCATCCTCACCGGCCTGTTTGAAACCGCCAGTGCCGTGCCGATGTTCCGCCTGCCGGAACTGTTCTGCGGATTTCAGCGCCGTGAAGAGGAAGGGCCCACCCTCTACCCAGTGGCGTGCAGCCCCCAGGCCTGGGCCAGCGCCAGTGTGTTCGGCCTGCTGGAGGCGGTCACCGGCATGTCGATCGAGCGTGAAGACGGCAGCAACAGGGTGCAGGTGCGCTTGCGCAACCCCTGCCTGCCGAAGGGGCTGAATCTACTGGACATCAACGGATTGCGGCTCGGGGAAGAAGAGATCAATCTGCAGTTCCACCGCAGCGAGCATGATGTGGGGGTGCTGGTGCGCAGCCGCACACCAGGCGTTGATGTGGTGATCATGAAGTGATGGGAAATGCCCGCTTGCGATGGGCATGGACATAGCTGCAGAGATGCACTGCACTCGTCCTCAATAGAGCGGCCCATCAAGGACGCCTTCAACACCAGCCGAGGCGGCATCTTCCACACCCTGAGCTGGTGTGGCGTAGGAGCCTTGGCATAATGCGCTGATGGCAAGGCAGCACATCTTCAGCAGAAACTCAACCATCAGGGGTTCGGTGGCGGGGCTGGGAACAGCCCTCCTGCTGGCGGTCGGGTCAGTCTTGCCGGCAGGTGCCGTGGAGCCGGTGCTGCGGGTCGGGGTCGTGGATGGCGCACCACCGTGCAGCTACCGCGATGCAGGCGCCTGGCGGGGTCTGGCCATCGATCTGTGGAACCGAATCGCCACCCGTGAACAATTGCCCTACGTGGTGTCGGAGTGGCCGTCCGTGCGGGAGATGTTGGAAGCCACCCGTCGGGGAAGCCTGGATGTGGCGGTGGGCTGCATCAACGTGTCGCCGGATCGCCTGGAAAGGTATCGCTTCAGTCTGCCGTTCCAGGAAGATGGTCTGGCAGTGATGGTGGTGCAGAGCCGGCTGGATCTTGGGCGCTCCTTCCTGACGGCCTTGCTGACACCCACACTGCTGCAATTGCTGGGCGGTTATCTGCTCGCGATCGGTGTGCTGTCACTCCTGACCTGGCGCGTTGAGCACTACGGCCAGCAAGCTCAGACGCTCAGCGACGGACACCTGCGCAGCTTCAGCAAGGTGTTCCAGATTCTTGCCACCGGGCCGGGGAGTAACACCCTGGTGAGCACGACCAGGGGCCATGGTGTCGTGCTGATGGCCTACATGGTGCGCATTGTGTCGGCGTCGTTGCTGGTGGGTTATCTCACGGTGAATGTGGCACAGGAGGTACAGGGAAGCGCCGGTGGGAGCATCCGCTCGGAAGAAGATCTGCGTGGGCTGCGGGTGGGAGTGCGGCAGGGCACTGTCAGCGAAAGCCTATTGAAAGAGCTGAATACAGGCGGCACCGCAGCCATGATTTCAATCGTGCCACTGACCAACATTCGAGCCGGCCTGGATCTACTCGTGACCCGGCGCATTGATGCCCTGCTTGGCGACAATCTGCAGCTGAGCTACTTGCTGGTTCATTCGAAGGCGAAAGGCATTGTGCCGAGCTTGGCCCTGCAGGGGATCCGCCCGGAATCTCAGGCCTTCGCCTTTGCGCCAGGCCTGCCGGAGGCCACGGCAGAGCGCATCGATCAATCCATCAGCGAATTGAAACGCAGCGGGCTGGTGAGCAACATGCGCCAGCAAGCCACTGAGCCTGGCTCAACGCAGGGGCGATAATCTGGCGCCGGCGGGCTATGTGTCGCGGATGCGAACTGTGCCCTTGCCTTGTAGACAAATCAACTGGTTAGGCACAACAGGGGACTGCCGCTTGTAAGTGATCAAGACCTGCCAGCTGAAGGCAAAGCCGTCAATCAGCTTCGACGCACTCTCCAGTGGCTGACACTCCAAGGCCTCGATTGGGGCCTGGCTCCAACCCCCTGGCAAGCCGGTAACGTCTGGCAGGGGCTCGCCAGCAAGATCGATCGTTCCAGAGTTCACCTTGCTTGCCACGTGCCTCATCCCGTGTTGCACGAACGATCCCGTATTCGTGCATGCCATGTGGATCTCACCTATCCGTTCGTGCTGAGCTGGAGCCTGCTTGAGGTACTGACTTGTGGATGTCTTTGATGGAAAAGGCTTGGCTCATACCATCGCCAATGTTCTTGCAGGCGCGCCATATTATTTCTACATTTGACCCCCATTCCATGGCCCTTCAGTGTCCGAATTGCCGAAGTCGATCCGTTCGATTGGACAGAAGCCTTGCCGGGCGCTCTGTTTGCGCTGTCTGTGGTGTGCCGATGCGTCAAGAGCAACAAAGGCAAAACCGGCAACGGTCCCAGTCCATCCAGGCCTTGTCTGTGAAATGGAGGTGGAACGCTTCGCCGCAAACTCTCATGGCCTGGTTAGGCGTGGCTGCATTGCTTGGATCCTATGCCTATCTGGCTTCAAACCCACGAGCACTTCACCAATGGCTCGCTCCCTACAGCCCATCCACGAGGAATTCCTGGTGGCTTCAGACACCAGCAGATGTGGAGGTGCTGATCGGCAAAGCACAAGCCGGCGATCAGGAGATGGTTGCTCCGACTGTTCACGCCAATATCCGCGAGCTGATTGCTCGCCTTCAAGCCAAAGGAGTTCGCGTGCTGATCAGCGGCAATGTGACGGATGGTGCTGCCGGAGTCTGGGACCCAGGAGTGGCAGAAGTCAGAATCAAGCCTTCAGCAGTTGCACTGGGAAGCAACAGTCTGGTTGAGATCCTTGCCCACGAATCCGCCCATGTTGCGCAGTCCTGCAGAGCTGGTGGTCTTGGCAGAAATAGTGAACCCATGGGAATCCAGGTGTTTCCAGCAGAGAGGTTTAAAGACCAACTGAATTCACCTCTATACCGAGGCCATGTGCCCACAAAGGTCATTGAGCTTGAGGCCTTCACGGTGGGCACCAATCCGCCATGGGCCATCAAATTGCTGGATCATTACTGCAAGGGGTAATGCAAAGAACTCCTTTGAAGTGATTGACCAGCAAGACGCTCCACCCCCGCCCGCCCCCTAAGCGGCAGCAATCGCCGACAGCGGCGAATGCACGACTGGAAACGATCAGCACGTAACGGGCGACCTGATTGCAACGGATGGGCAAATGGTTAGTTCCAATCCAGCGTGGCGCGGGCTTCGATGGGCAACCTCCACAGTCCATTGCCATGGTCATAGCAATGGATTGTTTTCCCAGGCCGATGTCACCTTGTTGCCAGCATGGATCCGTTCTGGCCAACGCTGCGAGGCTGGAGATTGCAGCACCACCGCCATGATCCCTCCCCAGAAGCAGATGACCGGCATGCTCGGCCACCCGGTGGCGGAGAACCCGATTGATCTGATGTTTGACGCGGTGTATGCCCACTACGGCTTGAACTGGCAGTTCTGGAAGAACGACATCGCCAACGAATTGGATCTGGCCCTGGCGGTGAAGGCGCTGGTGCCCCTCGGTTACCGCGGCGTGGGCATCACCGTGCCCTACAAGGTGGCGGTGATGCCGTTGCTTGATGCTGTCGATGCCGATGTGCAGGCCATCGGCGCCGCCAACTACCTCACGATCGAAGAGGGCCGCCTGATCGGCCACAACAACGACGGTAAGGGAGTAGTGAAGGCGATCGAAAAGGTGGCGCCCCTGGCGGGGCAACGGGTGGTGATGCTGGGAGCCGGTGGTGCCGGTCGGGCGATGGCGGTGGAACTGGCCTGGGCTGGCGCCTCCCATCTCACCCTGGTCACGCGGCGGCAGGAGCAGGGTGAAGAGGTGGCCCACACCGTCACCCGCGCCTCCGGGGTGCCGGCGGTATGGCAGCCCTGGCAGGGAGAGGTGGCCGTGCCGGCGGGCACCACCCTGTTGATGAATGCCACCCACCTGGGTTGTGCGCCCGAGCTGGAGCCGGTTCCTGTGCAATGGGACACGGTCGATCCCGGCTGCGTGGTGGTGGATGTGATCACCAACCCCCGCATCACACCGTTCCTGGCCACAGCGCGTGGGCGGGGCTGCCCGGTGGTGGATGGCGTGGAGATGCTGGTGCAGCTCGCTATGCAGATCTTCGAGCGCTGGACCGGCCTGCCCCCGGAAGAGGAGGTATTCCAGCGAGCGGTGGCTGCTGCGCTGGGTGAGTAAGGAAGAATCCAAAAGGAAGGAGAAGAGATTCAAGCGACGCCCGAACGCAGCATCCAGTTCGCCTCACTCCGGCACCACAAACCCCTCAAGCCGGGTGCACAGGCCTGGACCTTCGCCGCGCGCCACCGTGGGGTCGTCGTAGGCCACCCAGGCGAGCAGATGGCCGTCGCGGCGTTGCACGTCGAGGCCTTCCGGCTTGTCGCTGCCCTGATCCGGCCGACCTGGGCGGCCATCACGGATCCACAGCAGCGGCTCCGGCTGCTCCACCGTCAGGCCAGGGGTCGGGGCGGAGTCGTTGGGGCGGAGGGCGTTGCGCCAGCGGTAGATGTAACAAGGGCCCGCCAGGGTCATGGTCGGGCCGGCCAGCACCAGCACGTCGTCACTGCCGGGCACCACGGCCAGATCCCGCACCGCCAGGCCGCTGAGCTGAAGATGGCGGCAGCGCCAGCGCTCAAGGCTGAGGGTGGGGCCGTCGCCATCGAGCCCACCCAGCCGCAGGTCAACCACCAGGGCGATGCCCCGCAACACCGGACCGCGCAACCCGACCAACACCCGATCGCCGCGGGCGGCGATGCCTTCGATGTCGAGGCCGTTGTCCTTGCTGGGAATCATCAGAAACGGGGCGAGCCGCGGATCAGTCGCCAGAGCCGACGTGAGGGCATCGCGCGGAGCGGCCGGATCGAACGCCAAACGCTGACCTGTCACAGGCCGGCCCTCGCTATCCAGCCGCAGGCAGCCGAGCACATGGGCGTTGCGGCTCTGCTTGTCATGCAGGCCCAGCGGTTCACCCTTGTCGTCGTCGTGCTTCCGGCGCCGCAGGCTGTGGGAACCCACCAGCCAGAGCCGATCCGCATCGAGCGACAGTCCCTCGATGTCCGATTCGCCGCTGTCTTTACCACCAGCCAGGCCAAAATCCTTGAGCTTCACCTCGCAAAGCTCGCCGTAGCGGTGCTCATCCAGGCGCTTCAGCCGGTAAAGGCTGCGGCCTTCATCTCCGCCCAGCCAGAGGATCCCATTGCAGGAGGCCAGAGCGGAGAGATTCTGCTGCAGATCTTCTGTCTTCTTGTCACCGGAAAGGCCCAGATCAAGCAGGCGCTGCTGGCTCGACTCGGCCAGGGGCAGGTCACTTTCAGAACGATGCATCGGTGGGGATGGAGACAACAGGCATGCCGCAGCTTTGACTCAGAGGGAAGGCGACCAGACGTTCCATGGGTGTGTCAGGCCCATGACGGCAAAAGGGCCACTTCGGTGACCTGGAGCGATCGGAATCGCCAGGGGTTGCGGGGTGCTGAGCCGTGGCAACTGACAACAGTCCTGTCCCGCGGGACCATCCACTCCAACAGGCTGCTTCCACGACGGGAACGGTGCGAAGGTAGCGCAACTGAGGAAGAAAGGACGAAGCGGTGGCAGGTCAAGACCGCCACGAAGCGAGCTCAAGCGATGGGCGATCGATACCAGCGAGGTAACAGCGCCGGATCTCCACACTGTCAGCCCCATGGGTGCCAGGGCGGGTCGTTCCCTGTCAGCAAAGGAGGGCAACGATTCGCCGGCCTGGCGCATGCAGAGACAACGCCCCGATCCCATAGGGCTGCTGATCCAAAAGGAAACGCAGCGCATGCCCTGGCTCATTCCTGTGCGTCTCTATAGCTTCTTCCGAGGATCGGCTCAATGCTGAATCGAGCAACGTGATCCTGCAGCAACACCTGCACGCTGTGGTGAAGGCCGCGAAGCGGTGTAACCGCCGCCACGCTGTGCGCAAGCTCTGCTTTGCACCAATCCACGGGTAGCTTGCCCGTCGGTGACGACCCGGATTGTGGTGCGTGATCAGACCCTGCCTCTGGACAGGCACGCTGGGACGTCCTGCCAGCTGGCTGACCATCGGGCGATGGGTATTGCTGATCCCCACGCGATTGGTGTCGCTGATGTCCGATCCCATGGGCGGTGGCGAGCAGCGCCAAGCGGCCAGCGCCAGGATGCATTGCCTCTTCCGTGCAGCTGCTCCCGGTGGCGTTCCCGCTGCAGATCCGCCCGTTTGAAGCACCCGACTGGCCAGCGGTTTGGGAGCTGCTGGAGCCGGTGTTCCGCGCCGGTGACACCTTCCCCCATGACCCGGCCATCACAGAGGCACAGGCCCGCGCGTCCTGGCTGGATCAGACCCAGTCCGTGATGGTGGCCGCAGAGGCGGCTGGGTCGTTGGTGGGCACCTACTACCTGAAGCCCAACGCCCTCTGCCTCGGCGCCCATGTGGCCAATGCCGGCTATGTGGTGGCGCAGCGCTGCCGCCGCCAGGGCGTGGGCACGCACCTCTGCCAGCACTCGCTGCAGACGGCCCGGCGCCTGGGCTACCGGGCCATGCAGTTCAACCTGGTGGTGAGCACGAACCTCGCTGGGATCAGCTGTTGGCAGACCAACGGCTTCCATGTCGTCGGCACCCTGCCCGGGGCCTTTCGCCACAAGCGGCTGGGCGATGTGGACGCCCTGGTGATGTTCCAGACCCTGACGGAGGAAGCACCTCCATGACAGGAAGCCTGAGGCCGGCCTTGAAGAAGCCTGGGGCCCGTCTTGAAAGGGTATGGGTCGCCTGAGATTCGAACTCAGGACCAATCGGTTAAAAGCCGAGTGCTCTACCGCTGAGCTAGCGACCCGCCCAACTGGGCACCAAGGGAACGTATCACAGGGAGAATGAGCGCTGTTGGCGCCCCGTTCCGTGCCCCAAGCCCCCTGGCCTGAGCCCTCCGTGCACCCCGAAGCCTGGGTGGCGCCGGAGGCGGTGGTGATCGGGGATGTGCAACTGGCGGCCGGCGCGAGCGTGTGGCCGATGGCCGTGCTGCGAGCAGATCTTGCCCCGATCCGGGTGGGAGAGAACAGCAACGTGCAGGACGGTGCCGTCCTGCACGGCGATCCGGGCCAGGGGGTCTGGATCGGCGAGGAGGTGACTGTGGGCCACCGGGCGGTGGTGCATGGCGCCACGCTCAAAGACGGCTGCCTGGTAGGCATCGGCGCCGTGGTGCTGAACGGGGTCACGGTGGGGGAGGGAGCCCTGGTGGCCGCCGGGGCGGTGGTCACCAAAGATGTGCCGCCGCGCACCCTGATGGCAGGGGTGCCGGCCCAGGCGCGCCGCACGCTGAGCGACGCCGAAGCTGCCGAACAGCGTCAGCACGCCCGCCGTTACCGCAGCCTCGCCGAGGCCCATGCCGGGCGCGGGCCGATTGCTGAGAAATGGCTCAACCACCCCGATCCGAACGAAGCCGGCGCCTGAGCTCCGTAAGATTCACCCACACTTCGCCCCTTCCCGATGGACGCTCGGCTCCTGCTGGTTGCTACCCCGATCCTGCTGGCCGTGGGCTGGGCCGTGTTCAACATCGGCCGTGCGGCAGTCGGCCAGCTGCAACTCATGCTCAAGCGTTCCCGCGCCTGATGGTCTGGGTGATCGGTGCCGGCCTGGCCGGTACTGAAGCGGCCTGGCAGATCGCCCGTGCGGGGGTTCCCGTGCGGGTCATTGAAATGCGGCCGGTGCGCCGCTCGCCGGCCCACCACAGCGCCGAGTGCGGTGAGCTGGTGTGCAGCAACAGCTTCGGCGCCCTCTCAGCCGACCGGGCTGCGGGCCTGCTGCAGCAGGAGTTGCGCCAGCTCGGTTCCTTGGTGATCGGCACCGCCGACAGCCATGCCGTGCCCGCCGGTGGGGCCCTGGCGGTCGACCGCGGCCGCTTCAGCGGCGCACTCACCGCAGCGCTGGAAGCCCATCCCCTGATCACCCTGGAGCGCAGCGAGCAGCTGGTGTTGCCGCCGCCCGGGGAGATCGCCGTGCTGGCCACCGGTCCGCTCACCAGTGAACCGCTGGCAGAGGATCTGCTGCGCTTCACCGGCCGCGCCTCCTGTCACTTCTTCGATGCCGCCAGCCCGATCGTGGAGGGCGAGGGCATTGACATGGCCGTGGCCTTCCGCGCCAGCCGCTACGACAAAGGCGACGCTGACTACATCAACTGCCCGATGAACAAGGAGCAGTACCTCGCTTTCCGTGAGGCACTGCTGAGCGCCGAGCAGGCCGAACTGAAGGATTTCGAGCAGGAAAGCGCCCACTTCTTTGAAGGCTGCCTGCCGATCGAGGAGCTGGCCCGCCGCGGCGAAGACACCATGCGCTACGGGCCGCTCAAGCCGATCGGCCTGTGGGATCCCCGCTGGGGCGACCTCTACGACGCCGATGTGCGTCGAGCCAGGCGGGCCTACGCCGTGGTGCAGCTGCGCCAGGAAGACCGGGACGGCCAGCTCTGGAACCTGGTGGGCTTTCAGACCAATCTCAAGTGGGGCGAGCAGAAGCGGGTGCTGCGCATGATCCCGGGCCTGGAAAACGCCAGCTTCGTGCGCTTCGGCGTGATGCACCGCAACACCTTCCTGGAAGCGCCCCAGCTGCTTGATGCCACCCTGCAGTTCCGCCAGCGTCCCAGCCTGCTGGCGGCCGGGCAGATCACCGGCACCGAAGGCTATGCGGCGGCGGTGGCCGGCGGCTGGCTCGCCGGCACCAACGCCGCTCGGCTGGCCTTGGGCCAGGCACCGATCTGCCTTCCCGCCACCACCATGGCCGGCGCCCTCACCCACTTCATCGCCACCGCGCCCAGCGAGCGCTTCCAGCCGATGCCGCCCAATTTCGGTCTGATGCCGGAGCTGCCGGAGCGCATCCGCGACAAACGCCGCCGCTACGGCGCTTACCGCGACCGCGCTCTGGCGGATCTCGCCCCCTTCACGGCACCATCCTCAGCGGCGTGCATGGCAGATCCGGCCGTCACTCCCGGGGCCGACCTGGCGCTTGCCTAGCCTCGGCGCACCGGCAACATCCCCGTGCAGCAGACGAGCGTCAACACCTCCCCGGTGGCGGGCGGCGAGGCCTTGGATGCGGTGGTGATCGGCTCCGGCATCGGCGGGCTGGTGACGGCCAGCCAGCTGGCGGCCAAGGGGGCGAAGGTGCTGGTGCTGGAGCGCTACCTGATCCCGGGGGGCTCCGGCGGCAGCTTTCGGCGCGAGGGCTACACCTTCGATGTGGGCGCCTCGATGATCTTCGGCTTCGGCGAGAAGGGGCACACCAACCTGCTGACCCGCGCTCTGGCGGATGTGGGCGAACGACAGGACACCATCCCCGATCCTGCCCAGCTCGAGTACCACCTGCCCGGCGGTCTCAACGTGGCCGTCGATCGCGACTACGACAGCTTCATCGCCCGGCTCACGGCCCTGTTTCCGCACGAAGCCACCGGCATCCGCGCCTTCTACGACACCTGCTGGCAGGTGTTCCGCTGCCTCGATGCCATGCCGCTCCTCTCCCTGGAGGATCCGGCCTATCTGGCCAAGGTGTTCTTCAGAGCGCCCCTGGCCTGCCTGGGCCTGGCCCGCTGGCTGCCGGTGAACGTGGGCGATGTGGCGCGCCGGCACATCAGCGATCCGGCCCTGCTCAAGTTCATCGACATGGAGTGCTTCTGCTGGTCGGTGATGCCGGCCGATCGCACGCCGATGATCAATGCCGGCATGGTGTTCTCCGATCGCCATGCCGGCGGCATCAACTACCCCCGCGGTGGTGTCGGCACGATCGCCGAGCACCTGGTGCGCGGGCTGGAGCGTCACGGCGGCGCCATCCGCTACCGCAGCAGGGTCACCAGGGTGGTGCTGGAGGACGGCGAGGCGGTGGGGGTGGAGCTGGCCGGCGGTGAAACGATCCGCGCCCGGCGGGTGATCTCCAATGCCACCCGCTGGGACACCTTCGGCAGCCTGGTCGACGCCGCCCACACACCGGCTGCGGAAACGGTCTGGCGGCGGCGCTACAAACCCTCGGCGTCGTTCCTCTCGCTTCACCTGGGCGTGAAGGCGGAGGTGATTCCGGCGGGCAGCCATTGCCACCACCTGCTGCTGGAGCGCTGGGAGGAGATGGAGGCGGAGCAGGGCACGGTGTTCGTCTCGATTCCCACCCTGCTGGATCCGGCCCTGGCGCCGCCTGGCTACCACATCGTCCACGCCTTCACCCCATCGGCGATTGACACCTGGAAAGAGCTGGGGCCCACGGCCTACGCGCAGGCCAAGCAGGCCGCCGCCGATCGCCTCATCCGCCGCCTGGAAACCTTCCTGCCAGGCCTTGGCGCAGCCATCACCCACCGAGAGGTGGGCACACCCCGCAGCCACCGCCGCTTCCTGGGCCGGCATCAGGGCAGCTATGGCCCGATTCCGGCGCTGCGGCTGCCAGGTCTGCTGCCGATGCCGTTCAACCGCACCGGTATTCCGGGGCTCTATTGCGTGGGGGATTCCTGCTTCCCCGGCCAGGGGCTCAACGCCGTGGCCTTCAGCGGCTTCGCCTGCGCGCACCGGGTCGGCGCCGATCTGGGCCTCAACCCCTGGGCACTGCCGGACTGACGCCACAGGCCCGCGCCCCGCTGCCTAAGATTGTTTCAATTCACAACAACTCTTGATGTCAGCCAGGCCCAACCCCAGCTCCGAGGAGCTGGCGCGCTACCTGGAGCAGCAGGGCATGCTCACCAAACCGTGGCTGCTCATGCAGCTGCGGCTCAGCAAGCTCAGGGAGGAAAAAGACTCCATGACCACCGACGAGTACATCCAACGGGTGCAGGACGCCCACACCGATCTGATGCGGATCGGCGCCTTCTGGAAGGGCCAGGAGCGGCAGGTGTTCGGCGCCGGCGGCGGCCAGGCGGCCTGATCGCCCTCAGGACGACAGCTGTTGAACCGCTCCCCACATCGCCCTTCGATGCAACCCCCCGCCGCGCCTGCCGGCAGCACGCTGCACTGCTATCCGCTGGCGCCGCTGATCCGTTTCACCCTGCTGGCGCTTTACCTCGCCCTGGTGTTGCCCCTGCCGGTGATGGCACCGCCAGGCCTGCGCCCCTTCTGCCTGGTGGCCGTGCCGCTGGGCTTTCTGCTGGTGAGTGCACTGCTGAGCGAACAGGTGCAGCTCGATGGCGAGGGGGTGCGCGTCACCTATCCCGCCTGGTGCCGCTGGTGGCTGCGTCGTGGCTGGAGTCTGCGCTGGGAGCAGATCCACGGCCTGATGCCGATCGGCACCAGCCAGGGCGGCACTGTGTACTACCTCAAGGGGCCCGGCACCAGCCGCTACCTCCTGCCCCAGCGGGTGGCCCGGTTCCCGGAGTTCCTCGAGCAGGTGCAGCAGGCCACCGGCCTCAAGCTGGCCGGCGTGGGCAGGATCACCCCTCCCTGGACCTACTGGACCCTGGCGGGGCTGAGCGTGGCCATGCTGCTCGGTGAAGCCGCAGCCTTCGCGCTCAGCATCAGGATCTGAGCACGCCAAGCTGGAGCTCCAGCCTGAACGCCCGTGCCCTGAGCGCTCAGTTGGCGCTGGTGGGTTGGCGCAGTGGTGTGGTGGGAGCCTGCGGCATGTCGTTGGCTTCCGGCAGGGTTTCCAGGCTGAAGCGATAGCCCTGCTGACGCACAGTTTCAATGCCACCGCCTTCGCCAAGGCCGGCCAGCTCCAGCTTGCGGCGCAGGGTGAGCACCTGGGTGTCCACCGAGCGGGGGCCACCGCTGAACGGGGGCCAGGCCATCCGCAGCAGCTCCTGGCGGCTGCGCACCATGCCGGGTGGCATCAGAAGGGCGCAGAGCAGGGCGAACTCGCGCGGGCTCAGCTCCACCGGTTGGTCGTGAAGGGTGACCTGACGAAGCAGCAGATGCACCTCCAGCGGTCCCACGCACACCCGCTCCTGCAGGCCGTTGCCACTGCGCCTGAGCAGGCTGCGGCTGCGGGCCGCCAGCTCCTCGAGGCCGAAGGGCTTGCGCAGGACGTCGTCGGCGCCGGCATCCAGCAGGGACACCACCGGATCGGCGCCGGTGCGGGCTGTGAGCACCATCACCGGACAGCGCAGGTGGGCCGCCAGGCGCAGGGCCGAGCTTTCCTCCAGCAGTTCGGCGCTCACCAGCAGATCGGGCATCTGGTCTTCGCAGAGCTGCAGCGCCTCGCTGGCCGTGGCCACCGCGGCGGCCAGGTGGCCGTCCTGGCGAAGGCGCTGGGCCAGCACCGTGCGCAGGGTGGGGTGGGGGTCCACCACCAGGATGCGTTTCAGAGCACTGGTTGCGGGTCCGCGGCGATCAACGCCAACCGATCCCTCAGCCTTTGCTGGGTTTGGATTCTGATTGGGCGTGAGTTCCACTCGCGACCGCGTATGCGCGCCTAGGCTAACTGGAGAGGGAGAAGGTCACTGGTGACACTGGCTGTGCTGGCGACCGGCTCCCGCCTCCGCTCTCCCCATGACCGCGCTCCAGAACCCCGAAGCCATCCGTCACTTTCAGTCACTCTGCGACGCCTGCCAAGACCTGGCCAGCCGTTTCCATAGCCAGAGTGAGCTGCGGCTTTACGCCGACGGCTACCTGCACGCCCTGCGGCGCACCGCCATCCTCGATCCGCTCTCGCAGCGGCGCCTGGAGGAGCTCACTGACCGCTGGATCATGGACCCCTCCGCTTTCGTGGGGCCCAACGGTGACATGAGCACGCTGTTCAAAAACAGCCGCAACTGAGCGCTTCTCTGGGCCTGCAAATAAGCCGCTGCGGCAGCAAGTCTCTTGACAGGGAGCGGGGCGCACCCTCAATGCTGGCACTGGCCAGGCCCGCTGTCACCCGCGTGGGATCCAGTCGGCGCTCCAGCCAGAACGTGCAACTCACGCAGCCTGCGCGAAGCCAACACCTCGGCTCATGGCTTCGATGGGCCCGCTTGCAGGCTCAGGCTCAGGACGCCAGCGCCACGGCGAGTTTTTCGCGCAGTTCGCCGGAGTTGTACATCTCGATGAGGATGTCGGAGCCGCCGATGAATTCCCCGTTCACGTACACCTGAGGAATGGTGGGCCAATCAGAGAATTCCTTGATGCCTTGGCGCACCTCGGGATCAGAGAGCACATCGAAGGTTTCAAACGAAATCCCGAGTGCATTGAGGATCTGGACCACGTTGTTGGAGAAGCCGCATTGGGGCATGAGCTTGTTGCCCTTCATGAACACCACCACGGGTGCGCTGCTGACGAGGGCTTCAAGGCGTTGCTGCGTGGCGGTTTCCATGGAAGTGCTGGGGGTTGAAAAGAAAGGAGACAGTGGAGCGGGGATCTGGCGTAACGCTCTGTGGATGTCGGGGCCAACGCCGATCAGGCAGGCCCAGGGCGGCTGAGAGCAGCGGCGCCCGGCCAGGTGCGGTCAGGCCGGCGCGGAGGTCTGCAGAGCCAGGGCGTGAATGGCTTCACTGGCCAGCTCGCTGCGCAGGGCTCCGTACACCAGCTGGTGCTGGCGGATGCGGCTGAGCCCCTCGAAGGCTGCAGAAACCACCTTCACCTGCAGGTGGTCGCCACCGCCGGTGAGATCTTCCACTTCCACATCAGCGTCCGGGAGGGATCCCTGGATCGCTGCTCTGACCTGATCCGGTAACACCATGAAGAGTCGGTCGTGGCCTGTGGCGGAAATCTAGAAGTGGGAGCAGCGGATCCGCCGACTTCAGCGCGGAGCTGCAGGGGCTTCAGCGCCCGCCGCATACGGAGTGACGGCGAAACCGAGCTCAAGCAGGCTCTGATAGGCCTTGCGGCCCTCTTCGCGCGCCGGGGTCATCACCTTCACCACTTCCACCAGCAGGGGCACGGCCACTTCCGGCTGGCCCTGACGGCGCAACAGCGCCGCCAGCCGCAGGTTGGACTGGGCGTAGATCTCAAGGGCCTCCCGGGCCTTCTGATCCATCTCGCGCGGGATACGGGCATCAAGGCCGCGGAAGGAGCCGCTCAGATCGCGGTAGAAACCAAGCAGGCGGCGGCTGGCATCACGGGCAAGGTCATAGTCCTTGCGGGCGCTGGTGAGATCCCCACGGGCCACGGCGGCATCGCCACGGGTGAGAAATCCCTTCACTGCCGCGAGATTGAAGCCGGATCCGGATCCTTCCAGCACTTTCGGGGGTTCTTCCTGCGTCTGGGCCTGAACGGGCTGGGTGGCACCGAGGGGCAGAAGAGCAAGTGCCAGGGCAAGCCCAAGGGCGACGTGGGGCCGACGCACGGCTGCTTCACAAAAGGCGGCCGAACTCTAGGCGCCTGGCATCGGCCGACCCACTGCAACGCGGGCCGCTTCCTCAGCTGATTGCATCGCCACCGCCAGCTGGGCATTGAGGCCCTTGACGGAAGCACGGCTCTGGTTCTGCACCGTGAGCGGGGCCTCGAAACACACCGCTGCCTCATCCCGACGCAGCCCCCGGCCATGCCCGTAGGCGATTCCCACCGGCACGACGTTCACGGCCACCCCTTGCCCTGCCGCCAGCCCCGCCAGCCGGGCCAGTCCCTGATGAAGACGGATCGGGCCGTCCTCACGGCGGATGTGCCCCTCGGGAAACACCACCAGTTGCTGGCCGGCCGCCAGCAGATCCACCGCGTACCGCAGCGGCGTGGTGCCAGGACGGCTCTGGTCCACCGGGAAACAACCGAGGCGGTGCAGGAACCAACCCTGCAAGCCCTGCATTTCCGTGCGGGTCACCATGAAACGGCAGTCGCGGCCGGTGACGCGCCGGCCGGCCGCATGGGGCAGCACCAGGGCATCCCAGCGGGCCCGGTGCGTGGGAGCCAGCAGCACGGCGCCCTCTCCGGGCAGGTGCTGGCGGCCCAGCACGTGAATGCGGCGAAACTGGAAGGGCAAGGCCAGATCCTGGGTGACAGCCATGGCCAGGGGCGCCAGCCAGGGGCTGATGCCGTTGCAGAGTCGCCGCTCGCGGCGGATCAACGCTGGAGTCACAGCCACAGGTGTGGCGCCATCAGGCGTGGGCGCTGCAGGGGCTGGCGGGCAGGCCGCGCTCTCCGGCTCGATCTGCTGCTGCGACTGCGCTGTCACCGCCCACCGCTGAAGGTGCCTGCAAGCTAAGAGTCACAGCTGCGCAGCGCCGAAGGGCACGGGCAGTTGCCGCTGCGGCCAGAGAACAGTGGCCTGGGGGCGATCCATAGGATCCAGGAACCTCCCGGTTTTGCCATGGCCAGCCTTGGCGTCAACATCGATCACATCGCCAATGTGCGCCAGGCCCGCCGTGCGCTGGAACCCGATCCCGTGACCATGGCCCTGCTGGCGGAGCTGGGTGGCGCCGACGGCATCACCGTGCACCTGCGGGAAGACCAGCGGCACATCCAGCCGCGGGATCTGGAACTGCTGCGCGCCACCGTGCGCTCACGCCTCAACCTGGAGATGGCCGCCACGGCGGAGATGGAGGCGATCGCCCTGCGCATCCGTCCGGACATGGTGACGCTGGTACCCGAAAAACGGGAGGAAGTGACCACCGAGGGCGGACTCGATGTGCGGGCCCAGGCCGCCAGCCTGGGGCCTCTGGTGGGCCGGTTGCAGGCGGCGGGGATTCCCGTGAGCCTGTTCGTCGACCCCGACAACGGCCAGCTGGAGGCCAGTGCCGCCAGTGGCGCCCGTTGGGTGGAACTTCACACCGGCGCCTACGCCGAGGCCAGCTGGAGCGAACAGCCCCTGGAGCTGGCACGCCTCACCGAAGGCAGCCACGTGGCCCGCAGCCTGGGGCTGCGGGTGAATGCCGGGCACGGGCTCACTTATCAGAACGTGGAGCCGGTAGCGGCCATCGAAGGGATGGAGGAGCTGAACATCGGCCACACGATCGTGGCCCGCGCCCTGGCGGTGGGCCTGCAGGAAGCGGTCCGCCAGATGAAGGCGCTGGTTCAGAATCCACGCCGCGATCCCCTGTTCGGCTCGATCGATCCATGACCCTGCCTGCGCCCCTCACCTATCACTTCGTTGCCGCCAGCGAAGCGTTTCTGACCGTGGAGGAGCCGCTGGAGGAAGTGCTGCGCGAGCGCCGTCGCCACTACGCCGAGCGCAACCAGCCGATCGACTTCTGGCTCGTGCTGCGGCCTGTCTTTCTGGAGGCCGCTGAACTGCAGACCGTGGCCAGCAGCGTGCCCAGACCGGCGGCCGCGGTGGTGTCCACCGACCCGAAATTCATCGAATTCCTCAAATTGAGGCTGGAATTCGTGGCGAAGGGCAGCTTCCTGGCTCCTTCGGCCACCATCTCCGACCCGTTGGCCACCACCTGAGCAGGGCGCAGGCACTTGCCACAGCCCGGGCGGATCAGCCTGGGCGACGTGCAGTGATTGTTGTGGTGTGTTTGTGTTGAGCCCCGCTGGTGCGGGGCAGCAGGGGCTCAGCCCCGACAGCGCGGGACCTTCCTGCTCAGCTGCGGCGCAGTGGGGCTTTGGTCTTGTGCTGAACCCAACCGGCAAGGTGGTGGTGCTGGCGGGAATCCAGGGCAGCGTCGGCAAGCCAACGATCCCGGAGGCACTCCAGATCGTCGGGATGGAGTTCTCCGTTCTCCTGCCAGTGGAGGTTGGTGGGAGTCAAGTGTTGGATCGCTGTCATGGCTTGGCTGCCCACTTTGTCAGCTGAAGTGGTGGCAACGGCCGAAAAATGAAGCCGATCTCCTGTAAAGAATCGGTAGATCCTGTGGAGCGTTGATCGCTTGGTGCGGAACTTCAGCGCGGATCGTGCGCGCGGCGGACCCCATTGGCGCGAAATGTGTAGCAAATGTGTCCGCAGTGGAGGTGTTCGCGGCGGAGGTGCCGGTGCGGCAAAGGAGGCCCATGGCCGCGCCGGCACCACCCTCAGAACAGGCCGAAGAAGCGCTTGCGCTTCTCGCCCTCGGCGCCCTCCGGGGTGGGCGGCTTTGGCGACGGCGCCTGCGGGGTGGGCCGCACATCCTGCTGGTACCGCGGGCGGTTGTCGCCGATCGTGAGCAAAGCCTCCTTGTTCTTCCACCAGATCCAGTCCCGGATCGGCGGGGTGGAGAGCAGCTCCTCGCGGGTGAGGCCGAGGCCGAGCTTGGCGGAGGCTCCCAGCAACACCTCGATCATTTCGTCCCCGTCCTGGCAGCGCGCCAGGGCCTCGTTGGTGCGTTTGGCGCCATTCAGCGCCTTCACCAGCGCCTTCACCTTCTGAGACGGGGGGAGGGAGGCTGGATTCATGGGCCCGCAACGACGCCTGCCGGACCGTATCAGCGCCAGCAGGCGGTTGCTGCCGAGGGGGCTGACAGATTCACGCGCGCCGGGCGAGACTGTCGTTAACGCATTCTTTGCATGCTTCCCCCTTCGCAGCCTTCCCGTCACTGGGTGATCGGTGACGTGCATGGCTGCGCCGATGCCCTGCAGTCGCTGCTGGAACGGCTGCCCACCGGCGATCGCCTCGTGCTGTGCGGCGATGTGATCAACCGCGGCCCCCACATCGAGCGGGCCATGCAGCTGGCCTGGAGTCTCGTGCAGGAAGGCCGCGCCGTATGGCTGCGCGGCAACCACGAGCAGCGGCTGCTCGATTCGCTGCGCCGGGGCAGTTGGCTGCGCAACCCCGCCCTGGCCGGCTGTGAAACCTACCGCCAGCTGGGGGATTCCCGCTGCCGCCTGTGGCAGGAACGCCTCGACGTGCTGCCGCTCACCTATGCAGGCAAGGGCTGGGTTGCCGCCCACGCTGGCTTCAACCCCCACACCTGGGCGCCGGATCTGAGCATCCGCCTGCCCTTCTGGCAGGCCTACGACGGCCGCTTCGGCGATGTGGTGATCGGTCACACGCCGGCCCCAACGGTGCGTCGCCTCAACCGCATCGTGATGATCGACACCGGCGCCTGCTACGGCGGCACCCTCACCGCCTATTGCCCCGAGAACGGCGCCAGCATCTCCGTGCCTGGCACGGGCTATCCGCAGCGGGCTCGTGCAGGCCAGGCCGCGCTCGGCTCCTTCTGACCAGCCCAGCGGCGGCGCCGTGCTGAGCGTTTTCCGCAGCAACCGCGCTGAACAGCTGGCCGCCCTGCTGGCGCTCCAGCTGCTGCACGACCCCCCCGGTCCTTTCGAAACCGTGCGGGTGGTGGTGAACACCTGGCCCACCAGCCGCTGGCTGGGCGAGCAGCTGGCCCTGGAACTCGGTGGTATCGCCGCCAACCTGCGCTTTCCCTTTCTCACCAGCGAGCTGCGCCAGACCGTGGACGGTCTGCTGGGCGAAGGCGCCGCAGACAGTGATCCGTGGCGGGCCACCGAGCTGGTCTGGCCGCTGCTGGAGCTGCTCCCCGCGCTCGCCGCCGGCCCCGACGCCTCCCTGCTGGCCCACTGGCTGGAGCAGCGCGGCCATGGCCAGCGGCCGGCCCTCGATCTGCCCCTGTGGCAACTGGGCCGGGCGATCGCCGACAGCTTCGACGACCTCAGCCTCTACCGGCCGGCGATGGTGGCCGCCTGGTGCCGCGGCCATGACCACAACGACCGCGGCCAACCGCTGCCGGCCGATCAGCTCTGGCAACCGCGCCTGTTCCGCCAGCTGCATGAGCGGCTGAGCCGGCCGCCCTTCGGCCTCAAGGTGCTCACGGCGATCGAGCGGCTGCGCCACGGCACCGCCTGCCTCGATGGGCTCCAGGGTCCGCTGCGGCTGTTCGGCCTGAGCAGTGCCGCTCCGGTGCAGGTGCACCTGCTGCAGGCGCTCGCCTCCGTGGTGCCGGTGGATCTCTACCTGCTCACCCCCTGCCGCGATCTCTGGCAGCGCTGCAGCGACCGGCGCCGCAGCCTCGATGTGGCGATCGAGCTGGCCGATCCCCACGACCTCGACTGGCTGGCGCGCACACCCGGACTCGAAGCCCGCTTCGGGCGACTCGGCGGCGAATTCCAGCAACTGCTGGAGGGCACCGGCGACACCCAGCTGGCCGCCGAGGAAACCCGCGATCTCTTCGTTCTGCCGGCCAGTGGGGCCGAGCACCAGGGGCGGCGGCCGCCCAGCTTGCTGGAGCAGCTGCAGCAGCAGCTGGTGGAGGCGGAGGCCTGGCCCACCCTGACGCTGGCGCCCGGGGACCACTCGCTGGAGTTCCACCCCTGTCCGGGGCGGCTGCGCCAGGTGCAGATCGTGCGCGACCGGTTGCTGCAGCTGCTGGCCGAGGATCCCAGCCTCGAACCACGCCACATCCTGGTGATGACCCCCCAGGTGGAGCAGCTGGCGCCGTTGCTGGGCTCGGTGTTCGGCGACAGCGGCGCCACCGGTGTGACCCTCCCCTGGCGGCTCACCGACCGCAGCCAGCAGGGGGACGCCAGCATCGGCGGGGCCCTGCTGCAGCTGCTGCGCCTGGGGGGAGAGCGGCTCACCGCCTCAGCGCTGGAGGCGCTGCTGGAGAACGGCGCCCTGCAGGCCCACTTCGATCTGGAAGCCGATGAACCGGCCGCCCTGAATGCCGCGCTGCAGGCCGCAGGCTTCCGCTGGGGCCTCGATGGCACCGCCCGCGGCGGTGATCCCACCCACAGCCTGCGCTGGGCCATCGACCGGTTGCTGCTGGGCCAGGTGCTGGCCGATCAACCGGGCGTGGCCGTGGGGCTGACCGCCCCGCAGGCGCTGGGGGGCAGCGTGGAGCGCCAGGCGCGCTGGATCCGGCTGCTCACCCAGCTGCAGCGCGTGCTCGAAGGGCTGGGCCGGCCGCGCAGCGCCGTCGCCTGGGGCAGCCACCTGGCCGCCCTGCTGCCGGAGCTGTTCGGCGAGGGAGGGGAGCGGGCCTGGGAGCTGCAGGCGATTCGTGCCGCCATCGCCGAGTGGCAAGGCAGCGCCGCCCGCTGCCCGCTGCCGATCAGCGCTCCCGTGGTGGCCGCCGTGCTGGAGGAGCGCCTCTCCAGCGACAGCGGTCGCTTCGGCCATCGCAGCGGCGCCCTCACAATCAGCGCCCTGGAACCGATGCGGGCCATTCCCCACCGGGTGATCGTGCTGATGGGCCTCGATGCCGATGTGTTTCCACGGCAACGGCAGCGACCCGGCTTCGACCTGATGGAACGGGAACGGCGGCTTGGTGACCCCAGTCCCGCCGACCAGGACCGCTACGTGTTGATGGAGGCGTTGCTGTCGGCCCGCGACCACCTGCTGATCGCCTGGACCAGCCGCGAGGAGCGCAAAGGGGAAGAGATGCCACCGGCCACCGCCGTGCGCCAGTGGCTGGAGCTGCTGAAGGCGGAGCTGGGGGAGCCGGTGGCGCAGCAGCTGGTGGTCAGCCATGCCGCCAACCCGCTGGAGCGGGTCAACTTCCTCGCCACGGGCGAGCGGCCACCGGCCAGCTGCGACCGGCGGCAGCTGCTGGCACGCCAGCAGCTTGATGGCGCTGCGGCGGTGGCGCCGGCCTGGCCGTTGGCCCTGCAGGAGCCGGCCGAACAAGCGTTCGGCGTTGGGGCGGAGGCGCGGGCCGGCGGCGTTGCTGGCGTGAGCGAGGCCGAGCTGGATCCCTGGAGCGACCTGCGCGACTGGCTGCTGGCGCCCCAGGCCCAGTGGCTGAAGGAGCTGGGGCTGCGGCCCAGGGAGTGGGTGGAGCCGCTCGATGACCTCGAAGCACTCGAACTCGACGAACGGCAGCGGGCCTGGCTGCTGCGTCAGGAGCACGAGCGGCAGGCCGCCGCGCGGCCGGCGGCACCAGAAGCGGGGCTGTTGGCCGCGCAGAGCACCCCCCTGCCCGCCCCCGACTGGCGCCACCTGGCGCAGGGGCGTGGCGTGCTGCCGCCGCTCAGTGCCGGAGCCCTGGAAGTGCAGACCCTGACGGGCCGCTGGGTCACGCTGCAGCAGTTGCTGGCAGGCCTGGGCGAGCCACAACCCCTGGCGCTGCGCTGGCAGCAAGGCGAGGAGGGCGCGGCTACGCAAGCCCTGGCCGCCGAGCTGGTGGCCCACGGCAGCACGCTGGTGCAGGTGCGGCTCGGAAATCCCCGCCCCTGCGACCGCCTCGGCCTGTGGCTGGAGCTGCTGCTGGCCACCGCGGCCGGTGCCGCCCCCAGGGAAGCCCGCCTGATCGCCCGCGACAAGGAGGCCTTCAAGGTGGTGGGCGTCTGGGCGGCTCCCACGCAGGAGGAAGCGGCGGAGCAGCTCAACGCCCTGCTCCGCTGGCGCCAGGAGCACCGCCTGCGCTGTTGGCCGGTGCCACCGGCCATGGGCTACGCCTACGCGCTGGCGGAACGGAAAAAACCCGGCAGTGGTTCCAGCGCCGCCAGCAACGCCTGGGAAGGGGGGCTGTTCGCCATGGCGGAACGGGAGGAGGCACCGCTGGCGCTGGCTTTCGGTGGGGGCACGCCCGCCACCGACCTGCTGGCCGGACGCTTCGGCGATCTCTGCGGCCTGGCGCTGGCACTGTGGACCCCGCTGCTGGACGCGCAGGTGCAGCCGTGAGCCAGCCATGAGCCACGCCAGCAGCCAGCCAGACCCCCGCGCCAATGCGGCCGATAGGCCGCTGCTGGAGTTCGATGCCAACGCCCTGCCGCTCAGCGCTGGCCTGCGGCTGCTCGAAGCCAGTGCAGGCACCGGCAAAACTTTCGCCCTGGCCCATCTGGTGCTGCGCCTGGTGACAGAGCCCCATCTGATGGAGCGCCCCCTGGCCTTGCGGGAACTGCTGGTGGTGACCTTCACCGAAGCGGCGGCGGCCGAACTGCGCGACCGGATCGGCCGGCGGTTTCAGCAGGCCCTCGAGGCGTTGGAGGCGCTGCAGGCTCTCGAGGCACCGAACACGCTGCAGCCGCCCGTCGCGGCCCGGCCCGCCATGGACGCGGTGCTGGCCGGCTGGCTGGAACAGCTGCCCACCGGCACCAACCTGCCCCAGCTGCGCGCCCGGCTGCTGCTGGCCCTCGAAGAGCTGGATGCCGCCGACATCACCACGATCCATGGCTTCTGCCACCGCAACCTGCGGCGCCAGGCCCTGGAGGCGGGCCTGGGCCCGCAGCTTGAGGTGGAAACGGAAGGGGCCGAGCTCGCCGAGCAGGTCGTCCACGACTACTGGCACAGCCAGGTGCTGCCCCTGCCGCTCCACCTGCTGCAAGGGCTGAAACGGGCCAAGGTGACCCCGGCCACCCTCACCGGCCTGCTCCAGCTGCTGGAAGGCGATGCGGCGCTGGCGCCCCCGCCCCTACCGGCCGGCTGGCGGACTGAGGCGCCTTTGCAGGAGCAGCTCACCGCCTTCTGGGGCCAGGTGTGGGAGCGGTTCAAGCCGTTATGGGCGGCGCGGGGGGAAGCGCTGGAGCAGACGTTCTGTGCCAGTGCCAGGCAATGGAAGGCGGCAGGGTCCAGCGCCACAACGCCCTATGCCGGCAAACCCAGAACGAATCGGGTCGAGGAGCTCAATGCCTGGCTCGCCACCCAGCCCGATCCCGGCTCCTACGCCGAGCTGCGCATCGACAAACGCAGCTGGCTACCCGACTACTTCCATCCCGCCGTCTTCACGAAGGTCGCCGAGACGTTCGAAACCCCGCCGGTGTCGTTGCCGGAGCGGACGCTGCTGGAGGCGGTGGCCGCGCTGGTGGACGGCCCCGCTGAAGCGGTGCTGGCCCACTTCTGCCACTGGGGCGTGAGGGAACTGCGCAGCCGGCGGCAGCGGGCTGGGCGGATCAGCTATGGGGAGCTGTTGCGAGGCCTCGATCCCGGCCCGACCGGCACAGAGCGTCCCGCGCTGATCGAGGCACTGCGCCGCCGCTACCGGGCGGCCCTGATCGATGAATTCCAGGACACCGACCCGATCCAGTGGCGCACGCTGCGGCAGGCCTTTGCCCCCGCCGCTGGCGCCGGCCAGCATCTGCTGGTGATCGTGGGAGACCCCAAACAGGCGATCTACCGCTTCCGTGGCGGCGATCTCGACACCTACCTGGCGGCGCGGCAACTGGCGGCCCGCACCCCGGCGGCGGCAGGCGAACCCTCCATCCGCAGCATGCGCCACAACTTCCGCGCCTCAGAGCCCCTGGTGGCCGCGCTTAACCACTTGATGGCCCCCGGGCTGGTGCGCACCGACCTGCCCGTGCCCGCCGTGGTGGCCCAGCCGCAGCGGCAAGCGCTTCACCTGCAGCTGCCACCGGGCCAGGCGCCGTTGCAGCTGCTGTGGCTGGGGCCGGCGCCTGGTTCCGCCGCCGCCGGGGCGAAGCTGCCCAGCAAAACCGCGCTGGAGCAGACCCTGCCGCGGCAGATCGGTGCGCTGACGCTGGACCTGCTGCAGCGCGGCATCGAGGTGCATGCGCACGGCGAGCAGCGGGCGCTTGAACCGGGCGACATCTGTCTGCTGGTGAGCCGCCACTCCCAGGCCGACGCCCTGCGCCGCGCCCTGGAGGAACGGGGCATCGCCAGCCGGCTGGTGAGCAAGGGCGATGTGTTCGAAAGCGAAGGGGCCAGCGCCTTGCAACGCCTGCTCGATGCCCTGGCGGAACCCGGCAGCGGTCCGCGACAGCGGCTGCTGGCCGCCTCCCCCCTGCTGGGCTGGAGTCCCCGGCGCCTCACCGCCGCCAGCCCGGCCGACTGGGATGCCCTGGCCGATCGTCTGGCGCGGCTGGCCGAAGGGCTGGGGCTGCGGGGCCTGCTGGGGGTGCTGGCCGAACTGCTGGAGGGCGAGGGGCTGGGGCGCCTGTCGCAGAGCGGCAGGCTGCTCGCCGACCTGCAGCAATGCGCCGAGCTGGTGCAGGAGCAGATGCACAACGAACAGCTCGGAGCGGTGGCCGCCGCCGACTGGTTGCGTCGCCGCCGCCGCCATCCGCCCAACGACCCGCCGGAACGCCACCAGCCCCACAGTGATGCGGTGGAATCAGCGGTGCGGGTGGTGACGGTGCACCGCAGCAAAGGGCTGGAGTTTCCGGTGGTGATCTGTCCCTATCTCTGGCAGGCGCCCCCCGCAGCCACATCCGCCGGCAACCCGGGCGTGCGTTGGACGCCTCCCGGTGCCGCGGGCCCCAGCCTCGACATCTCCGTGAACCAGCGCTGGGGCGTGGGCCGCGAAGCACGGCAACAGAAACATCAGGCGGAGGCGCAGGAAGCGGAGCGGCTGGCCTATGTGGCGCTGACCCGCGCCATGCAGCTGCTCGTGCTCGTCTACGGGCCCTCTCAAGACCAGGAGGCCAATCCGCTGCGGCCCTGGCTGTTCCCCGGCCAGCCCCTGAGCGAGCCCGGCGACGACGACTCCAGCACCCAGGTGTTGGGCCCGAGCGACGCGCTGAGTGGACTGAGCTGGATTCAGTTGCCGGCGGAAGCTGCCGGCCAGGGGCGCTGGCAGCCGCCGCCCCGCTGCGGGGCGCTGCACACAGGCCCGGTGCCGCAGCGGCTGCTCGATGGGAACTGGGGCCGCAGCAGTTACTCCAGCTGGACGCACAGCAGCAGTGGCGGTGCCCTGCCTCCGGCGGCGCTCGAAGACGGCCGGGAAACCGATGCGAACACCGCCGCCCCGCAGATCGAGCCGATGATCGAAGCGGCAGCCAGCGCCACCTCGGGGCCAGCCACCTCCCAGCCGGGCCCCTCTGGTCAAGCCGGCTCCAGCGCAGCCACTTCTGGCTCAGCCAACTCAGACCCAGACGCCCACGGCCCCCTGCAGGATTTCCCCCGGGGCGCCTCTGCCGGCGATTGCCTGCACCGCATCCTCGAGCAGGTCGACCATCAACGCCGTGCCGTTGCCGATCCCGCCACCGCCGCCCTGGTGGAGGTGGAGCTGGGGCGGGCCGGCATCGACCTGGAGCAGCGGGATGCCGTGCTGGCCGGCCTCGAGCAGCTGCGCCTCACCCCGATGGGCGGCCCGCTGGGCAGCTTCCGCCTCGCCGAGCTGCCGCTGACGCAGCGGCTGAACGAAATGAACTTCGACCTGCCCCTGGCCTCTGAGCCCGCAGCATCCCGACAGAGCTCGCCGCTGGTGCGCGCCGCCGGGCTGGCAGCCCCGTTCCGCGACCATCCCAGCGGGGCCTTCGGCGCCACCTACGCCAGCCAGCTGGAGCAGCTGCCGGTGGCCAGCCGCGGCTTTCTCACCGGCTCGATCGATCTGGTGTTCACCGCTCCCGCCGCCGCTGGCGAGCTGCGCTGGTGGGTGGCCGACTGGAAGAGCAACTGGCTGGGTGAGCGCGGCGAGAACGGCCAACCGCTGGCCTGCGGACCCCTGCATTACGGCCCGCCGGCGATGGCGGCGCTGATGGCGGCGAATCACTACCCACTGCAGGCTCACCTCTATCTGGTGGCGCTGCATCGCTACCTGCGCTGGCGCCTGCCGGGCTACACCCCCGAGCGCGATCTGGGCGGCTACGTCTACGTGTTTCTGCGCGGCGTGCCGGGGGAGCGGGCACAGGCGGCCGGGCCCGGAGCGGCCGTACCGGGAATGTTCGTGGAAGCGGTCGATCCCGATCGGCTGCTGGCCCTCGATGCCGCCCTGCGGGAGGGGCAGCCATGACGGAAGCCTCGCAAGAAGCACAGGCACCCGCGCCGTTCGGGGCTCTCACCGCAGCGGCCACAGGCGCGGTCGCAGCGCCTGGCTGGACGCTGGGGATGGCCCTGGCCGAAGCCCTGCCGCGCCTCTACGGGGTGAAGCGCGATCCGCTGGTGGAGGAGCTGATCCTGGCGCTGGCGCTGGCGGTGCAACGCGGCGAGCTGGAGCTGCCGCTGGCTGGAACGGCGCCGGAAGGGATCGGGGCGGAAAGCGTGGCCGCCGGCCTCTGGCCGGAGGGCCACCGGGCAGCGCTGGAGCGCTCCCCCCTGCTGGACGCTGGCCGGGAAGCGTCGCCGGCCGGCCCGGCCCCGCTGGTGCGCACGGCAGCGGGTGGCCTGGCCTGGCGGCGTTGGCGCGACCAGCTCGACGACGTACTGGCCCAGTTGCGGCAGCGGGCCCTGAGCCCGCTGGAGCCAGCGCTGCCGCCGGAGCATCGCCGGCGCCTGCGCGATACGGCCTGCCGCCGCGGCGCCCTCGATTCTCAGCAGGTGCGGGCGGTGGACGCCCTGCTGTCTCAGCGGCTGGTGCTGCTCGGCGGTGGTCCGGGCACCGGCAAGACCACCACGGTGGTGCAGATGCTGGCCGCGGCGCTGGAGGCCCGCCCCGACCTGCGGGTGCACCTGGCGGCCCCCACCGGCAAGGCCGCCACGCGCCTGCGGCAGGCGATCCGGGAACGCGGGGACCGCCTGCCCGACGACCTGGCCGAACGCTGCATGGCCCTGCCCTGCACCACCCTGCACCGCCTGCTGGAAAGCCGCGGCGATGGTTTCGCCCGCGACCGCCGCCACCCGCTCGCCCTCGATCTGCTGGTGATCGATGAGGTGTCGATGCTGGATCTGGCGTTGATGGCAGCCGTTCTCGACGCCCTGCCGCAGCAGGCCCAGCTGCTGCTGGTGGGCGATCCGGCCCAGTTGCCGCCGGTGAGCCCCGGCGCCGTGCTGATCGCCATCGAAGACGACCACCGCCGCGCCTCGCTGGGGGAAGCGATGGTGCAACTCGCCACGCCTTACCGCTACGAAGGGGCGATCGCCGCCGTGGCCGCCCAGGTGCGCAACGGCGGCGGCGCCCGGCTGGAGCGAAGCCTTGCCGCACTCCAACCGCGCGACAACCTTCACTGGCTGCGCTGCGAGCCGCCGCGGCTGCCTGAAGCACCGCTGGAGCGGCTGCGCGCCCATCAGGAACGGCTGCGGGAACTGGCGATGGCCTTTGATCCCAGCCAGCTTTCCGCGGCCCAGGCGCTGCTGAACGAACTGGAAGCCTGCGTGCTGCTCACGCCCGTGCGCAGTGGCAGCTGGGGGGTGGAGGCCCTGCACCGCCGCCTGTTGGGGGAGGCCGCCGAACGCGGCGCGGCAGCCTGGCCGCTGGGCACGCCGGTGCTGTGCAGCCGCAACCTGGCGGAACAGAACCTGGCCAATGGCGATGTGGGCGTGGTGGTGCGGCCGGGGCGCGAGACGCTGCTGCTGTTCAGTGACGACACAGCCGGGCCCCGGTTGCTCCATCCCGCCCGCCTGCCAGGGGCGGAACCGGCGCTTGCTCTCACGATCCACAAGTCGCAGGGCAGCCAGTACCAGGAGGTGGTGGTGCTGCTGCCCAGGAGTGAGCGCTGGGAGGGGCGGCTGCTCTATACCGCTCTCACCCGTGCGCGCCGGGAGGCCTGGCTGGTCACCCCACCGCTGCCGCCCTGGGCGCCGGCGCCGGGCCCGTGATCCCTGCCGGCAGGCCCACCCTCACAGCGTCAGACTGGCGGATCTGGGGCCTCACCGCCGCAGGCAAATACCTGGAGGGGCTGGTGGTGTTCATGGGGGGCATCGCCCTGCCGCTGGTGCAGGCGGAGCTGGCGCCGGCCAGGGCAGCCGTGGGTCTGCTGGCGGCCGCGCCGCTGATCGGCATCCTCGTGGGCGCGCCGCTGCTGGGCACGCTGGCCGACCGCTGGGGCCGCCGGCCGGTGTTCTTAGCCGAGCTGGTGCTGCTGCTGGCGGGGCTGCTGGGGGCCGCCGCCAGTCCGAACGTCACCTGCCTGGTGGCCGCACTGCTGCTGATCGGCCTGGCGCTCGGCGCCGACTACCCCACCGGCCATCTGGTGATCTCCGAACAGTTGCCGGCGGCCTGGCGCGGCCCGCTGGTGCTGGGCGCCTTCGGCTGCCAGGCCGTGGGGGCACTGAGCGGCAGCCTGCTGGGCTGGCTGCTGGCTGCTCATGGCAGCCTGGGGCCACTGGGCTGGCGCAGCCTCTATCTCCTGCCGGTGCTGCCGGTGCTGCTGCTCACCGGGGCGCGGCTGGGGGTGCCGGAAAGCCCTGGCTGGCGGCCGCCGGGTGTTGCCCAGCCCCAGGCCGCTGGAGAAGGGGGGTCGGCGCCAGCCACTGGCCAGACCGAGACGGCGCATCCTCTGCCCAACCCGTTGCCACCTCGCGCACCCAGCCCGCTGGCGCCTCCTTCACTGCGCCCACTGCTGCTGGCCGGGCTGCCGTGGTTTGTGCAGGACCTCAGCACCTACGGGGTGGGAATCTTCCTGCCGCAACTGCTGGTGCAGGGCGGCGTGCAACAGCACAGCCTGGGCTGGGCCACAGCGGCCGATGGGCTGTTCGTGGCCGGAATCGGCCTGGCGATCGTGCTGGTCGATCGGCTGGGCCGGATCGGGCTGCAGGTGGCCGGCTTCGGGGGCTGCGCCGCCGGGCTGGCGCTGGCGGCGTGGGGCTGCAGCGGGGCTGTTCAGGAGCCCGGCCTGGTGATCGCCGGGGTGGGCCTGTTTCTGTTCATGACCAACGCCGGCCCCAATGCCACCACCTATCTCCTTGCAGGAGAGGTGTTCCCGATCGCCCAGCGCGGCCAGGGGGCGGGCCTCGCGGCCGCTGCCGGCAAAGCCGGCGCGGTGCTCGCCGCGCTCACACTGCCGGGGTTGCTGCACCGCTGGGGAACGGGTGCGGTGTTGGCTGGCCTGGCGGTCAGTTCGGTGATCGGCGCACTGCTCACCGGCTGGTTACGGCTCGACCCGGCACTGGAGCGCTAACCATTCAGCGCAACAGCTCTCGGCAAAAAAGCGGGGCCTCGGCACGCGGTGAAGCGGCCAGGACCCCGGTGGTGGAGCATTCAGATCAAGCCTCTGAGCAAGGTTTCAGAGCAACCGTCGGAGCTGCACACAGAACAGAAAAGGGGGCAGGACGGCACCCGCCCCCCAACGTTCTGACTACCTGACTACTTGATGAACAGCATCTCCTGGTAGGTGGGCAGCGGCCAGGCGTTGTCGTCCACCAGGGTTTCGAGCCCGTCGACGGCTTCGCGGATCTTGTACATCAGCGGCAGCAGGGTGTCGGCGCAGTGGCGCATGTGGGCAACCTCGCCGTGGGGCGGGCTGGCCAGAGCGGACTCCAGGGCCACGCAGTTGGCCAGCAGCTCCTGGTTGAGCGTGGCGATCCGGCCGGCCATGGCCCGATCGGGCGGCAGACCCAGGGTTTCCTGGTAGTGGAGGGAGTTGGCCAGCTGACCGAGATAGGTCATCACGGCGGGGTACACCTGGGTGCGGGCCATCTGCAGCACCAACTTGGCCTCCACTTCCACCGCCAGCACGTACTGCTCGGCATACACCTCGAAGCGGCTGTGCAGCTCCACCGGGGTGAGCACACCGGTGCGCTCGAACAGGGCCTTGATGTCGTCCCGCTCCAGCACGAGCAGCGCATCGGCGGTGGTGGGGAGGTTCTCCAGGCCCCGTTCGGTCACGGCCTTTTCATGCCACTCACTGGAGTAGCCGTCACCGCCGAACACCACATTGCCGTGCTGCTGCATGATCGCCTGCAGCACTCCAGCGGCTGCCGACTCCAGCGACGCACCGGCACCCATCTTGGCCTCCAGTTCGTCGGCCACGTACTTGAGCGAGTCGGCCAGGATCGTGTTCATGGCCACCAGCGGGCCGGCCACGGATTGATTCGAGCCCACGGCGCGGAACTCGAAGCGGTTGCCGGTGAAGGCGAACGGGGAGGTGCGGTTGCGATCGCCCGGATCCTTGGGGAACTCGGGCAGGGTGTCGACACCGAGCTGCATCAATCCACCGTGGTCGGTACTGCCAAGGTTGCCGTTCTTGATCATCGTGAACACCTCTTCCAGCTGGCTGCCGAGGTACATCGAGATGATCGCCGGCGGCGCTTCGTTGGCACCGAGGCGGTGATCATTACCAGCCGTGGCCACCACAGCACGCAGCAGCGGGCCGTAGAGATGCACGCCACGAATCACAGCACCGCAGAACAACAGGAACTGCATGTTCTCCTCGGGGCTGCTGCCGGGATCCAGCAGGTTGCCTTGGGTGCCGTTGCCCACCGACCAGTTCACGTGCTTGCCGGAGCCGTTGATGCCAGCGAAGGGCTTCTCGTGCAGCAGGCAGTTCATGCCGTGCCGGCGGGCCGTGTTCTTCAGCAGCGTCATGGTGAGCTGCTGGTGGTCGGTGGCTACGTTGGCCGCCTCAAAGAACGGAGCGATCTCGAACTGGCCCGGTGCCACTTCGTTGTGGCGGGTTTTGGCGGGAATGCCCAGCTTGTACATCTGGCGTTCCACATCCTGCATGAACACCTGCACCCGCTGGGGGATCGCACCGAAGTAGTGGTCGTCGAACTGCTGGCCCTTGGCGGAAGGATGGCCGAACAGGGTGCGGCCCGCCAGCAGCAGGTCGGGGCGGAGGGTCACGAAGGCGCTGTCGACCAGGAAGTATTCCTGTTCAGCACCGCAGCTGGAATTGACCGGGGCGATCTCGGTGTTGCCGAGCAACTTGAGCAGCCGCTGGGCCTGTTTGTTCATCGCTGCGTTGGAGCGCAGCAGCGGTGTCTTCTTGTCGAGGGCTTCACCCGTCCACGACACAAACACCGTGGGGATGCAGAGGGTGATGCCGTTGGGCGTCTCCATCAGGAAAGCCGGGCTGGTGATGTCCCAGGCCGTGTAACCGCGGGCTTCGAAGGTGGAGCGGATGCCGCCATTGGGGAAGGAGGAACCATCAGGCTCGCCCTGCACCAGCACCTTGCCGGTGAATTCACAGATGGCCGAACCATCGCTCTGGGTGGAGATGAAGCCGTCGTGCTTCTCCGCCGTGGAGTTGGTGAGCGGATAGAACACGTGGGCGTAGTAGAGGGCGCCACGGCCCACCGCCCAGTCTTTCATCGCCTGGGCTACAACATTGGCCACGGAAACATCAAGTTTGCCGCCTTCCTTGATGGTTTTCTGAACCGATTTGAAGATGTCCTTCGGCAAGGACGACTTCATCTTGGCCAGATCGAAAACGTCAGACGCCCACAACTCCGAGAGGGGCGCAATGGGAGGAAACTCCGGGGATGGCCGTTCCTGGATGCACTGGATGGCCGCGAGACGCTGCGAACTGGGCATGGGGGGCAGAAAAGATCCGCCCAGCATCCAACCCCTCAGCCTTGCCACCAGATGACGCCGTTGCTACAGATCAATTGGTGGGCCCTTCCCCGGTTGCGAATCGCTCAAGCCTCGGGCATTCCCAGTCGGATCCTGCGCAGCATCGAACCAGCAACGAGCGGCAAGAGCCGCGCGCGCTGTGTCAGGCCCGCGGCGCCCTTCACTGACCACGTCATGCGACAGACTGAACCTGCATTCCGCTGCAGCGTCGATGGTTCGCTACTACCTCCTGCTGCCGGATCCGAAGGCCGGAGCCGAGGCCACGCTCGGGCGCATGCTCGACGACCGCTCCGAAGCCTGCTTCGACGCCACCACCACACCCCCGGGCTGGCAGAACTGCACGAATCAGATTCAGCGCCGGCTGCACGCCCACGACAAGATCGCCGAAATCAGCCTGGAGCGCGCTCAGGCCTGGCAACCCTCAGCCTTTGCCTGAACCCGGCCGCGAGTTACCGCCCGGCCCCGAGGCCCAGGTTGACGCCGGATCAGGGCGATGCCAACGCCCCTGGGGATGGTTCGAGACCCTTGCCGATGGTGAGTCCTACCGGGTGAAACGGCTGCTGGTCCTGGCCCACCAGCGCATCAGCCTCCAACGTCATCGCCACCGCTGTGAGCACTGGGTCGTGGTGGCCGGCAACGGTCGGCTTGAACTGGAGGGGGAATCCATCCCGGCCCGGCCGGGTGTCACCTTGTTCATCCCTGTGGGCGCGATGCATCGGCTCACCGCCGGCTCCAGCGATCTGGTCCTGATTGAGGTGCAGCGGGGCGACCGTCTCGAAGAAAGTGATATCGAGCGTTGGCAGGACGATTACGGCCGGGCCGTCAGCAGCACATGACGGGGATTCCGGCCGTTCAGGTGTTACATTGTGCGCTCACCCTTTGATGAAGGGCAAGGCAGGCGTGCTACAGGCCATCAAGGCCATGAGCTTCGGGTTGCTGCCGGCCTGTGTTGAAGGAACTCCTCAGGCCCCAGCCACCCACCCAGATTCGTGACCCAGCCTTCTGCTTGCGAGAGCTTCGCGTGCTCTGTTGACACCGACGCGTCCCTCCCCGCCTCCAATTCCACCTCGACGAGCCATCCCATCACCACCCTTTCTCTCTCCGCCGACCCGATCGCCACGGATTCCGCCGCAACCCCAGCCCTGCCGCTGACGAGCGTCGATCTCACCGCCCTGGAAGCCACCAGCCCCGCCGTGACGGACGCCACAACCGAGGCCAGCACCCTGATCGGTCCGCTCACCACCACCGCAGCACCTGCCGAAGCGAAGAACGGCTTCGCCAGCTTTGGTTTCTCCGCCGAGCTGCTGGAGGCCGTCGAAGGCTGCGGCTACACCGAGCCTTCCCCGATCCAGAAAGCCGCCATTCCTGAGCTGCTGCTCGGCCGTGATCTGGTCGGACAGGCGCAGACCGGCACCGGCAAGACAGCCGCCTTCGCCCTGCCCCTGCTGGCCCGCCTTGATCCGGCCCAACGCACCCCCCAGGTGCTGGTGCTCACGCCCACCCGCGAGCTGGCGCTGCAGGTGGCGGAATCCTTCAACAGCTATGCCACCAAGCTCCCGCAGGTGCGGGTGCTTCCCATCTACGGCGGAGCCGATTTCCGCGATCAGATCGTGCGTCTGCGCCGT
The DNA here is from genome assembly GCF_002252635.1 of Synechococcus sp. MW101C3. Classification (NCBI taxonomy): domain Bacteria; kingdom Bacillati; phylum Cyanobacteriota; class Cyanophyceae; order Synechococcales; family Synechococcaceae; genus Synechococcus; species Synechococcus sp. MW101C3. The sequence goes on from NZ_NQKX01000003.1 coordinate 276,670, forward strand.
GGCGTGCAGGTGGTGGTGGGCACACCTGGCCGGGTGATGGATCACATGCGCCAGGGCACCCTTGATCTTTCCGGCCTGCGCAGCCTCGTGCTCGACGAAGCCGATGAAATGCTGCGCATGGGCTTCATCGACGACGTGGAGTGGGTGCTGGGGCAGTTGCCGAGCGAGCGGCAGGTGATCCTGTTCTCCGCCACCATGCCGTCCGAAATCCGGCGGCTTTCGAAGAACTATCTCCGCAGCCCGGCGGAAGTGACGATTCGGCAGAAAGGCGCTGAATCCAGTTCCATCCGCCAGCGCCATCTGGTGGTGAACGGATCCCAGAAACTGGAAGCTCTCACCCGGGTGCTCGAGGCCGAAAGCAGCGAGGGTGTGATCATCTTTGCCCGCACCAAGGCCATCACCCTGGCGGTGTCCGAAGCGCTCGAACAGCAGGGCCACGATGTCGCTGTGCTCAACGGCGATGTGCCGCAGGCCCAGCGGGAGCGCACCGTTGAGCGGCTGCGCAGCGGCAAGGTGAACGTGCTTGTGGCCACGGATGTGGCGGCGCGCGGCCTCGACGTCGACCGCATCACCCTGGTGATCAACTTCGACATCCCCTTCGACAGCGAGGCCTACGTGCACCGCATCGGCCGCACCGGCCGGGCCGGACGCAAGGGCGACGCGATCCTGTTCCTCACACCACGCGAGCGCCGCTTCCTCTCAGGTCTCGAGCGTGCCGTCGGCAAGCCGATCGAGCCGATGGAGGTGCCCAGCAACGCCGACATCAACCAGAGCCGGCTGGATCGCCTGCGTCAGCGCCTCACCGCCGCTGTGCAGGAGCCCACAAGTGAGCCCCAGGAACTGGCCCTGCTCAGCGAGATTATCCAGCGGGTAGGCCGCGAGATCGAGGTCACCCCGGAGCAGCTGGCCCTGGCCGCCCTCCAGCTCGCCGTGGGCGATCGCCCGCTGCTCGCCCAGGGTGAAGAAAACTGGCAGCAGAGCGGAGGACGCGACCGTGACCGTCAACGGGACGGCGATGGCCGCCGTGGCGAGCGCGGCGAGCAACGGCGGCCCCTTGGCCAAGGCCGCAACGGCGGCGGGTTCCGCGAGGAAGGCAGCGCGCCCCCCGACGACCAGATGGACCGGTTCCGCATCGAAGTGGGCTGGCGTGACCGCGTCAAGCCGGGCAACATCGTGGGAGCGATCGCCAATGAGGCTGGCCTCAACGGCCGCAGCATCGGCAGGATCCAGATCTTCGACACGCACAGCGTGATCGATCTGCCCAAGGGAATGCCTGAAGATGTGTTCGCTGCTCTCGCCCGCCTGCGGGTGATGAACAAGGAGCTGCAGATTTCCCGTCACCAGGGCTGAGCCCTTCAGCCCCTCCCCGCCATTGCCCTGAGGCCCTCCATGCGCCTGGTCTTCACCTTCACCTCGCTGGCTGCCCTCACGCTCTTTGCCCAACCGGTGCAGGCCGATACGTTGAGCGCATCGGCTTCCACCCGCAACGACAGCGTCACCAGGTTCTGCCTGGCGGGGTTCCAGGCCGCCTTCCAAGCGGCCCGCAAAGTGCCCCCGGATGGCATGGGGGCCTACACCTGCAACTGCTTCGTGGAGCAGGTGAACAAGGGCTCCAGCATCCAGGGCGCCACCGACATCTGCCGGCAGCTCGCCACGACCAAGTACCGGCTCTGAGCGTTCAGCTCCAGAGGCTGGTCACACCATCGGTGCACAGCAGGCTCACCTGCTCCAGGGGCAGGTTTTCGATCGTGGCGATCAAGGTCGTCTGCACCTCGGTGGACTCGGTGAGCACCAGGGATTGCAGCAGGTCGAAACGGTCCTGAGGGGCGAGTTCGCCGTTCTCGCACCAGGCCAGACTCCAGGGGACAGGGGCAGACATTGGTTCGGGATCGCCGGGTGTTGGTTCCGTGACAATCAGACGGCCTTCGCCCATTTCCTCCCTTCTTCCCTTTTCCTTCCGTTCTGCTTCACGCTTTGCCACGCCTGCCCAGGCCATGCCGCCACTTTCTTCGCCCCAGCACGAGCCCCAACACTCTGCCCCCGCGCTGAAGCGGCTGCTGCGAGCCCTGCGGCCGCACCGCCGGCGGGTGTGGCAGGCGGCGTTCTGTTCGGTGCTCAACAAAATCTTCGATCTGGCGCCGCCGGTGCTGATCGGCCTGGCGGTGGATGTGGTGGTCCGCCAGCAGACTTCCAGCCTCGCCGCGCTCGGTTTCCGCAGCGTGCCGAGCCAGCTGGGGCTGCTGGCCCTGCTCTCGTTCGTGATCTGGAGCGCCGAATCCGGCTTCGAATACCTCTATGGCGTGCTGTGGCGCAACCTCGCCCAGACCGTGCAGCACGAGCTGCGGCTTGAGGCCTACGGCCATCTGCAGCAGCTGGAGATGGCCTTCTTCGAGTCGAGCAGCAGCGGCCGGCTGATGGCGATCCTCAACGACGACATCAACCAGCTCGAGCGCTTCCTCGACCATGGCGCCAACGAGCTGCTGCAACTGGTGACCACCGTGGTGGCGGTGGGCGGGGCCATGGCCGTGCTCTCCCCCAGCGTGGCGGGGGTGGCATTTCTGCCGATCCCGGTGATCCTCTGGGGCTCGCTCAGCTTCCAGAAGCGGCTGGCCCCGCGCTACCGCGAGGTGCGTGAACGGGCTGGCGATCTCAACAGCAGCCTGGCCAACAACCTCGGCGGCATGCTCACGATCAAGAGCTTCGCCGCTGAAGCCTGGGAGCTGGAGCGCCTCCGCGGCGAAAGCGAGGCCTACCGCGCCAGCAACCGCCGCGCGATCCGCATCTCGGCCGCCTTCATTCCGCTGATCCGCTTCGCGATCCTGTTCGCCTTCCTGGCGATTCTGGTGATCGGCGGCCTGCAGGCGTGGCAGGGAGCGATCGCTGTAGGCAGCTACAGCTTTCTGGTGTTCATCACCCAGCGTCTGCTCTGGCCGCTCACCACCCTGGGCCGCACCCTCGACGACTATCAGCGGGCCATGGCCTCCACCACCCGGGTGCTCGATCTGCTCGAAACTCCGGTGAGCATTCCCGGCGGCTCCCGGCCGCTGCCCCTTGAGCAGGTGCAGGGCAGGCTCGAGTTCCGCGCGGTGGACTTCGCCTACGGCGGCCGCGACCCCTTGCTGAATGGATTCGAGCTCACCGTGCCGGCCGGCAGCACCGTGGGCATCGTTGGCGCCACGGGCTCGGGCAAGAGCACGATCGTGAAGCTGCTGCTGCGGCTCTATGAGGTGCAGGCGGGCGAGATCCTGCTGGATGGCCAGCCAATTCGGGAGCTGCGGCTCGAAGATCTTCGCCGTGCCATCGGCCTGGTGAGCCAGGAGGTGTTCCTGTTCCACGGCACCGTGGCCGAGAACATCGCCTACGGCAGCTTCAGAGCCAGCCGCACGGCCATCGCCCGAGCCGCCGCCCTCGCCGAAGCCGCCGGCTTCATCGAGGCCCTGCCACAGGGCTACGACACTGTCGTGGGCGAGCGGGGCCAGCGGCTCTCAGGCGGTCAGCGGCAGCGGATCGCCCTGGCCAGGGCCATTCTCAAGAATCCGCCTGTGCTGATCCTTGATGAGGCCACCGCTGCGGTGGACAACGAAACCGAGGCCGCCATCCAGCGTTCCCTTGACCACATCACCGCCTCTCGCACCACGCTGGTGATCGCCCACCGGCTCAGCACCGTGCGCCACGCCGATCGGATCGTGGTGATTGACCAGGGTCGCATCGTGGAAGCCGGGCGCCACGAAGAGCTGATCGTCCGCAACGGCGCCTACGCCAACCTCTGGCGCGTGCAGGCCGGACTGCGCCGCGAAGAACCGCTGCTGGCCTGAACACAGGCAGGCATCCGCTGCCCCCTTGATACGGCACGACGGGGTGGGCGGGAATGTTGCAGCATGGACAACTCCTTCAGGGCCCCCTGCTGCCCCCTGACGATGGCGCCGAGCTCCGGTCCCCACGAACTGCCGACGACGTCCCAGACGGAGTTGCTGGAGTTGCCCGTCGAGCGCCTCCAGCCCACCCAGCTCTGCCTCGGTCTGGCGGAGGTGCGGGCCCGGGCCTGTGATTTCCGCCTCGAATCCGCTGCCAGCCGCCGCCGTTACCTGCGCAGCCGCCCGGTGCCGGTCGCCGTCAGCAGCGCCGGTGAGCACTGGATGATCGATCGCCATCACCGGCTGCGGGCCCTGCTCGACGTCGACCCGGACGTGAGCGTGTTCTGTGCGGTGGTGCTGCGGCTGGAGGGCGCCAGCCGGGCCCATTGCCTCGAGGAGCTCAATCGCCGCGGCTGGCTCTATCTGCACGATGGCGAGGGGCGCGGTCCCCACCCGGCGGAGCGCCTGCCGAGGCGGCTGGAGGCACTCGACGACGACCCCTATCGCAGCCTGGTCTGGAAGCTGAAGCAGGAGGGGCTGATCCGTGCCCAACCCACCCTGCCCTTCCACGAGTTTCGCTGGGGCGCCTGGCTGCGTCAGCAGGCGCTGCCGCCGTTCAGTTCGATCGAGCTGGATCCGGCTCTGCCGGCGGCGCGGGAACTGGTGCGCCAACGCCGCGATCCTGGGAGCTGAGGTCACCAGCTCAGAAACTGACTGATGCCGGCGGGCCTGGGAGGGAAATCCACCGCCAGGATGAAATAAGGTTTCAATATGAAGACATCGGCAGCGAAGCGCCAGAGATCCACAGCGGTTCCTTCGGCGCCTTCAGCCGGATACCCGAGCGCTCCGCCCCCCAAGCGCCGGTCCAGCGGATTGGGGCCGATCCTGCTCGCCGTGATGTTCGGGCTCGGCGGCGGCCTCGCCCTGGCGGTGCCCTTGGCCGATCTGATCAAGGGCAACACCACTGTGAAGCTGGAAGGCTTCCGCAATCCCTTCGGCAGCTGGGTTGACACCGATCGCGACCTGCTCGTGCTCGGCTCCGACGTGGGTGGTGGCAACACCGATGTGATCTTCACGCTGCGGGTGGAGAACGGCAAAACCCAGATCACCCAGGTGCCGCGAGACACCTACATCGATTCCGCCCGCTTCGGCCCGGTCAAGGCCAACGCTCTCTACGCCTACGGCGGCATCGAAGCCGCGAAGGAGGAGCTTTCTGAGCGCCTCGGTCGACCCATCGGCCACTACATCAAGGTGAATCTGAGCGCGATCCGCCGCATGGGCGATGTGCTCGGTGGCGTCGAGGTGGATGTGCCCAAGCGCATGTACTACGTCGACAACAGCCAGGGCCTCTACATCGACCTGCAGCCGGGCATGCAGACGCTCAAGGGCCGCGACCTGGAAGGCTTCCTGCGCTGGCGCCACGACGAGAACGGTGACATCGGCCGCATCGAGCGGCAGCAGCTGGTGCTGGCCGCGGTGTTTCGCAAGCTGATCCGGCCGGACAACCTGATGCGTCTGCCCACCCTGCTCTCCGCCGCCGGGGAGGATGTCAAGACCGATCTCGGGCCGATGCAGATCGGCGGCCTGATCACCGCCATGGCCTCCACCCAGCTCAGCACCGAGCGGCTCGGCGGCCGCCCGTTCGACCGCAACGGCATCAGCTACTGGGAAGCCGACTGGCCCAGCACCGCCGGCACCGCCAGCTCCTCCAAGGAGTCGTCGGACAACGGCCGCTACCGCTTCCTGTTCTGAGCCACGGCGCCAGGGTCGCCGCCACCTTCCAGCTACTGATCCTCAGCCTCCTGCCATCAGCCCTCAGCGGCCATGGACGGAGCCGGTACCGTGCCGGCAATGCGCCGCAGCGCTGCGATGGCTCCACTCTCCCCCCTGCTTCAGCAGAGCCTGCGCCTTGGCCTCGCCAGCCTGATCACCGCCGCGATCGCGCTCTGGAGCGATCGGATCGCGTTCGTGTGGTACCCGCTGCTGGCCGTGATCTTCGTCATCGATGACAACGACGAGCTGACCGTCAAAGCGGCCCTCGCCCGGGTGCTCGGCACCGCCAGCGGCGGTCTGGTGGCCTTTCTTGTGCACACGATCATGGGCGGCTGGCCCGCGGTGCTGGTGTCCCTGCTGCTGACCGTGCCCCTGCTGCGGCTGCTGGGCTGGCAAGGAGGGCTGTCCACCGCCGTGACGATCAGCCTGATGTTCCTGCTGATCCCCCACTACACCGCGCTCAACTGGGACTACGTGTTCAACCGCACGGTGGACACGTCCGTGGGAATCGTGGTGGCGCTGCTGACGGCCCTGCTGTTCTGGCCGAAGAACAGGCTGCAGCGCATCGGGGCCCTCGAGCGGCAGATCCACACCAGCCTGCAGACGCAGCTCGCTGCCCTCACGGCGTGGGCTCTGGGCAGGCAGGCACGCCCTGCACCGCTGTCCCGTGCCGAGTTCACCGCCCGCCTGCTCGCTCTCGAACAGCTGGTGCAGCAGGAGCAGGCGGGCCATGCACGGCACCTGCTGCGGCAGGCACGCTGGCGCCAGCGGCTGCTGATCTGGCAGACGATCCACCACCACTGGGTGCAGTTCGAACGGCTGCTCGGCCAGCTCCCCGCCGACCTGGCCGGCGAGCCAGCTGTCGCCGCGTTGGCATCGCAGCTGCAACGGGCGCTTCAGCAGCTGCAGGCGCCGGCGTCAGGCGACGGGCCGCTGCAGCTGCAGCCAGCCTCCGGGGAGCAGACCCTGCCCTCGCTGCTGCTGCTCTCGCTGGAGGAGGAACACAACCGGCTGCGGCGGGCGCTGCTTTCGCTGCAGTTCTGCGAGCGGAGCACCCTGCCCCGCACCGCCAGCTCCCGCTTGGAGCCGGCGCGATGAAGCTTCCGCCACGGCAGGAATGGCGCCTGGCCCTGGTGACCGGGCTGAGTACGGGCTTTGCGGTGCTGAGTCCGTTGCCGGATGGCTACTACATGCCGATGGCGATCACCGCCGTGATGGCCGGCAGCTACGGCGGCTCCTATGCACTGGGTCGCCAGCGGCTGCTGGGCAGCCTGATGGGGGTGGCCATCCTGTTGGTGTGCCAGAGCGGCCTGCGCCTGCCCTTGCCCCTGGCCCTCGGCATCGCCCTGACGCTCACCCGCCTGCTGGGCGGTGCGCTGGGTCTGCAGAGCGGCTACAAGGTGGCTGGCTTCATCGTGGTGATGGGCTGGCTGGTGCACAGTTCCAACCTCTCCAGCTGGATTCCGCTGCGCCTGGGCTGGACCTGCCTGGGAATCGTGGTGGGGTTGCTGGCCGTGCGCTGGATCTGGCCCAGCCGGGCGATCCAGCAGCAGAACGACGGCTGCCGGCGCCTGATGGGCACGATCGCAGCCGCCTTGCGCGAGGAAGGCCAGCGACTCGGCAGCCCGCTGGCCCCCGCCGCTTCCCCCGGCGAGCGGCGCCGGCGCCACCGGCAGGACCTGACCCAACTAGTGGCCCTGCGGCAGGGGCGGCCGGCGGCGATCACGGAGCTGGGGCTCAACCCGGCCCGGCAGCCGCTGCATCACCTGTGGCAACTGTGCGATGCCACCTTTTCGCTGTTGCTTGGAACCCTCGACGGGCTGCGCAGCCTGCCGCCTCCACTGTTGTCACCGTCGGCGCTGGTGGAGCTGAGAATGGCGGAAGTGAGGCTGCTGGAGGCCATGGCCCAGCGGCTGGAGGGATGGCAGACCTGCCGCTTCGCGCAGGACGAACCGCTGCCGTCGCTGACGGCCAGCGGCAGGCAGGCAGGCTTGCAGAGCCAGGCACTGGCCCTGGCGGCCCTGCGCACCTGCCGCGAGCTGCTGCACAGCCCCGCCTTCGAGCTGGTGCCGAACGTGCGCCAGCGCCAGGTGGCCCGGCGCCTGATGCTGCTGGAGCAGGCAGCCGAGGGCCTCGAAACGATGGACCGGCGCTGGCAGGCGCTGCAGGCATGACCAGACTCCCTTCCGGGCCTGCGATCGCCACCAGGCTCGCCCTGAGCGTGACGTTGCTGGGGATCGCGCTGGAGCAGGGCCGCGGTGTGGCACTGGCAGCCGGGGCCGACCCTCATCACCACGCCGCTGCGCTGGAGCGCGCCTGGAGCCGCCTGGACGCCGAATTGCGCCTGCTGGACCAGCTGTTGCCCGGGCCGGAGGACGGGGGAGCCGGCGGCGCCACCCCCGGTGAGACGCCACCGGCCCCACCCCCGCTAGCCCTGCCGACGGCGGCGCAGCTCAGCGATCAGCAGGTGCAGGCGCTCAGCCTGGAGCAGGCGGTGGTGATCGCGCTGGCCGAAAGTCCGCAGGTTCAGGCCCGGCGCCTGGAGGTGGCCGCAGCCCTGGCCCAGCTGCAAAGCCGCCTGGGCACCTACTGGCCCCGCATCGCCGCCGTGGGCGGGCTGGCCTACGACCAGACAGCGACGCGGTTCGGGGTGCCCGCCGGCAACGGCAGCCTCGCCCTCGGGCCCAACTTCGCCGCATCCGGGCTGCAGGCCGCCGATGGCTCGACCACCAATGGCCCCTTCTTCGTGCCCAGCGGTGCCACCGCCACCTTGAACCAGGGGGTGCGCCAGCTGAGCGGTGGCCTGGAGCTGGATCTGGCTTTGCTGGACTTCGCCCGCAGCCCCTCGATCCAGGCGGCCCGGGCGCGGCTGCGGCAGGCACGGGCCGCCTACGCCAACAGCCTGCGGCACCGGCAGCTGGAGGTGAGTGAGGCCTATTACGGCCTGCAGCGGGCCGACCAGCTGGTGCGCATCCGCGAAGCCGACCTGCGCAACGATGGCGTGATCCTGCAAGAGGTGCTGGCGCTCAAGCAGGCCGGGCTCGTGCCCCGGCTCGACCTGCTGCGCCGCCAGGCCTTCGAAGCCGAAAGCGAGGAACAGCTGATCCAGGCCCGCGCCGACCAGGCGGTGGCTCGGCGTCGGCTGGCCGTGCTGCTCAATCTGCCGGCCAACCTCACCCCCCGCGCGGCGGACCCGATCCGGATCCAGTCCCGCTGGCCGTTCGGGCTGGAGGAGAGCCTGCTGGCCGCCTATCGCGACAACCCCGAGCTGGCGCTGGTGCTGGCCAGCCGCGACGCCCTGGCCAAGGACCGGCAGGCCCTGGCCGCCCAGCTGCTGCCCCGCCTGAGCCTGTTCGCCGCCGCGGCCGCCGGCAGCAGCCAGACCCAGCAGTGGAACATCAGCGGCGACTGCTGTGGCACGACGGTGATTCCCACCCAGAACAGCGCAGGCACGGACTGGTCGGTGGGGCTGGCCTTCCGCTGGCTGCTGTTCGACGGCGGCAGCACGGCCGCGGCGCTGCGCAGCCTGACGCAGCAGGAGCAGGCCGAGGCGCAGCGCTATGCCGCCTCACGCAACGACATCCGCCTGCGGCTGGAGCAGGCCTTCTTCGAACATGGGGCCAGCCTGGGAAAACTGGCCTCCAGCCAGCGGGGGGTGCGCGCCAGCCTGGAGGCCTTTCGGGATGCCCGGCTCCGCTATCAGAGCGGTCTGGCCAACGAAGTCACCCTATCGCTCACCCAGGACCGGCTGATCACCAGCCTGGTGCAGCGACTGGAGGCCACGGTGGCCGTGAACATCACCTACGCCCGACTGCTGCGGGAACTGCTGCCGATGCCCACCGACCCCGAGGCCGTCGTGCCGGTGCAGCTCACGGTTCCAGAGGCCGGCCGTCGGCAACTGGGGCCGTGACGAGCCCGGGCAACGCGAAGCTCCGGATCAGCAGCCTGCGGCTGCGCCGCTCAACGCTCGCCGCTGGAGACGAAGCGCTCGATGCGGTACGCCAGCACCACCAGCAGCACCACCAACCAGAACCAAAGCTCCGGCGCATTGGCGTTGAGCAGCACCACCAGCAGCACCACTTCGGCCACCAGCCAGGGCAGCTCCCGCCGCAGCGGGCTGGATTCGCCGGTCGGCGGGGGCGGATTCGCAGTCATGGCAACGCCCCCGCGGTGGGGCTGGGGCTGATGGCCGGAGCGGCCGTCGGCGCCTTCGGAAGCGGTCGGTCGCTCTGGCGGAGGTCTCCGTCATCCCAGCGGCGATCGAAGCCGAAGGTGCGGAAGCCGCCGGTGAGCGAGCGCAGGCCGGGCAGCAGATAGGAGATCGGGGTGCGCCATTCCACGTAGGCATGGCCCGTGACGGTGAGACCTTCCCGCACCGGGAACACACTGCTGCCCCGCGAGAGGGTCCAGCGGAAGCCATCGAGGCTGGCGGGGTCACGCTCCAGGCTGATCTCGGCGCGCATCACCGGCCCGCCTTCCACGAGGGAGCGGGCCAGCTGGGGGTTGCCGATCGTGGTGGAGATGTCCTCCTCGGTGGCGGGCAACACATTGACCTGCCGGACCCGGCCCACGATGCCACCGAAGCGGCTGCGCTGGTCCCAGTCGGGCACGACCTCCACCGGCAGATCACGGCGCAGGCGACGGGCATCGGCGGGAGGGAAGTAGGCCACAGCGATCAGTGGCTGGGAGCCGCTCCCACGCCCGATCGTGCCCAGCCGCTGGCCCACGGCCACGGTCTGCCCGGGGATCACCTGCAGATCCAGCACCTCCCCATCGCGATCGGCGTGCAGGCGGCCGTTGAAGGCCAGCTGCGCCTCGCTGACCCGCAGCTGACGGCGCAGATCATCGATGCGAAAACGCCGCTGCAGCGCCGCGGTCTCCAGCTCGAGCTTCACCTGCTGAAAGGCGGTGAGCAGGTTCCGCTCTTCGATCGCCACCTGATCGAGGTTCACGGCCGTGGCGGTGAGGCCCTGCTCCACCGTCACCACTTCGGAGGAGAGCGGGGCCACCACCTCCCGCCGGCTCAGCCACTCCAGCTGGTTGAACTTGGCGGCGTAGGTGTTCTTGAGGGCGCCGAAGCGGCTGCGGTCAGCGCCCAGCTTGGCGAGGGCGGTGGCAAGCGCCTGCCGTTCGGTGGCGAGGCGTTGGTCGTCGCGGGCGGTGAGCTGTTCGTTCTGACGTTCGAGCTCCCGCAGGTTGGCTCGCTGCTGCTCGATCTCCCGCTCCAGCACCGGCAGATAGAGCTCCACCAGCACCTGGCCGCGTCGCACTCGATCGCCCACGGCCACAAGCAGGCGCCGCACCTGGCCGCCGGCGCGGGCGTCGATCAGGCCGGCACTGCCGGGCAGCAGCAGCACCCCCTTGCCCATCACCTCGGTGGGCACACGCCAGAAGCAGGCCCAGAGCACCACCGCACCGACGACACCGCCCAGACACCACGCCACCTTCCGCCGCGGAGGCATCCCCTTCCAATGGTCAGGCCGCAGCAGGTGCATGGCCGCCAGCTTGGTGGGTCACGGGGTTCCTGTCAGCCCCCGCCCGCCACGGGGGCGGCGCCGGGCAACGTGGCCAGGGCAGCCGGATCACCGGCGATGGCGGCCGCCAGCAGCGGCGCAAGGGCCGGCACCAACGCAAAGGGCCCACCGAAACCGGCGAACACCCACAGGCCAGGGTCACCCGCCACCGCTCCCACCAGGGGCAGGCCCGGATTCGTGAAGCTCACCGGCACCTGAACGAAGCGACCCGGCAGCTCCGCCAGTGCCGGCAGCAGCCCCGCAAACGCCTGGCGCAGGCACAGCTCGGTGTGGCGGGGGTCGGGGGGCGGACCCTGGCCCGGGTCGGGGCGCACCAGGGAGCTCTGGCCCAGCAGCCAGCCCGCGCCGCTCGGCGCCCAGCCCACATCCACGATCAGCTCAGGCGCTGCCAGCTGGGCGGAGCGGTCTTCCAGTCCCTGCCGCTGGCCCAGCAACGGCATCACGATGGCGCCGCCAGAGGGCAGCGCCAGCGGCAGGCGATCCACCAGCAGTGCGCCGGCCCAGCTGACCCGCAGGCGCTGCGGCAATGCCGGCCAGAGCGCGCGGCAACCGGCTCCGGCAGTCAGAACCACCTGACGGGCCCACAAGGTGTCGCCCACACCATCGGTGGCCGCTTCCAAGCGCAGGCGCCAGCCAGAGCGCGTGGGCTCGATGACCGACACCCGCTGGATGAGCCGCCGCACCCCGGCAGCGCGCAACGCCCCGGGCAGGGCAACCGCAAGCACCCCCACATCGACCCTGGCGTAGCCGAGCCGCAGGGTGCCTCCAGCGCCGCTTGCCGCCGCAGCCACTGGAGACGCCGCCCCGGCCGCGCCGGCTGCGCCCGTCAGCGGTGGGCCGTGCTGCAGCTGATCGGCTCCGAGGTGACGGCGGGCCAGGCCCTCCACCTGCTGGAGCACCCCCTCCTGCCGCTGCCGCGCAGCGGCGTCAGCGGCGGCGGGCCAATGCAGCACCAGATCGCAGGGGCTCAGGCCCAGGGGGCCATGGCGCGCCTCCAAGCGGCGCCAGTGGGACGGAGCGGCGGCCATCCAGCTGTCGAGCGGGCCCGGAGGCCCGGCCCACCAGGGGATGCCGCCGTAGCTGAGCGGCGTGGCGGCAGGCCCCGCCCCGTCCACCACCGTCACCGGCAGACCCAGGCCCGCGAGTTCGAGGGCAAGGAGGCCACCGGCCAGCCCCGCACCGATGACCACCACCGGGCCGCCGGCTGCGGAACCTGGCAGGGCCGCAGCATCGTCCAGGGCCGCAGCATCGTCGATGGGTCCAGCCCCCCGCATGAGCTCCGCTTCCACCCTGCTGCCGCCGGGCCGCCTCAGATCTGCAGGGTGAAGGAGGTGATCACGTTATGGAAGAGCTCCTTGACCTTGCCCCAGCGGGCCTCGTTGGTGCTCACCGCCAGGGTGTAGAGCCGACCCCGGTCAGCCACCACCGTGGCCAGTTCGTGGCGGTCGCGATCCGCCAGGTGCACCGCGTACTCCAGGTCGTAAAACGTATGGCCACCGTCCTGGCGCTCCACCGCCTCCACCAGTTCCGCCTCACGGCCGCTGCCGGCCGGCGCGATCACCACGCGCCGCAGCTTTTCACCCACCGCCACGGCGCTGCCGAGATCACTCAGGTCGTTGGTTGCATTCACATCGGAGATCACCAGGCTGAGTGTTTCATCGCTGTTGATCAGGTCGTGGAACACCACCTGGGGGCCATCGCTCACCACCACGCGCGTCCAGCCTGTGGGATAGAGGAAGGCATAACGGCCATCGGGGCTCTGGAAGGCGTTCAGCCCGGCGGCCGCGGCGCTGCAGCCCGCCAGCCCACCACCAGCGATCAAGGCCCCGAGCAGCACGGCCAGCAGGCGGCTGAACCAGGGCCGGAGATCCGGCTGGAGAAAGCGGAGAGGCATGGCGGCAAGGGCGGCGGGATGGGGGAGCACCGGCGCCATTCTGTCGGCCGGCAGGCCGGGAGCTCTTGGCAGCGTCTTTAGATTCGGGGTCTTCGCGTCAGTTCTCTGAGCGGCTTCACCCGTCCCCTGGCCCGGCTGATCGACCAGTTCGAGCGCCTGCCGGGCATCGGCCCCCGCACCGCCCAGCGCTTAGCCCTGCATCTGCTGCGCCAGCCGGAAGAACAGATCCGCGCCTTCGCCGATGCCCTGCTCGCCGCCCGCAGCCAGGTGGGCCAGTGCCAGCGCTGCTTCCACCTCTCCGCCGAAGCCCTCTGTGAGATCTGCCTCCAGCCGGAGCGCCAGACCGGGCTGCTGTGCGTGGTGGCCGATTCCCGTGATCTGCTGGCCATCGAGCGCACCCGCGAATACAAAGGCAGCTACCACGTGCTCGGTGGCCTGATCTCGCCGATGGATGGCATCGGACCGGAGCTGCTGCACGTGCAACCGCTGGTGAACCGGGTGGATCAGGAAGGCATCAGCGAAGTGATCCTGGCGCTCACACCGAGTGTGGAGGGGGACACCACAAGCCTCTATCTGGCCCGCCTGCTGCGTCCGTTCACCAGCGTGAGCCGGATCGCCTACGGCCTGCCGGTGGGCAGCGAACTGGAATACGCCGATGAAGTGACCCTGGCCCGGGCGATGGAAGGCCGGCGACGGATGGACGGATGAACGGCAGGCGGCGGATGGGCGCAACGCGCTCGATAGCCTGACGGTCATGGGTTCCCGCAGCCGTTACAGCGTCATCCCTCCGGCCGAGCGGCTTCCACCCTGGCTGCGGCGCCCGCTGGGCAACGCCTCCGAGCTGGAGCGGGTGCAGGCGGTGGTGAAGCAGGAGCGGCTGCACACGATCTGCGAAGAGGGGCGCTGCCCCAACCGGGGCGAGTGTTATGCGGCAGGAACAGCCACCTTTCTGCTGGGGGGCCCGATCTGCACCCGCAGCTGCGCCTTCTGCCAGGTAGAGAAAGGCCAGGCCCCTCTGCCGATCGATCCGGCTGAGGCCGAGCGGGTGGCGCAGGCGGTGGAGCGCATGGGCCTGCGCTACGTGGTGCTCACCGCCGTGGCCCGCGACGATCAGGCCGATCACGGCGCTTCCCTGTTCACCGCCACCATGGCCGCGATCCGGCGGCACAACCCACTGATCGCGATCGAAGTGCTAACTCCCGATTTCTGGGGTGGGCACCGGCAGGAGGCCAACGGCCGGGCCGCCCAGCGGCACCGCCTGCAGCAGGTGCTGGCCGCCGGGCCCGTGTGCTTCAACCACAACCTCGAGACGGTGGAGCGGCTGCAGGGGGAAGTGCGGCGGGGCGCCACCTATGCCCGCTCCTTGAACCTGCTGGCGGCGGCGCGGGAGCTGGCGCCACAGATCCCAACCAAATCAGGGTTGATGCTGGGGCTGGGCGAATCCAGTGAGGAGGTGGTGGCCACCCTGCGCGACCTCAGGGCCGTGGGCTGCCAACGCCTGACGCTGGGGCAGTACCTGCGCCCTTCCCTGGCCCACCTGCCGGTGGCGCGCTACTGGACTCCGGCGGAATTCGAGCAGCTGGGGGCGATCGCCACCACCCTGGGCTTCGCTCAGGTGCGCAGCGGGCCGTTGGTGCGCAGCAGCTACCACGCTGCCGGCTGAGCCGGCGGGTCATTGCGGCATCAGCTGGCAGGAGCGTTTGGTCTGACGTGCGCGGTTGAGGGCGATCTCAGCACGGGCAAGCAGTTCACTGGCCTGGGCATCTTCTGGTTCGAGCAGCGGCCAATGGGTTTCGATTCCAACGCTGGCGCTCATGAACGGATCGAGAGCGGGGGGATGGGCGATCCTCAGGCCCTGGATCTCCACCAGCAACTCAGCGGCAAGGCGCTCGGTTTCCGCACCGGTGACCGAAGGCAAGAGGATGGCAAAGGCATCCGCACCGACTCGTGCCAGCAAGGGGTTGTCGGCGCCCAGTCGCCGGGTGAGCAGCCTGGCGATCGCCTGCAGGCTGTCGTCGGCACAGAAATGGCCGAAGGTGTCGTTGTAGGCGCCGAAATCATCGAGATCCAGGATCACCAGGGAGAACGGATCACCGGTAACGCGCGACAAGGCAATCTGTTGACTGAGCTGCTGCTCGAAGCTGCCACGGTTGGAGAGTGCCGTGAGCGGATCCCGCCATCCCCACTGGCGGCCTTCATGGCCCACGCAGGCCAGGACGGTGGGAACCATGGTGCCCACCAGGCGTTTGAGCGCCGCCAGCTCCCACAACAGAAACCCTCCGGGCCGCTGGGTGGCCATCGTGAGAATCAGCTCATGGCTGCCATCACTGCCAAGGGGCACGGCGATGTAGTCGGTGTAACGCTCACGGCGCATATCTCTGGCCAGTGCATAGGGGATATCATCGGGCTTGAGGTTTTCCAGCAGCAGACGTTCGGGGGCTTTCTTCTCACACACCGCATGCAGCACGCTGGTGCGGTGATCCATGCCGGCAAAGAACTCACTGCCCCGGAAGAAGGAACGCACCACCTCCGGGTTCTCCACATCCCACCAATACTGAATGCCACCCTGGCCGGTTTCGATCGGAACCAGCGCCAGAGCAATGCGGTGCAGCGGGAAGCCGGCGGCCACCAGATGCCTGACGCCGTGCTGGAGAAGATCAGCTGGATTGCGATAAGGAGGTGGAAAGGTTTGATCGGCCTCCACCCAGGTGGCCTTCAACGCTCGGATGGCCTTGAGCTGCAGCTGATGGCGCCTTGAAGAGCCGGAGCCAATCATGGGAACGGCCGACAACTCCTGGTGATCATCGAACAGGGGGAAGGGTTCAAACATCAGACGCAGTCGGCAAGCATTTCAGAGCGCGACTGAATCAGCGCAAGGGTGTTGGGAGCATTCAGAGGGCGTCCGACTAGATATCCCTGAATATAATCACAGCCAAGTTTCCGGAGCACGTCCAACTGCTCCTGCCGCTCCACCCCCTCCGCGATCGCATGAAGGCCCAGCGCCTTGGCCATGCTGATCACCGCTTTAACGATTACTTCGTCCTCTTGGTTGCTGCCCAATCCTTCGATGAAGGATTTATCAATCTTCAGAACCTCAACCGGCAGACGCTTGAGATATCGCATGGAGGTGTATCCTGAGCCAAAGTCGTCGATGGCCAGGTTGGCCCCTAAGGCCTTGATCTGCCGGAAGGCTCGAAGGGTTGCATCAACATCTTCGATCAGCATCGTTTCGGTGATTTCGATGTAAAGGCGGTCCGCTGGAAAGTTCGATTCGAACAGCGCCATGGCGATCTGCTTTGGCGTGCCAGGATCCAGCAGACTACGGACAGACAGATTCACCGAAAGGCCTAATTTCTGATCTGGACAGACCGCATGCCAACGAGCCATATGCTTGCAGGCCTGCTGAAGCACGATTGAATCGATCTGCACAATCAGCCCACTTTCTTCGGCCACTGGAATAAATTCGCTGGGAGAGATCAGGCCGTGCATCGGGTGCTGCCAACGGGCCAAGGATTCGAAGCCGAGAATCCTATGGTCGTGAACATCAAAGATCGGCTGGTAATAGGAGGTGATTTCGCCGGCTGCAAGCGCTCTTCGGAGATCCTGTTCCAAAGTGGCTGCCTTGAGGGCGGTGTTTCTCATCTGCTGGTCGAAGTAAGCCAGGCAGCCCCGCCCGCTGGCCTTCGCTTTGTACATTGCCATATCGGCATTTTCAATCAGCACTTCAGCGGTGTCCCTGCCATTGGCGATCGCCACACCAATCGAGGCCGAATGACTGAGCAACTTGCTGCCGATCGTCATCGGCCGGCCAATCAGATCGATGATACGTGCCCCAAGAGCCTGAACCGATTCTTGCGAAGAACTTGAGCTGACGATGATGAACTCATCGCCGGAAAGACGCCCCACAAGATCACCGGAACGCACACATTGCCGCAGGCACTTGGCCACCGTGATCAGAAAACGATCTCCAGTGGTGTGGCCATGGGCATCGTTGATCAACTTAAATCGGTCAATGTCGATAAAAAGAACCGCCAATGATCCCTTACTGCCACCGCTGCGCAGGTTCGATTCCAGGCTGAGCGCCAGCTGGCTGAGCACGCGGCTGCGGTTCGGGAGCCCCGTCAGCAGGTCGTAGCTCGATTGATCCATGGCTGCACGGGTGGCGGATCGCTCCGCCAGCATCGACTTGCTGACCTGTGCACACAACTGCAGGCTCTGGGCCATGGCCTCGAGCAGCCAGCGCTCCTGAAGGTCGAAGGGGGTCTGATAGCGAGCAATCAGCAACACATCCAGGCCTGAAAGCAGGCACCAGTGAACCTGCCGCAGCCCCGTAGCCAAGCGCACTTCCGTGGGACGGTCCGCCGCAACCCGCAACAGCAGGGCCTGATCTTCCGCACTCAGACCCACCGAGCAACGGAAGGATTGGTTGGTGATTAGGGCCGCTACATCGGCTTTGAGCGCCAGCGCCAGCTGGTCAACCACTTCATTTGTGGTGGATGGGTCCTCAATGGAAAAAGCAGCAAGGATGGCAGCATGGGCCCTCAACGACCAGGGGATACCCGTGGAGGTGTGCTCGCTCTCGCTCCTCATGGGATCACTGCATAGGGAGGGGCCCATGGGCACAAGCAGCTCGGACTTGAACACCAGGCCCCTACGGCATCAACCGAGCCAGCGGGTGAGCGGAGCTGGAGGCGAGAAGAGGACACGGCATCACCATGGAAGTTGTTGGAGGAGTAGCTCGGTGAAGCTGCGGACCCTCTGAGAAGGTGGCTGCTAATGAGGGGAAAGCGGTGCAGGCAGCCTTGAATCACTCCAGCTTCATTCCAGGTTCATTGATAAGAATCTGAGCTTATCCATTGCCGTCCCGCCGGCCCGGTGCGCATTGCAACAGACTAATCGCAGGATCCTCAACGACTGACACACCCAGGCGTGGCCATTCCCGCAGGCCCCGTGCCAGCCGATCGAGACCTTCGGCCAGCACTCCCGCAGAGGTGGCGAAGCAGAGGCGTATGTGGCCCGCTGCCCCTGCCCCGAACCAGCGGGGGCTGCCGGGCACCACGGCCAGCCGATGCCGCTGCAGCAGCCACTCTGTCAGGGGCTCCACACCCCTCTCCCCGCCCGGCACCCGCACGAGCGCCACGTAGGTGGCATCGGGCGTCTCCACTTCAACGCCGGGCATGGCCCGCAGCAGCGTGATGGCCTGATTGCGGCGCTCCAGCAGATGCTGCTGGAAGGCCTGCAACCACCGCAGCCCCTCCGGGGAATAGGCCGCCTCCGCCGCCACCTGGCTGAGGGTGGCCACCCCAGCCACCGTGGCGGGCTGCTCACTGGCCGCCAGCATGCGGGCACAGGCCTCGGCATCGGCCATGGCCACATAGCCCACCCGCAGGCCTGCCAGGGCAAAGGATTTCGAGAAGCCATGCACCACGGCACCCTGGGCCGCCAGGGCCGGCTCAAGCGCCAGCCAGCTGGTGAACACCGCCGGCGGGTACACCACCTCGCTCCAGATCTCATCGCTGAGCACGCGAATGCCGCGCTCCAGGCAGAAACGGCCGAGTGCCTCGAGCTCATCGCGCCGGAAGCAGCGGCCCAGCGGGTTGTGGGGGTTGCAGAGGCAGAACAGGCGCGTGCGCGGGCTGATCAGCCTGTCGAGCGCCTCAAGATCAAGTGGGGCATGGCGGTCGAGGCTCCAGAACAGCGGCGTGGCCCCCGCGGCGCGCACGGTGTGGGCAAAGAGGAAATCCGCCGGATCCCACACCACCGCCTCATCCCCCGGGCGGAGCCACTGGAGGGCCACCATGGCCAGGCCCGCGGCGGCGCTGTCCACGGCGATCACCCCAGCCGCGCTCACATCGGCCCCACGCTCCTGGCGCAGGTAGGTGGCCACGGCGGCGCGGAAGGAGGGCAGCCCCCCCGCCGGGCCATAGCTGAACACTCCGCCGCTGGCGTAGCGGATCACGGCCTCCCTGATCACCGGTGCTGCGGGAAAGTCGGGATCGGCGGCGGTGAGGGGAATCACCCCTTCGGCCTGCTCCGCCCAGCGCATGTTGTAGGCCCGCTCACGCAGCAGTTCGAAAGGAACGGCGTCATCGTCGAAACGGACGCCTTCAGCCCCATTCATTTCGCCAGTGGCAAAGACGTACTCTCCACCTCGGCCGGGGGACGCACGAACTGAGCCGCCATCGTGCGCCCGGCGTGCAGGTAGCGCTTCAGCGACGGATGGCGCTGGTGGTGGTAGGTGCTCAGGGCCCGGTTGAGATCCATAGGCAGCCGGCAGGCCAGCAGCTGCTCGGAGAGGCACACCGCATCCTCCAGCGCCGTATTCGCGCCCTGGCTGGTGAAGGGCAGCAACGGATGGGCCGCGTCGCCCGCCAGCACCAGGTTGCCCCGTGCCAGACGGGGCGGGGGATCGATGTCGAGCGGCTGCCAGAGATGGGGCAGGGAGGGATGGGTGGCCTCGATCGTTTCACGCACGAACTGCGGAAAGCTGCGCAGGTGGGTGTCGAGGAAGGAGGAGATGGCGCCAGGCGCCGGGGGCGCGAAACGGTGGCTGTCGAACTGCACGAACCAGATCACCCGCCCTTTGGCCAGGGGCACCAGCCCCACCGCAAACCCGCCGCTGGGATCGAGCACCTTGACGAAGCGGTGGCCCAGGGTGGCCGCCACCGCCGGCAGATGGACACAGGCGACGATCTCGTTGACCCGGGCGCGGCGCGGCGGCACCGAGGGGCGATCGGCGGTGAGGTGGGCACGGCAGCGGGAGTTGACCCCATCAGCGCCCACGAACACATCAGCGCTGTGGCGCACCAGCGTGGCCTGACCGCCGCAGGCGAAGGAGGCCGAGAGCATGCGGTCGCGGTCGTGCTCGAAGGCTTCAAAGCGGTGATTGAACTGAATCACCCCGCGGGGCAATCCGTCAGCCAGTGCCCGCAGCAGCGAGGGGCGGTCGACCGCGATGGTGTGGGTGACGGGGTGCTGGGCAATCGAGCGCCCGCAGGAGGAAAGGATCGAGACCCGCTCAAGCGCATGGCCGATACCACTGGCCAACACATCAATGCCGAGCGACTGCAGGGCGCGCTGGCCGTTCTCCAGCACAAGGAAGCCGAAGCCCTGGCGGTCCATGGTGGTGGAGCGCTCGAACACGTTGATCCGCTCACCGCCGCCGGCGCCGCCGCGGCAGAGGGAGCGGGCCAGGGCCAGGCCAGCCACACCGCCGCCGATGACGGCCACCTTCATCTCAGAAAGACCCAGCGGCCCCATCGACCTTCGCTCCAGTGATTCAGAACTGTGAAACCAGATCTTCTCGCGAGCAGGTGAAGAAGCGTGCATCAAAGAACACGTTCGCACTGCATGTATGGGCCACCAAGACAACTTCAAGCCGCAACATCATTGGAGCAGAATGTGAGCATGGCAAGATTTTCATGAGAGACGCTTGAGCTCGCCACTTGCGCCTACCTGCTTCATCTGCGGCCTGATCATCTGCTCCCCAGGCGCAGTGAGCCCTTCGCTGGCCGTGGGGTCTCACAGGAGATCTGGTGGATTCCTGGCAACCAGCCCGCTCCAACCACCATTTGTGTTAGCAGAGCGGCTGCAATCCGTGCCAGATGCGGTGCCGGTTCACATCCTTTGTTCCGGATTCACCCACCAACACCATCAGCAAGCCTCTTGGGTACACCCGCCACGCCTCACGGACCAGTCGCTCAGCGGACCGGAGGCGGACAGGTGATCGCTGCAGCAAAAGCGGACAGGCGGCATCAGCGGCAAAGGGGAAATCATTCGGAAGAAACTCGCTGACCACATGCGAATCATCGGTGCGCCCTTGTCCCCAACACTCGCTTGCCACAGGGCAACGCGCTGGCCAACCATTCACGACAAACCCTGTCAGCCGTTGCAGAGCCCTCCCAACGCCCTGTAAGGATTGGATGGCGATGCATCCAACACCCGCACAGTGTCGTCAGATCGCCTGCAAGGAAGCAACCTTGCGGGAGTCACACGCGGCATCACGCCAGAGGCTTCTTCCATGACCATCACCATCGGCATCAACGGATTCGGGCGAATTGGCAGGCTTGTGTTTCGTCGTGCCTTTGAAACCGAAGACATCTGTGTTGTCGGCATCAACGATTTGATGGATATCGATTATATCGCCTACATGCTCCGCTACGACTCCACCCATGGTCGCTTCAAGGGGGATGTGGAGATCGACGGCAACAACCTGATTGTGAACGGCCACCCGGTACGGGTCAGCGCCGAGCGGGATCCGAAAGCCCTGGCCTGGGGGGCGGTGGGGGCCGAGGTGGTACTGGAGGCCACCGGCCTGTTTCTCACCGATGCCACGGCCAGGGCCCACATCGAAGCCGGCGCGCGCAAGGTGGTGCTCTCCGCTCCCTCGAAAGACGACACCCCGATGTTCGTGATGGGGGTCAATCACACCAGCTACGCCGGTCAGGACATCGTCTCCAATGCCTCGTGCACCACGAACTGCCTGGCACCGATCGCCAAGGTGCTGCACGACAGCTTCGGCATCAGCTCCGGCCTGATGACCACCGTGCATGCCACCACGGCCACCCAGAAAACCGTGGACGGCCCTTCCGTAAAAGACTGGCGCGGCGGGCGAGGTGCCGGGCAGAACATCATCCCGTCCTCCACCGGAGCGGCCCGGGCGGTGGGCAAGGTGATTCCTGCCCTGAACGGCAAGCTCACCGGCATGGCGTTCCGGGTGCCCACCCCCGATGTGTCCGTGGTGGATCTCACCGTGAATCTGGCCACCCCCACCACCTACGACGCCATCAAAGAGGCCATGCGGACGGCGGCGGAAGGGCCGATGCAAGGGGTGCTGGGGTACACCGAGGATGAGGTGGTGTCAGCGGATTTCGTGGGCGAAACCTGCACCTCGGTGTTCGATGCCAATGCGGGCATCGCCCTTACCGACACCTTCGTGAAAGTGGTGGCCTGGTACGACAACGAATGGGGCTACTCCTGCAAATGCGTAGACCTCATCCGTCACATCGCCAGCCGCTGAGCCAGGCGGGCGGATCGCCTCAGCCCTTCTTCGCAACGGCCTGACATCAACAGGCCGGAGCCGCCCCACACCAGCCGCAGGGGCAGGTCGCCCACGCCGGCGGCCAGCTCCCGCTGGGGCGTGAAGCCGAGGCGGCGAAAATACCGCACCAGGCGGCGATGTTGGCGTTCCTCATCGCGGATCGCCAGCAGGCGGGCGCGCCGGCAGGGGGTGGCCTCCAGCGCCCAGGCGAACGTGGCCGCCCAGATCAGCGGGCCCACCGCCGGCGGTGCCTGCACCACACGCATGGTGTCGAGCTGCAGACCGGCGGCGGTGGGCAGCGCCCAGCCCTTGAGCTCACCGACCAGCGCAGGCGGGCCCTCCGGCCGGATGCAGGCCACCCCCACCCGCAGCGTCCACACCCCCAGGCGCCGGTCCACCTGCAGGCGCAGCAGCAGGCCCTTGGCCGCCGCCCAGCGCTCCAGGTCGTCCAGCGACGGCAGTGGTTCGAGGGAAGGCGCCGCGCTGCTCATGCCGCTTGCCGCACTGCCGTGCGCGGTGAGGCCGCCAGCTGAAGATCCAATGGCTCCGCCGCCACCACCGCGTCGAGGGCCAGCGGGCCGTGGATGTGGGGGAACAGCTCCGCGCTGCCGGCTGAGGACTCCAGCCGCAGCGGCACCGTGAGCCGAGCGGGATCGATCGAGAGCAGCACCAGTTCGGGGCCATCGGCGTAGAAGCGGGCCCGGGTGGCCGCCAGCTGATGGGCGAAGCAGGCATGGATGAAGCCCACCTGCTCCAGGCTGAGGCCGCGGGTGGAGCGGCGGTAGACGCCCGCACGGCAGGCGTCCTGCCAGTCGGCAGCCAGGGCCAGGTGATGAACCAGACGCCCGGCAGGGAAGGGTCGGCCAGGAGCGTCGTCGCTCCAGGGCTCCTGCGGGGCCATCACCGCCGCCAGGGGGGCGCTGGCGAGGAAGCGGCCCAGCCAGGCCTGCAGCGCCGCCAGGCCCGGCAGGGCATCGAACCCCGCAGGATCCGCCAGGCGGAACTGGCGCACGAAGGGCAGCAGAGCCAGATCGGCCAGCGATGGCCTGGGCCCGAGCAGCCAGGCGACCCCATCAGCACCGGCGGCCTGCTCCAGCCGCAGGTTCCAGTCGCCGAGCACCTGCAGGGCCGCCTCGTGGTGGACCAGCGGATCGGCTTCAGGGTGGCGGCTGGCGTACTTGTAGCGATCCAGGTGGTGCTTGAACACCTCGTCGTTGCAGTGGATCAGCGCGGCCATCTCCCGTTGCGCCTCCGCCGCAGGCGCAGCAGCCGCACCGAAGCCGGGGGTACCGCCACGGCGCAACAGCCAGTCGTCGGGATCATGCTGGTGCAGCGCCCAGGCCATGATCTCCAGGCTCTGCTCGATCACCCGGCCATCCTCCAGCACCAGCACCGGCACCGTGCCCTTGGGTGAGGCCTGAAGCAGCTCCAGCGGCTTGGCCGCCAGCCGCACTTCACGCAGCTCCACCAGCAGGCCGGCCCGCTCGATCGCCAGCCGCGCCCGGATCGCATAGGGGCAGCGGCGGAAGCTGTAGAGCACCGGCAGGCCGCAATTCATGGGCAGGGGGAGCCGCCCGCCCTTGCCCCGATGTGCCGGCCCCCGCGGCTGGCGGCCAGCGTGCTCTGCCGCTGGCGCTCGGCGAAGCGGGCGCGGTCGGCGTCGCTGAAGCGATCGCGGCAGTGACGGCAGCTCACCCCCTGCACGTAGCTGTCGAGCTGGCGATCCGCAGGCGAAAGCGGCAGACCACAGGCGTGGCAGAGGCTGAAGCCACCGGGTTCAAGCCGGTGATTCAGCGCCACCCGCTGGTCGAACACGTAGCACTCGCCCTGCCAGTGGCTCTGCTCGGTCGGCACCTCCTCCAGATAGCGCAGGATGCCCCCCTGAAGGTGGTGCACCCCCTCGAAGCCCTGCTGTCGCAGGTAGGCGGTGGCCTTCTCGCAGCGGATGCCGCCGGTGCAGAACAGGGCCAGACGCTCCGGGCGGCGGGCCTCCACCAGGGGAGCCAGCTGCTGATCCACCCAGAGGGGGAACTCCCGGAAGCTCTCCAGACCCGGATCGATCGCCCCGGTGAAGCTGCCGAGCGCCACTTCATAGCTGTTGCGGGTGTCGATCACCAGCGTGGTGGGATCAGCGATCAGCTCCTGCCATGCCTGGGGCAGCACGGGGGTGCCGGGCCTGGAGGCCGGCGTGGCCGTTTCCTCTGCGGGCGGGGGCGTCAGCTGCACCGCAGCGCAGCCCATCGTGACGATTTCGCGCTTCAGCCGCACCTTGAGGCGATGAAAGGCCTGCACCCCACACCAGGAGGTTCTGGCCTCCAGACCGGCCAGGCCGGATTGGCTGCGCAGCAGCTCCAGCAGCGTTTCAACTCCGGCGGCGCTGCCGCAGATGGTGCCGTTCACCCCTTCAGCCGCCACCAGCACCGTGCCCCGCAGCTCCGCCGCCTGGCCCACCTGCAGCAATTGCTGGCGCAGTTCAGCGGGCTGGGGGATGGGGGTGAAGCGGTAGAAGGCCGCCACCCGGAACGGCAGCGCAGACTCAGCCAGGAGCCACCACCCGGCCGGCGGCCTGCTCGGATTCCCCAACCGACGGCTCGCTCCACTGGGCGCGCACACCGGCCGCCGCCAGCAGGGCACGATCGGCGTCCACATCAGGGTTGCCGGTGGTGAGCAGGGTGTCACCGTAAAAGATCGAATCGGCGCCGGCCTGCAGGCAAAGAATCTGCGCCTCGCGGCTCAGTGCTGTGCGACCGGCACTCAGCCGCACCCGGCTGTGGGGCATGAGGATGCGGGCGGTGGCCACCATGCGCACCAGGTCGAGCGGATCCAACGGCGGCTGCTCTTCCAGTGGGGTGCCCTCCACCGCCACCAGCCCGTTGATCGGCACGCTCTCGGGATGGGGATCAAGGCTGGCGAGCACCTGCAGCAGGCCGGCCCGGTCGTTGCTGGTTTCCCCCATGCCGATGATGCCGCCGCAGCAGAGGGTGATCCCGGCTCGGCGCACCCGCTCCAGCGTTTCCAGCCGCTCCTGGTAGGTGCGGGTGGTGATGATCCGGTGGTAGTGCTCCGGGCTGGTGTCGAGGTTGTGGTTGTAGGCGGTGAGGCCCGCCTCGGCCAGCCGGGCGGCCTGGGTGTCGGTGAGCATGCCGGCGGTGACACAGGCCTCCAGGCCCAGCTCCCGCACCCCGCGCACCATGGCGAGCATGGCCTCGAACGGCGCACCCTCGCGGATCTCCCGCCAGGCCCAGCCCATGCAGAAGCGGTCGGCACCGGCCTCCTTCGCCGCCCGGGCCCGGGCGAGCACCGGCTCCACATCGCGCTCCGGCTGGCCGGTCACATCGGCGCTGTGGTGCATCGACTGGGGGCAATAGGCGCAGTCCTCCTCACAACCGCCGGTCTTCACGCTCAGCAGCGAGGCCAGCTGCACGTGGTAGCCGGGGTTGGCGCTGCGATGCACCTGCTGGGCGCGCCAGAGCAACTCCATCAGCGGGGCTTCCAGCAACGCCTGAATCTCGTCCCGGCTCCAGTCGTGGCGAACGAAGACCGGCGTGGCGTCGGACGCGGATGTGGCTGCGGAGGCTTCGGCCGCAAGGGCGGTGCCGCTGGAGAGGGTGGGGGAAGCGATCAAGGCGGCAGGGGAAGGGGGAGGGATCAGGCGGTGAGCGGTGCGACGCCACCGAAGCGCCGCTGGCGGTTCTGATAATCGCCGAGGGCCCGCAGCAGGGCGTCTTCGTTGAAGTCGGGCCAGAGCACATCGGTGATGTGGATCTCGGCGTAGGCGAGCTGCCAGAGCAGGAAGTTGCTGATCCGGTATTCGCCGCTGGTGCGGATCAGCAGATCCGGATCCACCTCATCGGCGGTCTGCAGTTCGGCGGCGAAGGACTGCTCGTCGATGCTGGCCGGATCAAGCTCGCCGCGGGCCACCTGATCGGCCAGACGCCGCGCCGCCTGCACCAGCTCGCTGCGGCCGCCGTAGTTGGTGCACACGTTGAAGTGAATGCCGGTGTTCTCAGCCGTGCGGCGCGTGGCCGAGGCGATCAGTTCCTGCAGACCGTGGGGCAGTTGCTCGAGATCGCCAAGGAAGCGGATGCGCACCTGTTCGCGGTCAAGGGCCTCCAGTTCGCGGGCCAGCACCCGCTCGAACAGGGTCATCAGGAAGCTCACCTCCTCGCCGGGGCGGTTCCAGTTCTCGGTGGAGAAGGCATAGGCCGTGAGCGCACCGATGCCCCAGTCGCTGCAGAGGCGCAGGGTGCGCTTCAGGGCTTCAACGCCCTCGCGGTGCCCCATCACCCGCGGCAGGTTGCGCTGGCGGGCCCAGCGGCCGTTGCCGTCCATGATCACCGCCACGTGGGCCGGCAGGCGGCTGGGATCCAGCACGGACGGCACGGCCCTCAAGGGCTGCGGATTCGCCTGGATCAGGGGAGTGGTCGCCGGGGAGCGACTCATGCGCGTGACTCTGGCGTGTCCTTCGACACGCTACGACCCGTGGGCAGCGCCACCACCGAGCCATGGCCGGACTTCGGCGTGGGCTTGGTAGTGGGCTGGGCCAGGGCGAGGCTGAGCAGCTCGCGCAGCCGGCTGCTGGTGATCGGTCGCTCCAGCCGGCCATGGCGCGCCAGTGACAGGGTGCCCGTTTCCTCGGACACCACGATGCAGAGGCAGCGGTCGAAACGCTCAGTGATGCCAAGGGCCGCCAGGTGGCGGGTGCCATAGCGGGTGAGGCCCTGGCGGGACAAGGGCAGGATCACACCCGCCGAAAGGATGCGGTTGCCGCGCACCAGCAGGGCGCCGTCGTGGAGCGGGGTGTCGGCCGCAAACAGATTGAGGATCAGATCCACCGAGAGCACCGCATCGATGGCGATGCCGGGATTGAGGAAGTCTTCGGGACGGAGATCACTGCCGAGATCCACAAGCATCAGTGCACCACGGCGATGCTGCGACAAGCAGCCCGCCGCTTCGGTGAGCACCGCCACAGAACCTGACACCGCCGCATCAGCCGCCTGGCTGCCGAGCAGCACATCGAGCCGGCCGGTGCCGAGCAGCTCCATCAGGCGCCGCAGCTCCCCCTGCCAGAGGATCGCCAGCGCCAGACTGCACCCCAGCACCACTGCTTCCAGCAGGCGTGTGGTGAGCGGCAGCACGGCGATGCGCTGGACCACCCACACCAGCGCCACGAGGAACAGCCAGCCCCGCAGCAGCCACAGGGTGCGCGGCTCCCGCACCCTCGCCAGCAGCAGCACCCCCAGCGAGGAGGCCAGCACGATGTCGAGGATCAGGCGCACGTCGAGGAGCTTCAGCCAGATCACCCGCAGCCCCCAGCCAATCTGGGCTCAGGGTACCGGCGTCAACCGCTCCGGCAGGACGTCGTAGCGCAGCAGCTCGTCCGGTCGCTCCCGCCGCTGCACCAGTTCGGCCCGCCCCCCCTGCACAAGAACGGCGGCAGGGCGGGGGATGCGGTTGTAGTTGGAGGCCATCGAAGCGTTGTAGGCGCCAGTGGCGAGCACCACCAGCACGTCGCCGGGGGCGGAGGCGGGCAGGGCCAGCTCCTTGAGCAGCACGTCGCCGGATTCGCAGTGCTTGCCGGCCAGCGTGACCGTTTCCTCAGCGGCGCCGGCAGGCCGATCGGCCAGAACGGCGGTGTAGGCCGACTGATAAGTGATCGGCCGCGGGTTGTCGCTCATGCCCCCATCCACCGACACGTAGGTGCGAATGCCGGGGATCTCCTTGCGGCTGCCGATCGTGTACAGAGTGAGGCCGGCGGTGGCCACCAGGGAACGGCCCGGCTCGCACAACAGCCGCGGCAGCTCCAGATCCCGCTCCAGGCAGGCGGCCGCCACGGCCTGGGCCACGCCCTGCACCCAGGCCTGAATCGTCGGGGGATCGTCGCTGACCACGTAGCGGATGCCCAGGCCCCCGCCCACGTTCAGATCGGTGCAGGGGTGGCCGAGCGAACGGGCCAGAGCCAACGCGTCGGCCATCACGCCCGCCAGGTCGCGGTGGGGCTGCAGCTCGAAGATCTGAGAACCGATGTGAGCATGCAGGCCGGTGAGCCGGGCCCAGGGGCATTCGGCCAGCTGGCGCAGCACCTGCTCGAGCTGATCGGGGTCGAAGCCGAACTTGCTGTCGAGGTGGCCGGTGCGGATGTACTCGTGGGTGTGGCACTCGATGCCGGGCGTGAACCGCAGCATCAGGGAAGCCGGCCGCTCCGCGGTGGCGATCGTGGCGAGCAGCTCCAGATCGCGCCAGTTGTCGGCCACCACGGTGACCCCGTGCTCCACCGCCAGCGCCAGCTCCTCCACCGATTTGTTGTTGCCGTGCAGCACGATCCGCTCCGGTGGCATGCCACCGCCGAGCGCCGTGAGCAGTTCACCGGACGACACGGCATCCAGGCCAAGGCCCTCGGAGGCCACCACAGCGGTGATCGCCAGGCTGCTGTTGGCCTTGGAGGCGTAGAGCGCCAGCGAGCGGCCGGGGTAGAAGGTGTCGAGCGCCTCGCGGTAGGCGCGGCAGCTGGCACGAAGCGTGTCTTCGTCGAGCACGTAAAGCGGTGTGCCGTAGGTACGGGCCAGGTCACTCAGGAGACAGCCGCCCACCACCAGGGCTCCATCGGGCGCGCAGGTGGTGCTGATCGGCACCAGGTTGCGGTTCGGGCTGGCCGCTTCGATGGCGCCGGCCAGCAGGGGATGGGGCTCCGCGGTGCCGGCTGTGGCGCCGCTGGTGGCACCGATCGCACTGGTGGGGGGCATCCTGGGAAGGGTCCGGATCAGCGTCAATCGTAAGGATGTCTCCGGATGTTGCTGCAGGCGCCACCGTCGCAGACGCCCAGGCGCCGGCGCGCAGGCTGATGCCAGCGGATCTGGAGGCCTGTCTCGCGCTTGACCGGCTGGCTCTGGGCGGGCTGTGGGACTCGGATCAGTGGCAGACCGAACTGGAGAGCGACGGCCGGCTCTGCCTCGGCCTCGAAGGGCCAAGGGGGCTGGAGGCCATGGCCAGCGGCTGGCTGGTGGTCGATGAGCTGCAGATCATGGTGGTGGCGGTGCACCCCGACGGCCGGCGGCGCGGCCGGGGCCGGCGTGTTCTCACGGCCCTGCTGCAAAAGGCCCGGCAGCAGGGAGCGCAGCAGGCCACCCTGGAGGTGGCCGCCGGCAACACTGCCGCCCTGGCGCTCTATGCCGCCCTCGGATTCCGCAGCCAGGGACGGCGTTGCCGTTACTACCGCAATGGTGAGGACGCTCTGATCAAATGCCTGCCACTGGTGGAGATCGCGGTAACGCCACCGCCACCGCTGGGTTTCAGCGGCGAATGAGTGCTTGACGAGGTACGGATTGCCGCCCTTCGTTGATGTGAAAGCACCAACAGTTATGGCCGGCCAGATATGCCTATCAGCGGGGCTGATCCATGGTGCAGCAATGGATCTGGACATCTCCAGCCGAAGATCACAAACACCCTCTCAGCCCTGATAGGTTGGGTGCACTTGCATCAGGTCCCGCCCATGTTCGAGCGGTTTACCGAGAAAGCCATCAAGGTGATCATGCTGGCCCAGGAAGAGGCCCGCAGGCTGGGCCACAACTTCGTGGGCACGGAGCAGATCCTGCTGGGCCTGATCGGCGAAGGCACCGGCGTGGCGGCCAAGGTCCTGAAATCCATGGGGGTCAACCTCAAGGACGCCCGGGTGGAGGTCGAAAAGATCATCGGGCGCGGCTCCGGCTTCGTGGCCGTGGAGATTCCCTTCACGCCCCGTGCCAAGCGTGTGCTGGAGCTCTCGCTCGAGGAAGCCCGCCAGCTGGGCCACAACTACATCGGCACTGAGCACCTGCTGCTCGGCCTGATCCGGGAGGGCGAGGGAGTCGCCGCCCGGGTGCTTGAGAACCTCGGCGTCGATCTCGCCAAGGTGCGCACCCAGGTGATCCGCATGCTCGGCGAAACCGCCGAAGTGGCCGCCGGCAGCGGCAGCAAGGGGTCCACCAAAACCCCCACCCTCGATGAATTCGGCAGCAACCTCACCCAGCTCGCCACCGAAGGCAAGCTGGATCCGGTGGTGGGCCGTCAGAACGAAATCGATCGGGTGGTGCAGATCCTCGGCCGCCGCACCAAGAACAACCCTGTGCTGATCGGCGAGCCCGGCGTGGGTAAAACCGCCATCGCTGAAGGTTTGGCGCAGCGCATCACCCTCGGCGAGGTTCCGGACATCCTCGAAGACAAGCGCGTGCTCACGCTTGACATTGGCCTGCTGGTGGCGGGCACGAAGTACCGGGGCGAGTTCGAGGAGCGCCTCAAGAAGATCATGGAAGAGATCAGGAGCGCGGGCAACGTGATCCTGGTGATCGACGAAGTCCACACCCTGATCGGTGCCGGCGCCGCCGAGGGCGCGATCGATGCGGCCAATATCCTCAAGCCCGCCCTGGCCCGGGGCGAGCTGCAGTGCATCGGCGCCACCACCCTCGACGAATACCGCAAGCACATCGAGCGCGATGCGGCCCTCGAACGCCGCTTCCAGCCGGTGATGGTGGGCGAACCCACCGTTCTCGACACCATCGAGATCCTGCGTGGCCTGCGCGAGCGCTACGAACAGCACCACCGCCTGAAGATCAGCGACGAAGCCCTCGTGGCCGCCGCCACCCTGGGCGACCGCTACATCTCCGACCGCTTCCTGCCCGACAAGGCGATCGACCTCGTCGATGAAGCCGGCAGCCGCGTGCGCCTGCTCAACTCGAAGCTGCCGCCGGCCGCCAAGGAGCTCGACAAGCAACTGCGCTCGGTGCAGAAGCAGAAAGAAGATTCCGTCCGCGAGCAAGACTTCACCAAGGCCGGTGAACTGCGCGACAAGGAAGTGGAACTGCGTGAGCAGATCCGATCCATCCTCCAGGCCCGTCGCGACGAAGAGCCCACGGCAGCCGAAGGCGGCGAGGCCATCACCACCCAAGCCACCGGCTCTATCGAGTTGCCGCTTGCCGGTGCCGGCGGCGATCGCAGCCCGGTGGTCACCGAAGAGGACATCGCCCAGATCGTGGCCTCCTGGACCGGCGTGCCGGTTCAGAAGCTCACCGAAAGCGAATCGGTGAAGCTGCTCAACATGGAGGAAACCCTCCACCAGCGCCTGATCGGCCAGGACGAAGCCGTCAAGGCTGTGTCCAAGGCCATCCGCCGCGCCCGGGTGGGGCTCAAGAACCCCAACCGCCCAATCGCCAGCTTCATCTTCTCCGGCCCCACCGGCGTGGGCAAAACCGAGCTCACCAAGGCTCTGGCGGCTTACTTCTTCGGCAGCGAAGAGTCGATGATCCGGCTCGACATGTCGGAGTTCATGGAGCGCCACACCGTCAGCAAGCTGATCGGCTCGCCTCCGGGTTATGTCGGCTTCAACGAAGGTGGCCAGCTCACCGAAGCGGTGCGCCGCCGGCCCTACACCGTGGTGCTCTTCGACGAAATCGAGAAGGCTCACCCCGATGTGTTCAACCTGCTGCTTCAGCTGCTGGAAGATGGCCGCCTCACCGATTCCAAAGGCCGCACGGTTGACTTCAAAAACACCCTGATCATCATGACCTCGAACATCGGTTCGAAGGTGATCGAGAAAGGGGGTGGGGGCCTGGGCTTCGAATTCTCCGGCGCCGCTGCCGAAGAAACCCAGTACAACCGCATCCGCTCCCTGGTGAACGAAGAGCTGAAGCAGTACTTCCGCCCTGAGTTCCTCAACCGTCTCGACGAGATCATCGTCTTCCGTCAACTCACCCGTGACGAAGTGAAGGTGATCGCCGACATCATGCTGCGCGAAGTGTTCGGCAGGATGCAGGAGAAAGGCATTGGCCTCTCCGTCACCGAGGCCTTTAAAGAGCGCCTGGTCGAAGAGGGCTACAACCCCAGTTACGGAGCCCGCCCGCTGCGCCGCGCCGTGATGCGCCTGCTTGAGGATTCTCTGGCCGAGGAGTTCCTCTCCGGCCGCCTCAAGGATGGCGATGCAGCGATCGTCGATGTCGACGACGACAAGCAGGTGGTGATCCGCCACCAGGCGATCACGCCCGAGCCCGAACTGGCTGCCGCCAGCGCCTGAATCAGCGGCGGTTTCACACGGTCCACTCGACAGCGGGAGTTCAATGAACTCCCGCTTTTTCTTGCTCGTGCCACCGCACGCCGCGCAGGTGCGGGGTCGCGTTGCCGCTCGATGCCCAAAATCGGCCGACTAGATTGATCAGATGAGCATCAGCTTGAGCGAACACCTGATCGCCCCGGCCCGCGTGCTGCGCGGCAAAGGTGCCTGGGAAGCCTCCCTGCCGGCCATCGCCGCCCTCTGCCGACGTCCCCTGTTCCTCGGCCGCAGCCGCGCCACCGCTGCTCTACGCGAGTCGCTGGCCGCTGATCTGCGGAGGCTCGGGCTTGATCCCCTACCCGCTCAGCTGCAGTTCGATTGCTGCGAAGAGGATCTGCAGCGGCTTCAGGCAGACGTCGCGGCGGCGAATGCTGATCCAATGGCGGCGGACCCAATCGATGCCGTGGTAACAGCCGGGGGCGGCAAGGTGATGGACGCGGGCAAGCTGCTGGCCGATCGGCTCGGGCTGCCCTGCATCACCGTGCCCACCAGCGCCGCCACCTGCGCCGGCTGGACCGCCCTGGCCAACCTCTATTCCCCCGGCGGAGCCTTCACCTGCGATGTGAGCCTTGAGCGCTCTC
This sequence comes from Synechococcus sp. MW101C3, assembly GCF_002252635.1. NCBI lineage: Bacteria > Bacillati > Cyanobacteriota > Cyanophyceae > Synechococcales > Synechococcaceae > Synechococcus > Synechococcus sp. MW101C3. The sequence goes on from NZ_NQKX01000003.1 coordinate 309,424, forward strand.
CCGCTCTGCTGGTGTTCGATCACCGTCTGATCCTGCAGGCACCGCCCCGCACCCTGGCCAGCGGACTGGCCGACGCCATGGCCAAGTGGTACGAAGCGTCGGTGAGCAGCGCCACCAGCACCGACGGCCTCGTGCATCAGGCGGTGCAGATGGCCCGCGTGCTGCGGGATCAGCTGCTGCTGGAAGGCCAGGAGGCCATGGCCCACCCGGGCGGTGAAGCCTGGGCGCGTGTGGCTGAGGCCTGCGGGCTCACCGCCGGCGTGATCGGCGGCCTGGGTGGTGCCCGCTGCCGCACCGTGGGCGCCCATGCGGTGCATAACGGCCTCACCCAGCTGGAGGCGAGCCATGGCCGCCTGCATGGGGAGAAGGTGGGCTTCGGCATCCTGGTGCAGCTGCGCCTGGAGGAGCTGGTGGGCGGCAACCGCCTCGCTTCCCAGGCGCGGCGCCAGTTGCTGAGCTTCTTCCGCCAGCTCTCGCTGCCGGTCACCCTGGCGCAGCTGGGGCTGGCGGACTCACCGCTCAGCGATCTGCAACGGGTGTGCGCCTTCGCCTGTCAGCCGGGATCTGATCTGCACCGGCTGCCCTTTGCCGTGAGCCCGGCTGACCTGCTGGGCGCGCTGGTGACCACCGATGCCGCCATCGAGCAGTCGGCCAGCGCCGACGCCAACCGTTGACCCTTCCGCAGCCTGACGGCCGGGCGCTGGTGGAGGCGGCGGCCCGCAACCTGCTCGATCCGCAGGGCCGTCAGCTGGCAGCGGCGGTGCAGTGGTGGGACCTGCCGGGCTGGGCGCGGCCCTTCCCGGTGGCGGTGCTGGGGGAGGGCCCGCCGCTGCTGCTGCTGCACGGCTTCGACAGCAGCTTTCTGGAGTTCCGGCGGCTCGCGCCGCTGCTGGCCGGTGGCGCCACGCTCTTGATTCCCGATCTGTTCGGCTTCGGCTTCACGCCCCGGCCCGCCGATGGCGATTACAGCCCCCGCGGCGTGCTCACCCATCTCGAGGCCCTGCTGGCGGAAGCCGCTGCACGCCTTGGCCCCCAGCCACTCGGCCTGATCGGAGCCTCGATGGGCGGGGCCGTGGCGGTGGAACTAAGCCGGCGCCAACCCGCGCGCATCCACCGGCTGCTGCTGCTCGCCCCCGCAGGCCTCACCGGCCGGCCCATGCCCCTGCCGCCGCTGCTCGATGCCCTCGGGGTGCGCTTTCTCGGCCTGCCGGGCGTGCGCCGCAGCCTCTGCCGCACGGCCTTCGCCGACCCATCCGCCAGCGTGGGGCCCGCGGAAGAGGAGATCGCCTCCCTGCATCTGGCCACACCGGGATGGGCCGATTCCCTGCGCCGCTTCGCCCGCAGCGGTGGTTTCGCTGGCTGCGGCAAACCCTTGCCCAGCCAGCCGCTGGAGGTGCTCTGGGGCGCTGATGACCGCATTCTGCGGGCCCCGCAGAAAAAAGCCGCCCTGGCGTTGCTGGGGGACCGAGTGAAGGAACTGGCCGACTGCGGCCACCTGCCCCATCTCGACCAGAGCAATCAGGTGGCTGCCGCCTGGCTCACGCCTGGCCTCTGTTAGAGAAGCCATCCCCTTGCAGGCTCCATGACCAGCTCCGAATCCCAAGCCCCCGGCGGACCGGTGCTGCAACTGCTCGCGGCTGGTCTGCAGTTCTGGATCCGCAGCCAGTGCGAGGCCGTGGAGAGCCTGGAGCTGCAGCTGCACGGCAGCGCTCTGCAGCTGTTGCGCGGCCAGTTGGAGGGCGTGACGCTGATGGCGCGGCGGGTGGTGTATGACGGCCTGCAGTTTGAACTGGTGGAACTGCGCAGCGATCCGCTGCGGGTGAAGCTGGGGCGGCTGGTGCGCGCCCAGTCGCTCACCCTCGACCACCCCTTCGGCATCCGCGGCAGGGTGGCCTTCACCGCCACCGGGCTCACTCACTCCCTGAGCAAACCGCGCTGGCGTGAGCTCAGCGATCTGCTGGGAGAGCAGCTGCTGGGGCTGGGGCCGCTGGTGGAGCTGCGCATCGCCCGCGACACCTTGATCCTGGCCGCGCGGGCGATGGGGGAGAACCGCCTGATGGAGCTGGAAACCAGGCCCGTGGCCGTGGATGGGCGGGTGGAGATCCACGCTGTCGACGGGGAGCTGCGGGCCAGCCTGCCGATGGACCCGAACATCCGCATCACCACCGCCAACCTTGAGGGCGGCATGCTCCAGCTGCAGGGAGAAGCCCGCGTGCAGCCCTGAGCTGGAGCAGGCCGGGGGGCGTGGTTCATGGCAAAGCTCGAGGCCACAGGGACTGCCGCGGGGCAGCAGCTCAGGCCAGTGCATCAGGGCAGCAAGCTCAAGGCAGTAAGGCCGGGCGGCTGAGCAGCGGCACCACCAGGGTCACGTAGTAGAAGACCACCGCTGGGGTGAACAGGTAGCTGTCAATGCGATCGAGGATGCCGCCGTGGCCGGGGATGGCATCACCGGAATCCTTCACCCCCGCGTCCCGCTTCATCATCGATTCGGTGAGATCACCAACCAGGGCGAACAGAGACACGATCGCGCCCAGCCCGCCGCCCACGGCCCACCCCCAGGGCCAGCCCAGCCAGAGCCCACCGATCACCCCCACCAGCAACGAGCAGGCCACTCCTCCCAGCGCCCCTTCCACCGTCTTGCCGGGGGAGATCGGCGAGAGCGGATGCCGCCCGAGGCGGCGACCGATCATGTAGGAGCCGATGTCGGTGGCCACCACCATCAGACAGGCAATCAGGGTGAGCGCCATCCCGGAGGAGAACGGCCAGCCGGCTCCCACCAGATGGGGCGCCAGCACGGCATCACTGAGATCACGCAGACGCAGCCAATGGCTGGGAAGGAAGCCCAGGTAGAAGAGCCCGAAGATCGAAGCAGCGATGTCGGCGATGGTGCCCGTGATCGGCTGCAGCAGCAGCCAGCCGCAGATGGCCGCCCCCGACACCGGCAGCACCGCCGCCGCCAGATCCGAGGCCAGCCCGCCGCCACTGGCCCACTGGGTGGCCACCAGCAGCACCTGGCAGACCACCAATGTGGTTTTGGTGGCCGGGCGGATGCCCTTGAACTGCGCCAGACGAAAGAACTCCAGCAGGCCCAGGTGCACGATCACCCCCACCGCCAGGGTGAACCACCAGCCGCCGAGCGCCACCACCACCAGGCCGAAGGCGCCCGCAGCGAGTCCGCTGAACAGGCGCCGCTTCGAGGTGGGAGGACGGGACGACGCGTTCACCCGAGACGCTCGGCGGCGATCACGAACAGCGGTTCGGCGGCAGCCAGCCGCGCCTGGCTGCCGCGGCGCTGCATGCGGTGCACCGTGGCCTGCACCACCTGCACATCGCGCGCCTTCAGCTGGCTGAGCGTGTCGGTGGCATCCACCAGGCCCTCAAGGCTGGCGGTGCTGATCACCAGGCGTCCCCCCGGCTGCAGCGCCGTCCAGACGGACTGGAGCACGGCGGCCAGCGGCCGGCCCACCTCCAGCAGCACCCGGTCGGGGTGGGGGGGCAGCAGGCCGAGATCCTCAGGAGCCTGGCCGGCATGAATGTGGAGGTTGGGGATGCCGAAGCGGCGGCGGTTGCACTCCAGCAGCTCGATCGCCTCTGGATCGCGCTCGAGGGTATGCACTTCACCGGCGGGCATCAGCCGAGCGATCTCCAGCGCCAGGGCGCCTGTACCGCCGCCCACGTCCCACACCACCGAGTGGGTGCGGGGGCGCAGATGGGCCAGCAGCATCACGCGCAGCTCCATCGGCGTGGGACTGAAGCCTGGCGCCCCTTCAAACACGCTGTCGGGAAGGCCGGGGGTGACGAAATCCCACTGGAAGCCAGCGCCCGCCGCCTGCTCCTGCTCCCCAGCGCCCATCCGCAGCGCCCTTCAGGCCACAACATTCACGCTATCAGCGATCTGGTCAGGCCATAGGAGGCGCTGCTGGCACAGCCACTCCGCCCGGGCGGCATCGATGCGCTCGCCGGGAATCAGCAGGGGGATGCCGGGGGGATAGGGGCACAGCGGTTCGGCCGCCAGACGATCGGCCGCCGCCGCCAGCCGCACCGCCTGCCGGGGCGCGCGCCAGGCCTCCCCCACCGGCAGCTCGGGTTCGGCCACCAGCGGAAGCGGCGGCGGCGTGAAGGGGGCCAGCGGCTCCGCCCCGAGCGCCGCCCGCAGGGCGAGCAGGTGGCGGCGCAAGCGCCACACCAGAGCCGGCGGCGGCACCAGGCCGAGGCAGAAGGTGAGTGCGCCCGGCTCGGGCAACTCGGCGATCACGCCGCGGGCCATCAACCATTGGTCGGCGTCGAGCCCATTGATCCCCATGGCGGCGGTGTGGAGCACCAGCCGCAGCGGATCCTGGTTGGCCACCAACGGCAACCCCTCCGCCTGCAGCCGCTGGCGCAGGCGCGCCGCCACCGCCAGCGCCCGCTGCCGGCAGCGGCGCTCGGCCGGGCTGGGCGCGTGCAGCTGGCGCAAGGCCACCTCCGCCGAGGCCAGCAGCAGGGCACTGGGGCTGGAGGTCTGCAACCAGCCCAGGGAGCGCTCCAGCGCCACAGCAGACACCCGCTCGCCCTGCAGCAGGATCACGGCGCTCTGGGCCAGTCCTGCCGCGCCTTTGTGCAACGACTGCACCACCAGGTCGGCGCCGGCGCCAAGGGCAGCGGCGCGATCGGCCCCATGGCATTCATCCACCAGCACCGGCAGCCCCAGGCGATGGGCCACGGCGATCAGACCGGCCAGATCCCCCTCCAGCCCCTGATACGTGGGGTGCACCAGCACCACCGCCGCCAGCGGGCCCGCCTGCTGCAGCACCTGCTCCAGGCCGGCGGGGGTTGGGGCCTGCCAGAGGCCGGTGGCGGCCTCGAAGGGCAGATCGAACAGCACCGGCTGCAACTGGCCGAGCACGCAGCCGTGCAGCAGGCTGCGGTGCAGGTTGCGCGGCAGCAGCACCCGCCCGCCGGGCGGGGCCAACGCCAGCAGGGCGGCCTGCAGCAGGCCACTGGCGCCGTTGACGCCGAACCAGCAGCGGTCGGCGCCGCACAGCGCGGCAGTGCGGACCTGGGCGGCGGCCACCGCCCCTTCCGCTTCGAGCGGTCCGCCGATGGCCGGCAGTTCGGGCAGGTCCCAACGGCCGGGGCGATCGCGCAACAGGCGCGCCAGATCGGCGGCCAGCCCGCGGCCGCGCCCATGGGCCGGCAGGTGCAGTGCCAGAGCGGAGGGCTGCCCGCGCAGAGCGCCGATCAGAGACATGAAGGGCAGAAAACTGTTCCTAGAGTGGGCCGTCGACACTCCCCTGCCGCGCAGGGGCACCGGCTATCACTTCAACTTCGCTCGCGCCCGCCACTGCTGCGGCCCCAACCGGCACCGCTGCGCCAGCGGCCAACGGGACCACCGCAGCCGCCGTTCCCGGCCGCCCGCAGGACCCCGGGCCGCCGCTCCGCTACGACCCCCGGAGTGACCGCCGCTGGTTGCTGCGCCGGCCCTGGATCCTGATCGCGCGGCTGGTGGGGGTGCTCTGGCAACTGCTGGGTCTGGCGGTGGTGCTCACCGTGCAGGGCAACAGCAACGACCGGGAGGTGCAGAAGCGCCTGGGCCGCCGCATTCTCACCACCCTCACCTCACTCGGCCCCTGCTTCATCAAGGTCGGTCAGGCCCTCTCCACCCGGCCCGACCTGGTGCGACGCGACTGGCTCGATCAACTGACCCAGCTGCAGGACAACCTGCCCCCCTTCTCCCACGCCGTGGCCCTCGCCCTGATCGAGCAGGAACTGGGCGCCCCAGCCGATCAGCTGTTCACCACCTTTCCGTCCTATCCGGTGGCGGCCGCCAGCCTGGGCCAGGTCTACAAGGCCGAGCTGCCAGGCGGGCACTGGGTGGCCGTGAAGGTGCAACGCCCAAACCTCGCCTATCAGCTGCGCCGCGACCTGGTGATCATCCGCAGCCTCGGCGTGCTGGCGGCCCCGTTCCTGCCGTTGAACCTCGGCTTCGGCCTCGGCGACATCATCGATGAGTTCGGCCGCAGCCTGTTCGAGGAGATCGACTATCGCTGCGAGGCCGACAATGCCGAGCGTTTCGCCGACCTGTTCGCCTCCAATCCGGCCGTGACCGTGCCGAAGGTGGAGCGGCAGCTCTCCAGCCGGCGTGTGCTCACCACGAGCTGGATCAACGGCATCAAGCTGCAGAACCGGCTGGAACTGGAAGCCCACCACCTTGATCCCACCGCCCTGATCCGCACCGGTGTCACGGCGGGCTTGCAGCAACTGCTCGAATTCGGCTATTTCCACGCCGATCCCCATCCCGGCAACCTGTTCGCGCTCACCGGCAAAACGGGCGCCATGGGCCATGTGGCCTATGTCGATTTCGGCATGATGGATTCGATCAGCGATGCCGACCGGCTCACCCTCACCGCCGCGGTGGTGCACCTGATCAACCGCGATTTCCAGGCGCTGGCCCGCGATTTCCAGGCGCTCGGCTTCCTGCGGCCCGATGCTGATCTCACGCCGATCGTGCCGGCACTGGAGGCGGTGCTGGGCGGCCAGCTGGGCGAGAACGTGGGCTCCTTCAACTTCAAGGCGATCACCGATCGCTTCTCGGAGCTGATGTTCGATTACCCGTTCCGAGTGCCGGCCCGCTTCGCCCTGATCATCCGTGCGGTGGTGAGTCAGGAGGGTCTGGCGTTGCGGTTGAACCCCGATTTCAAGATCATCCGCGTGGCCTATCCCTATGTGGCGCGGCGCCTGCTGGCCGGGGACACCAGCGAACTGCGCGAAAAGCTGCTGGAGGTGCTGTTCGATGCCAGCGGCCGCCTGCAGTTGGAGCGGCTGGAAAGCCTGCTGGCGGTGGTGGAGCAGGACGACGCCAACCCCGACCTGCTGCCTGTGGCCGGCGCCGGTCTGCGCCTGCTGCTCGGCCCGCGGGGCAGCAGCCTGCGCCAGCGCCTGCTGCTGATGCTGGTGCGTGACAACCGCCTGCACACCGAAGATCTGCAGGCACTGCTGGGCCTCCTGCGGCGCACCTTCTCGCCGCGCAAGCTGGCCGAGGGCATGCTGCAGCGGCTCAACCCGCTGGCGGCAGCCGCCTGAGCCTGGGGCGGGGACGCCCGCACCAATCGCTAGGGTCGGGCCTTCTTCCGCTGGCCCGTCGCCGTGACCCTCGTGCCCACTGATCCGAGCGAAGCGGCACTGGCCCTGGGCAGCGCCCTGCTCGACGCCGATGCTTACAGCGGTGGCCCCTTCAACGACCTGGAGGCGCAGGGCCTGCTGCTCCAGTACGCCGCCTACGGCCAGCCGCCGTTCTTCCTGGCAGGCGTCGGGCTGGCGATCAGCGTCCTGTGCGGGCTCACCTTTTCCCGCCAGGTGCAGGACAAGCTGGAGGGCTGGAAGCAGGACCGTCTGGCGCTGCTGCCGCTGGGCTCGGGCGAGGTGGTGGCGTCCTACAGCGGTCTGGTGATCGGCGTCACCCTGTTCATCGGCGGGGCGCTGCAGGTGTTCGGCTTCGGCAGCGGCACCGCCCTGCTGGTGGCGCTGCTGCTCTCGCTGCTCACCGCGGGGGCGCTGTGGGCCCAACTGGTGCGGTTGATGGAGCAGGTGGAGAACGGCAGCTTCAAGGCCGTTGATTTCGATAACTTCGACCAGTTCTTCTGATCGGACCCAGCGACAGAAACGGGTGACGGGAGCGGGAAAGCTGATCCGGCGTTCTGATCGAAACAGCCCTCGGTTCGGCCGTTCCTGAAGTTTCCAGGCAGGCTCGAACAGCCTTGCCGGATCAGTTGAGCAGTTCGATCATCCGAAATCACACCCGGGTGTTAGCTGGCCTGATGCGCGTGCGCACCTGCGCGGGCAGGTCCATCAGCAGCCTGGCCAGAACCCGCCGGTCGCCATCGTCGAGCTTGGGCGACAGGGTCACCACCAAAGCCGGCTGGGGAAGGCCGCGGGCGATCACCCGGGCTCCCACCTCAGCACGGGTGGGATTGCACTCATCGCTGGGTTGGCTTTCCACAAAGCTGCGCGCCACCACCCCCACATCGGCCTTGCCGTCGCGCACCACCAGACCAAAGATCTGCGCCACTTCAAGATCGGGCAACAGGGTCACGCGCCGGCCCTTGAGCAACGTCATCGACACGAAGGACTTGGTGGCGGAGTAGTCATCGCCGAGGGCCACACCCCAGTGCAGCCGCTTCAGCTCCGCCACCGCCCTTGGATTGCTTTCAGCATTGGTGAGGATCACATCCGCGCGCCGGCCGCGCAGATGGTCGATCAGGCGATACAGCCTCAGCCGCCGCTCCACTTCGGCCTCCAGGGAGCGGTAGGCATCCAGGTGCTGATGAGAAGTGCCTATCGCCAGAGCGAGGCGGTCGCGCAGGCTGTCGATGCACCAGCGTTTGTAGGCCCTGAAGGTGTCGCAGAACGGCAGGTACCAGTCACTCGAAATCCACCGGCAACTTCAGCAGCAGAGCGGCATCCAGAGTGGGGCCCACCTGGCCGCAGGGAGGACCGAGCACCATCCGCCGCACTGTCCCGAGGCCTGCCCACAGGCAACCGCTGCTTGAGCAGGTGAGCGTGTCGAGGCGCTCCAGGTCGTGCCTGGCCAGCTGCAGCCGAACACCAGCAGCAGGGGCAGAAAGGGGGGAGGTCATGGATCTGTAGCAACGCGCCTGCAGCCAGCCCACTGCCGCCGGTCGAATGGCGTCGCTGTTGCGACCAACCAAGCGCCGCAGGCCTGGCTGTTCCGCCCCACCGGAATCAGCCCGGCATGGGACAACCTGTGATGGCAGGGTTAGAAACCAGGGCAGTCGCCGGGTCCATCGTGGGCGTTCCCCTCCTGGTGCTGGCGATCCTGCTGGCGATCCTGCTGATCGGGCTGTGGCTGCACAGCCATTCGCTGCAGCGGGGGCAGCTGAACACACTGGAGCGCCGGCTGCAGCAGCTGGAAGCCCGGCTGGGCGCGCTGCCTCCAGCTCCAGTCGGGCAGGCAGCGGGCAAGCGGCTCGAGACGGAACCCAGCGCACCGGTTCCGTCAGCGCCGCCCCTGGGTCCAAGCCGCCTGAGGCCAGCGGCGGCGGAATCCGCGGTGGTGGCGGATGTGGTGGAGGGGGATGTGGCGGTGGTCGTTGTTCCGCCGATGGATGCCGACGTCGGGACTTCCTCGCCGACAGGGCCCGCGTTCCCACCCCCGCCGCCTCTGTCGCCGCGCACGCCGTCGCCTCGCGGACCCAGAACGCCCGGGAAGCTGGAGCGGCTCCTGGTCGAGAACTGGACCGGGATCCTGGGCGTGATGGTGGTGGTGGCCGGGGTCACCTTCGTCGTGGTGAACGTGGGCCTGCGGCTCGGGGGCTTCGAGCGCTTCCTGATCACCGTGGCCACCGCTGCAGCTTTGGCGGCCCCTTCGCTGCTGCTGGGTCGCCCAAGCCCCTGGCGCGAACTGAGCCTGTGGATGCGCAGCGGCGGTGGCGCTCTCTTGCTGTTCGCCTGCGCCGCCGCCGGCTCCCTGCCGGAACTGGGGCTGCGCTGGATCGAAGCGCCTGGTCCGGCTGTGCTGCTGCTGGCGGTGGGCATGGCCGTGAATCTGCTGCTGGCCCGGGTGGCCCCCAGCCAGTCGGTGGCCTCCCTGCACGTGGTGGTGAACCTGGTGCCCCTGCTGATCGCCAGCCAGAACCCAATCACCCTCGCCCTTGCCACGCTGGTGACGGTGGCGGGCCTGGCGATGCCGTTGCCCCAGCGGCAGGAACGTCATCAACTGGTGGTCACCTGGGCGTATGCCGGCTTCCAGCTCTGGTGGCTTGCGGGCAATGGAGCGCTGCTGGAGGCCATGCAGCCGGAGCGTGGCTTCGCCTTGGTCGGTGCCCTGGTGGTGTTCGGCGGAGGGGCGCTGTGGCAGCACCATCCGCGCGGCAGAGCGCCAGAACTGCGCCCCCTCCCCCTGTTGCTGCTGCTCAGCCGCTGGGGCGGGGTAGGTCTGGCCCTGCTGGTGACACCAACCCATGCGGCGGAGCGCATCGTGGGCCTGGCCCTGGCCGCTGCCCTCGCCTACACGCTGGGTAAGGGGGCCGGCCGGGCGGGGGTGCGCTGGCTGGTCCGCTGCGATCTGCTGGTGGCCCAGGTTCTGGCGATGGCAGCGGTGCTGAGCCTGCAGCCGCTGGTGGTGAATGGGCCGCTGCTGGTGGCCTGCCTCTGGCTGGAGACCGTGCTGTTCCTCGGCCTGGCCGTGAGCGAGCACGATCCGGTGCTGCGGCGCTGGGGGTGGGGAGCGGTGAATCTGGTGGCCGTTGCCCTGGTGTTCACGGGGCTGATCACCGCCGCCGTCGATGCACTGACCACCGCACCCACGGCTCTGGAGCAGGGCCAGAACGCCGCTGTGCTGATCGGTGCCGGCCTGCTGGCAGCTCTGCTGCAACTGCTGCTTCAGCGCCGCGCCGTGCCGCTGCCGTGGCCAGCCGCGTTGGGTTGGATCAGCGGGTTGCTGGTGGCGGTGGGCACATCGATCAGCGCGCCCGCTCCCTGGCGGGAAACGCTGGCGCTGGTGGTGGTGGGCGCCCTGCTGCTGCTCGCCCGCCGGCAACGGCCGCCGGGCCTGCTCGGCGGCTGCGGGCTGGCAATCGTCATGGCACACCTGACCAGCTGGCTCGTGCTGGTGGTGCAGGCGCCCTGGTCGCTGGCGCCCCTGCTGATCCGGCTCCTGCCCCTGGCCGCACTCTCCTTGCTGCTAGCCGGTGCCGGTGGCCGGCCCGCGCTGAGGGCCACCGGACTGCATCTGTTCGGAGTCACCGCCGCCCTGGGGGTGTATCTGGCCCTGGCACCGATCTCGGAGCTGTTGCCCGGGACCGCCTGGCTGGCCCTGGCTGCGGGTGCGCTGGAGCTCGCCCGCCGCCGGTCGCGGGGGCCCGCCCTGCAGCTGCTGGTGATGGCCTTGGGCTACCTGGTGCTGTTCCTCACGGCCTACCTGCTGGTGATCCTGCCCAGCCCGGAGCTGCTCAGCCTGGGCCGCGTGAGCTTCAGCGCCCGCCTGCCGATCCAGCTGTTCGCCCTGGTGGTGGCGCTGCGGGTCTGGTTCCTGCGCCCCGGCGCAGGCCTGACGGCGCTGCCGCTCTGGCGTGGCGTTCAGCCTCTGGCGCTGGAAGCAGCCGTGCTGGTTTCGGTTCTGGGCATCGCGGTGGAGGTCGGTCCGCTGTGGCGGCCAGTGGCCTGGTCGCTGCTGGCGGTGCTGCTGGTGATCCCGAAGCTGCAACGCCTGTTTGCGCCGCGGCTGGCCGTGTATGCGGTGCTGGTGTACTGGCGCGGCATCCTCGGCCTGCTGGCGATGCTGGACACACTGCCGCCGGCTCCAGAGCGCTGGCTGGGGCAGCCGCAGACGGTGGGGGTGCTGGCGATCGCACTGGAGGTGCTGTTCATCCTGCTGGCGCACAAGAAACTGGAGACTCCGCTGCAGGCGGCCTCGCAGGGGTTGCCGTTACTGAGCTGGATCGCCCGGCGCGTCGCCGCCGCTCCCAACCGCTGGCTGTACTACCCGATGTTCGTGGCCGTGGCCTGGAGCCTGGCGGCCCGCTACGACCGATCGCTGCTCACGCTGCTGTGGGCCCTGCAGGCGTTCGTGATCTACCTGCTGAGCGCCGTGCTGCGCGATCAGCAGTTCCGCTGGCTGGCCCTGCTGGGGTTGGGGGCCTGCCTGGTGCGGCTGGTGGCGATCGACATGGCCCAGGCGGATTTGGGACTCCGTGGCGTGGTGTTCATCGGCGTGGGGCTGCTGATGCTGGCGATGAACGCCATCTACAACCGCTTCCGGGCCCGCTTCAACTCCGGCCGGTGAGGGCTCAGGCCACCAGGTAGCCCTCCAGGCGGCGGGAATGGGAGCGGATGCCGTCGAGGGCGCGGCGTTCGAGGTTGCGGGTCTTGTCGCGGCTCATGCCGAGGGAGCGGGCGATGCCGGTGAGGCTCATCGGTTCTTCGCCATCGAGCCCGAAGCGCATCTTCAGCACATCGCGCTGCAACTCCGGCAGTTGCTCCAGCAGTGCCCGCATATCCCCCCTCAGGCATTCGCTGTCCACGCTCTCCTCCGGCAGCGTCCCGTCCCCCTGCAGCAGATCCAGCAGCTCCGTATCTTCCCCGTCGCCCACCTTCGTTTCCAGGCTCACCGGCTGCCGTGCTCGGCACAGCAGATCCTTCACCTCCT